>NZ_JACZFR010000091.1 GCF_014904815.1 Microbulbifer taiwanensis
AAGCCTTCGCTGTGCGCGGCTTTGTGGGCGGAGTCGTCTCTACTCTAGGCGGCGGCAAGTTCGGGCATGGATTTGTGTCGGCAGGAGTCGGAGGAGGTTTCAGCAAGGACACCGGCTTGGTCACGCGGATGCTTGTTTCCGGGGCTATTTCGGATGCGACCGGTGGTAAGTTCATTAGCGGCGCCGCTACTGCTGCGTTTGCTTGGGCGATGCAGAATCTGAATTTGGAACCTTCGGGCACTAAAATTCAGCCGAATTCTACTGCAGAAAATGAAGCCGCAATTGAGAAGCTTGAAAGTTTGCCAGAGGATCCAAAATCGGTATATGCGCAAGGGAGGAAGCTAGCTGAGGCACAAAATAATCTAAATGTAAACGAAACAGTAAAATATGATCCTAGGCATGCTTTCTGTCCAAGATCAACAACATGTACAACTGGAAATGTGGTGTACCGGCCAAATGTACGCGAGGCTATAGATTTCCTTAAGAATAATTCAGGTTATGTTCTACTTTTAGGTGCAAATGTTGATGGTTGGTCCTATATCTATCCGAGCGCAACAGTGTCTAATAACGTTTACTATCCGATAGGTACAAAGGGCTATAGACTAAATGCAATTGGGCGGGGGCCGGATGGTTTTATCGTAACCGGTCCAGAAAGCGTTCTAAGTGTAATTGCACATGAAACTGGACATCGTGAGGGTGTTGAGCATGGCGCCTTAATGAATAAGAGAGAGTACGATGCAATTATGAGGTCTCGAGAAAAATGAGAACGCTTCTTTTTATAGTGTTACAACTATTTGCGTTGGTTGGCAGCATAAAGTATTGCTATGCAACTGTAGTGGCAGAAAGTGTTGAGAGGATCTTTGTTGAGAAGGATGCTAAATTTCTAGAGAAAAAACTAGGGGTAAAGGTATCAAAAAAAAATATGGAAGGTGGGGAGTTTGATCTTTCTGTTACCTTTGTTTCTTCCGGTGCAGAAACTTTTGATGACGCCTGGGTGGAAATTATATATTTGAATTCAGAAGGTGATATTTTGTTGTCAATAGAAAGTCCGTTTTCAAGTAGTCAGCATGAAACCAAATATATTATACCAAAAGGACATAGTCTGCTGGTGACTGTCGCAACCCCTCTTCGAGGGGATTCGAAATATTATAAAATAGTTTTCGATAATTTATAAAGTAATGAAAATTATAGCCTACCTATATGTACAGTGATGGTTCTCGCCTGACGTTGCCTGACTTGCGGAGTATGGTGGACAGCAGCAGCTGCACCTGGGCAGACTCGCCGGCAGTGTGGTAGTCACCAGCGCGACAGAGACCTGGCCGCTCCGGCCATCACCAACGCCTTCGGTGCCCCGGGGACAGCACTGGATATGGACGGCGTGGCCACCACCCGCGCCTACTCCCAGTTCGGTGAAGCCTATTTCGAACATATAGAAACCGGTAGCCACAGCACCACCCTGAAAGTGCTGTGCAGCGAGTCCGGCGGCTGCCCCACCGTGGCCGGCATCCCGGCCCACTTCAAGGTGACGACCA
>NZ_JACZFR010000092.1 GCF_014904815.1 Microbulbifer taiwanensis
CGGCACAGGGTTCAATGTTGGAGCCAAAACAAGGCACAGAAATCTCATATACAAAGAACTTACCTTACCGACGGAACAAGCCTCAATAACGCCTTGCTCAGCCGCCACCGGAATGGAGCCGCTTTGTGCTAGCGTAGCGTACAGCACAAAGCGAGCGGAGTGTAGGTGGTCGGATGCAGCAACTGGTTATATTTCCTTGGCGAGGAAAGTGACAATGGCAATATCACCGACCTCAACAACAAATTCTATGTTTTTTACTCCCTCTGTAGGTACAAACTCTAGAACGGTTGTTTGGCCGCCAACAATGGGATTCCAAGGACCGTTCTCATCTAGGGTTGTAGATATCAGACCATAGTATTCAAATAGAACCCAGTCCGTATTTTCTAGGTTTTGGAAGCCCCCTGCTTCAAGAGGCCTGAACAGGTACTCACCAAACAAAGTACGAACGCCATGGTAATCCACCTCATATTGGCGTTCGAGTTCATTTTTTGACTGCGTAATATACGTTTCGAGATAGCCTTCAGTTTTCTCTAGGGCAAAGCAGCCAAAAACTCTTCGATAGCCGAGAAAGCATCTAAGGGCATTAAGAAAGCCATCATACTCAGCAAGGATTGTCTGTACTTCTGGGGTCATTTACTTACTCGAAGAAATATAACATTGCCAGCAGAGGCGGCCTACGCTGTTTATGCGCGCAGCGCATAGCGTAGGCCGTCCTGCGGAGGCGCGCAGCGCCGGAGCGTACTGCCTGGCCTGGTTAGGCTTGCCCATATTTTGGCGGACTACCAATACCCTTTAAAATCTCTTTCCTAAGTCGTGCTAGAACTTTACCTGACTGATAGGATTCGTACAAAAAATATAAAAATACGACTATGAGAGTTACCACTAAAACTGCAAACCAACCGCCACTGAAATCATCTCGAATTTTCCATGCCCAAAAGGAAAATAGTAAGCATGGTATAGCCGCGGCCGCCATTCCCAGCTCGAACTTAAGATATAGAACTCGCTCGCTTATATATTCCTGCGCGACCGACCGCTCAGGAAGAGTGCATCGAAGAAATAGATACCAATCATCGATAAAGGTTGCATAGATATCATCCTTTTCACCCTTTTTTTCAATACATTTATCAATGATTTTTGCTTCGATGTTTGTGCCAAATTCATATGTCAAAACACCCAAAATAGTAGCTGCTATAAACCCAATAAAGGTTGAAAGTGTTGGATGCGACTCAATGAAATCAAACAACCCTGGCTGATAATGCTGAAGAACAAATAACGTTGGAACCCCTACGACCAACCCGGGGACCATGAGCATAATCACAGGTCGGAATACTTCTGTCTTTAAACCGCCAATTAAATCCATTTTTTTATCCTCTATTAGCCTAACGCCGCCAGCAGCGGCGGCCGTAGCGTTTTTAGCGCGAAGCGCGTTGCGTAGGCCGTCCGGCGGAGGCGCGCAGCGCCGGAGCGTACT
>NZ_JACZFR010000093.1 GCF_014904815.1 Microbulbifer taiwanensis
AAGCCTTCGCTGTGCGCGGCTTTGTGGGCGGAGTCGTCTCTACTCTAGGCGGCGGCAAGTTCGGGCATGGATTTGTGTCGGCAGGAGTCGGGGGTGGCTTCAGCAGAGATACTAGTCTGGTGACGCGGATGATTGTCTCTGGAGCGATTTCGGAGGCCACGGGTGGTAAGTTTGCAAATGGGGCTATGACTGCGGCGTTTATGTGGGCAATACAGTCAGTATCGTCACCACAAGTTTCTAGCAATAACCGCGCACACAGAGCAAATAAGCATACAATTAATGGGAAATCTCCACACGGAAAAGATTCGTTTTCCCCCGAAAAGATAGCTGAAATTGAAGCGAAGTTGGATGCTTTAAGAGCTGATTTGGTGGGTACCAATGCCGGAAACTTTAAAAATACAGCTGCCAAACTCAATAGTAGGCAAGAGTTGCTCGATATATCTCTAGAGTATGATATAGAAATTTCAGCAACAATAAGTGCTGGTGGAACAATTAAAAACCTGGGAACAGATTTTCATCATAGCAATGCCTTTACAAATGTCGCGGATGTGGGCTCCAAGGATCATACATGGCATACGCACCCTGGACCGACTCATCTTGAACGCCGATTTATTGGCGGGCTAGTTGATCAGCGGGGGCCGAGTGGGATAACAGGTGATTGGGGGCACGCTCAGGCTGCTGGAGGATGGATTTTTACAACTAGTGCAGATGGAACCATGATAGGCCTAGAAGGGGCTACGGGTAATGAATATTGGTATAAAAATGGTTCTTGGGAATACTATCGCAGACAAACCCTACCTGGAGCGAAGTAATGATCTTAAAATCTAGATTTTACATTTTAATTTTTTTAGTTTTTTCTTCGTACTCGAAGGCAAGTGAGTGTAGAGGTATAACTGCATATTCTTTAGTAAACGGAAGCGATTCTGTTGTAATGGCTTATCCGGTTGAACTAAGAATGACTCAAAAAGATTTTGAAGCTGATTACAGTCGTAACAAAAATATAACCGACATGAATAGTAGAAAGCAAGACCTTGCAAGTGCTTGGAGAAGCTACATAGAAAGCGTCCCATACGCTAGGATGAAATCAATGGTTATTTATAAAGGTAATGTTACTGAGGGGGAGTACTTTGATATTTTTAATGGGCCGGCTTGGGAGTACGGTTATCGGATAGGGAAAAAATATATACTTTTTTTGACCGAAATTTCACGAGATACTTTCGATGTAGAGAGGTGTGTTTATGTGGACTTGGATAAATATGAAGTAGTTAAAGATAATACGGTTCCTGAAGATGTCTCCATGGCTGCAATATTAAGGGAGATCGCAAAAATTAATAATCCTCGCTAACACTACTTTAAGTTGTTCTACGATGCCGGCGGCAACATCACCTTCAAGACCGGCGTCGGCGACTACAGCTACGACGGCCCGCGCCCCCACGCCGTCACCGGCACCAGTATCGGCA
>NZ_JACZFR010000094.1 GCF_014904815.1 Microbulbifer taiwanensis
CGCGGCTAAGTTTGTGCGCTTTTTGCGCGATAATGGAGCGCAGCGACAGCGTAAAAAGTGCACAAACTTAGCCGTCGGTTGCATTGCTTGGTTAAGCACTATACTGGCACCCTGAGCTTTCGGTCAGCCCCGTACTTTTCCAGTAGTTCTACTACTGAAGTGACATTCTCAGATACCGCGTAATCATACGCCCGTAGATTATTACACCAAACTCTGTTGGGGTTGGCACCAAATTTAAGAAGCATCTCGATGATGGAAAGAATCAAATTACCATTAACGGTTTTTTCAACCTTATATTCATGTAACAAGTGGTGAAGATGATCGTCAAGATTATCCTTTGGGTTTGGATTAGCACCAGCCTTGAGCAGAGCCTCCGCAAACTCAATATCTTTTAGGCTTATTGCGTTATCTAGATAAGATTCTAGCTGCCCATTCAGCTCTGGCCAAAATTCTATTTCTTCCAGTTTTGTAAGTATTTCTTCTCTATCTGGAACCACATTTCGTCCTTGAGTGCTTAACGTTGCCAGCAGAGGCGGCCTACGCTGTTTATGCGCGGAGCGCATAGCGTAGGCCGTCCTGCGGAGGCGCGCAGCGCCAGAGCGTACTGCCTGGCCTGGTTATGGCTGGCGCCGCTCTGAGTTCGCTACTGGCACTTTGCCCGTAGCGCAGCGAAGGGCCGCCGCCTATTTAAGATGCGGAAGAATACCAAAACTTCCGCACCACTGAATTTTCTTACTGCTTACCCACAATGCTGGCTTGAACTTTCCTCTGCGCTCGCCCCAGAACGAAGGCACCAGGAACGAAACTGCTTAACCGAAACCTTGCGCTGTGCCATCAAAATGGAGCTTAAAAAAGCACGGAAACCTTCTCAGGCACCAACTTTTTGATTTTTGCCAAGCCACCATAACGCCGTGCTCAGCGGCGGCTTACTTTATGCGCATTTTGCGCGAAAATAGGAGCGTAGCGACCGCGCAAAAGGTGCATAAAGTAAGCCGTCAGCTGCAGCACCTTGTTAGTGTTTTGGGTCTCTACCGACCGCTTTCCGAGAACTGCGCTTTCCGCAACCACCCAATAGAACGAACGGCACACTCCTTTTACGAAATTGAAATATACCACGGTGCGGCGCTGCCCTCCTGGCACAGACCATCCGCTCCGAATCGTGGGCGAAGCCGACGAATAACCAAATTGGCGGCGCGGCACAAGTAAAGCAGCCGAAAAATATTCCATTGCCTGACAACTAAAGCCAAATGGTGGGGCCCCGTTCTGCACTACGGCTTGGAAAAACCCAGACCTAGAAGCCACCGCCTTGCATTATTTCTTACTTTCTACGGAGTGCTTTCTCTCTCACACTCTTAAAAACACTAACGCCGCCAGCAGCGGCGGCCGTAGCGTTTTTAGCGCGAAGCGCGTTGCGTAGGCCGTCCGGCGGAGGCGCGCAGCGCCGGAGCGTACT
>NZ_JACZFR010000095.1 GCF_014904815.1 Microbulbifer taiwanensis
AACACTCAGAGGTCGCACTCGTCTATTGGGTATGTATCACCGCATGAATTTGAGTGTAAAATCAATTGCTAACAACATGGTGTGTGCAAAATCGGGTTAAGTCCCTTCCGGCCCTGCGGGCCTCCACCGGACAGCTTACTTTGTGCACTTTATGCGCAAGTCGCTTCGCTCCTATTTTCGCGCATAAAGCGCCCAAAGTAAGCTGCCGCTGCTCGCGGCGTTAAGCGTTATCGAGATCAAGATGCCAATTATTGAAGATGATGTAAAAAATGCAGTAGCGAATTTTCTCGAAGGTGAAGGCTACGTGGGCGTAGACAAAAAATTAGGAACAAGAAGAGGCTATGACGTAGAGGGCGTACACCCATCTACTAAGAGACGGCTCGTCATTGAATGCAAAGGTGAAGCCCAAAATGGGAGTCAGCATAAGCGATCGTGGGAGAATGTCGCAGGAGCAATGCTCACGTCATTAAGAGAGATGGAGAATTCAGAATTAGATCATGATGTAGGTATGGCATTCCCAGACACACCAGAATACCAGGGAAGATTGGAGGTTTTAGAAGATTTCTGCCGTCGTTCTAAACTTTTCGTGTTCTGGGTCTGTAGTAACGGGAAGGTCCGCACATGGTAGCCCCGCTTAAAAAACAGCGGCAGGGCGACAGCCAACGCTACACACCTTTTGTGTTACTCGCTGGCGCTCAAACATTAACACAAAATGCGCTCCGCGCTGTCTGCGCCTGCGCTGGGCGTTAACTGTAAAGTAGACAGAATGAATAAATATATAGTTGCTCTTTTAATGATGCTGATTTTCGCTAACGTCAATGCAGCAACTCCCAGGGAGAAGGAGGTTCCAGGGATAAAGGAAAATCTCTCTATCCCGGTTCCGGATGGTGAAAGTTTTTCAAACGTGAGGGCGCTGTGGCTTCAACGAGTACAAGAAAAATGTAAATTTAAAGAGTTTAAGATTATTCGGTATGCGGAGCGGAATGAGATGTATGGAGATGCGCTTTCACTGAATCCGGCAACCGGAAAGTACGAGGCTCCAAAGTTCCCAGCGTCGGTTTCAGGAGTTTACCTGTGCCTCGAAAGCAGTTAACAAGGCCGGGCAATTCGCTCCGGGCCTGCGGCCATCCGCGGGACAGCTTACCTTGCGCACGTTATGCGCGGGTCGCTGCGCTCCCATTTTCGCGCAAAACGCGCACAAGGTAAGCTGCCCCTGCCGGCGGCGTTCAGGCTGTAGAAAAACTCTTAAGAATAAGCTTTTTTGGTAAAATTTGGCCATCAATGGGAGGGGATATGCCAAATTTCAAGAAATACAGTTACAGCCAGGACGCAATGGTCGTCATTAACTTTGAGGACCAGCTTCAACCCGGCACTTTCGAGTTCACACTCCACCAATTGATCGATAATCATATCGTTCTT
>NZ_JACZFR010000096.1 GCF_014904815.1 Microbulbifer taiwanensis
CCGGTTGAGAGCAAGGTGAATGTGGCTGCCAACCTGCTGAAGCGCTGCTTTCAGGTAGATCGTCCCAACCGTCGCTGGACCAGCGACATTAACTACATCTGGGTGAGGGATCGGTGGCTGTACCTCGCAGTAGTGATGGACTTGTATTCGCGTCGTATTGTCGGCTGGGCGCTGGATGTGCAGATGACGGAAGAGCTCACTCAGAGAGCATTGAAAATGGCTCTGATGGGCCGTGAGTCAAAACCGGGACTGATTGTGCACTCAGACCGAGGTGTGCAGTATCGAGCTCAGGGGTATCAGGACCTGCTCTTGGCGAACGGCTGCCGCGCCAGTATGAGTCGCCAGGCAAACTGCTGGGACAACGCTGCGATGGACTCGTTCTTCAGTCGGCTAAAGGTAGAGCTGGTATACACAGGAAGCTTTGACAGCATTGATCAAGCAAAATCCGAGCTGTTTGAATATATCGAGGTTTTCTACAACAGGATACGTCGACACTCTACACTGGGTTACATAAGTCCAGAAGAGTATGAGCGCAAATGCGCATAGTTAGAGTGTCTACTTTTTGTGGGTAAGACCAGCAGAAGTTAAGAAGTGATTAGAAAAATTTCAACCATTATTTTAAGTTATATTCTGTCTACTTCTCTGTTGGCAGATGTTCCGGCTGAAGAAGCAAAGAAAATCAATGAAACATACTCTGCTTTGATAAATAAGAAGGCTTTTTGTGCGGCCAAAGAGATAATATATGAAAGGCAATTAGATGATGATCCGGCAGCGCATTACCAGCGTGGTTTATTTCACTACTTGGGGTATTGTGGAGAAAAAAATTCAGGTAAAGCATTCAAAGAATTTGAACTTTCAGCAAGATTAGGCCATATAGATTCAGCCTATTACGTTGGCCTTATGTATTATTTTGGTGAGGGTGTTGACCATAATATAGATCTCGCATCTAGTATTTTCTTTTTGCTGCTTAAGCATGGTCATAGTAAGACAGAATTGCTTGTTGAAAAACTTAGAGATAAGGGGTTGATTAACGAAGAAATTTTTGAAGAATCTATGAAAAACCCTAATTTTAAGAGCATTCAAGAAGCCATTGAAGAGTGCAAAGCTGGGTCAAAAAGTAATTTTTGCATTCAGGAGAAGTGATGCGGTCGCACATAACCATTCGATGCAGGGGACAGCGTACAATATGCAACTTTTTGTGCGCTACCCCTGATCTCGGCATTAACCTTTTAAATTCATGTACGTACCAATACCACCAAATACACACAAAAAGATTGAGAAACTCAAAAAGAGTACATCTGTTCTTTGAAGAAGATTTTCATATTAACCCGGCAATAGTATATTTCGCTCACGCTGCATAGCGGATTTTCTCGTGTTTGAAATATTTTCTGACCCGCTCTGGGCTCTTTTGC
>NZ_JACZFR010000097.1 GCF_014904815.1 Microbulbifer taiwanensis
AGGAGTCCATATACGCCTACAACCACTTGCGGCCGCACCTGAGCCTCGGCATGGAAACGCCGGAATCTGTGCACAAAAAAGCCAGCTCGGGAGTCGAGCTGGCTTAGTTGAAAACCGTAAACCTATTTTAGGACGGGACACGCATATTGCGCTGCGTGCCGCGGTGATCGCGTCGAGGTCTGTGCGCGCACTCGCCAATCGCTGTACACTCGCCGGCTGCACAACGCACCAATGGAGATAATATGAGCGACAAAGGGGAAGAAAAGAAACCCGGGGCCGGCGAGGCGAAAACCTCTGGCGAGGAAGGCCTTCAGCTGGAAGGGAGCGGCCTGCCTGTCGACGAACATATCGAAGAGGAGGTTTCCGCCAGCGGCAAGAAGGTGCGCGCTCGCGGTGTCTACCTGCTGCCGAACCTGATTACCACCGGTGCCCTGTTTAGTGGCTTCTATGCAATCATCGCCGGTATGAGCGGCAACTTTGAGGCCGCTGCCATTGCCATCTTTGTTGCCATGATCCTGGATGGGCTCGACGGCCGGGTCGCGCGGTTGACGGATACCCAGAGTGCCTTCGGCGTACAGTTCGATTCCCTGTCGGACATGGTGTCTTTCGGATTGGCGCCGGCATTGGTGGTATTCAGCTGGGCACTGGGGCACCTGGGTAAGTTCGGCTGGGCGGCGGCTTTTCTGTATGCGGCCTGCGCCGCCCTGCGCCTGGCTCGTTTCAATACCCAGGTGGATACTGTGGATAAAGGGGTCTTTATCGGGCTCGCCAGCCCGACCGCGGCCGCGATAGTCGCCAGCATGGTCTGGGCCGGGCACGACGTGGAAGTGGGCCCTGTACTGGCCGTGATTGCGGCGGTGGTGACCGTCATTGCCGGGTTATTGATGGTGTCGAACTTCCGCTATACGAGCTTCAAGAAACTCGACTTCAAGGGGCGCGTGCCCTTCGTGATGATGCTCGCGGTCATTCTGATCTTCAGCCTTGTGACCATAGACCCGCCCAAGGTTCTTTTGACTCTGGCCGTGCTCTATACCGCATCGGGTCCGGCACTGTGGTTCTGGCGGCACTTTCGCCCCCATCAGCCCGGTGCCGCGCCGCCAAAAGAGGAAAATGGCGAGTAAGGCGAGTGGGTTGAGCCTCAGCCTTTGGTAATAGCCTGACGTGACACTAAGCTTTAATAGCGGGAGCGTGAACTTGGGAAAGCGCGACCGGCGGCAGGCGATTGAGTGCCTCATGATTCCTCGGAGGAAGGAAATCTGCCACAGGCTCAAAAAAGGGCTTGCAGAGTGCCGCGGCAACTCGTATAGTTCGCGCCCTCGTCGTTGAGCAAGCGGCGGGGAGGCGGCTCCAAGTGATTGATTTTCTTAAGAAAATTTCTTCAAAAAGAGCTT
>NZ_JACZFR010000098.1 GCF_014904815.1 Microbulbifer taiwanensis
CCCGAGCTGGCTTTTTTGTGCACAGATTCCGGCGTTTCCATGCCGAGGCTCAGGTGCGGCCGCAAGTGGTTGTAGGCGTATATGGACTCCTCAAGCAAGACCTTCAGTTCCGCAAAGGTACGGCAGCGCACTGTGAGGAACTCCTGCTTCAGGATGCCGTTGACTCTCTCTGCCAGTGCATTCTGGTAACAATCATATCCATCAGTCATGGATGGCACTATGCCGCCCTCCCGCAGTTCCCGTTGGTATAACCCTGAACAGTATTGCAGCCCTCGGTCCGAGTGATGGATCAGAGGGTTCGTTGTGCATCGCGCTTTAACCGCCTTCTGCAGGGCTTTTACCGTGTCCTCAGCCCGCATTTGGTGACTCAGCTCATGCCCCATGATTTTCCGCGAGCCAGCATCTGTGACCAGGGACAGGTAGTGGATACCCTCATCGCTCTCGACATAGGTGATATCACTCACAAACACCTGCTCCGGTCGTTTCACAGACAATCCTGATAACAGGTTCGGATGCTTCTTCAGCCAGTGCCGGCTATTTGTCGTCTTGGTATAGCGGCGTTTTGGCTGAATCAGCAGTCGACGATCCCTCAGGAAGTCGAACAACCCGTCACGGCCAAGCTTGATACCCGATGCCTGCAGGCGCGGCTCAAGTAGGTGATATAGCTTCCGAGTGCCCAGCCTCGGCAGCTGGCGCCGCACTTCCCGCACCCAATCCTCTACCGGCGCCAGCGTCTGCTGCTTATGCGCGTGGCGTTGGAGCCGCTGGTAGATTGCCTGAGGACTAATGCCGCAGAGGCGACAGCTACGCGCCAGAGGGACTACTTTTTCGGCTTGAGCCTGTCGGGCAACTCGGATAAATACTTTTTTCGCAGCGACCCTCCATATTCCTGATCGATGATGTCCATCATCTTCTCCATCAGGTATTGGCGGTCCTCGGCATCCTTGAGCTGCTGCTCAAGTCGCTTGATAGTCTGGGCTGGGGTCTCTGGCTGCTTGGACATCGTTGAGCTCCTGGATGAGGCCCAGTCCAACTTACCATGCTTTCGAAGCCAGACCAGCACGGTGCTGCGCCCCTGGATTCCATACTTGGCCTGGGCCTGCTTATAGGTCAGGTCGCCCTTTTCGACCTCATCGACCACGGCCAATTTAAAGCCGAGAGTGTAATCACACTGTGTGCGTTTTGAACGGGGTGGTGAAGGGGTATCCATCAATAGGTCCTCAATGTATCAACCTATTTCAGGACGGGACAG
>NZ_JACZFR010000099.1 GCF_014904815.1 Microbulbifer taiwanensis
TATTAACCCGGCAATAGTATATTTCGCTCACGCTGCATAGCGGATTTTCTCGTGTTTGAAATATTTTCTGACCCGCTCTGGGCTCTTTTGCAGCATCCTCATGTGTGACATTGTCTTGTTCTTCAGCTGCTTCTTGTTGCGGGCGGGCTTGCCACTATGAACTCCCGCTTTCAGATCACAATTTAGGTATTCGTCCGGGTTCAGCTCCGGAGAATAGGCCGGCAAATAGAACACTTCGATCTCATTTTCACGTTCAGTCAGCCATGCTTTGAAAACCTTGGCATGATGTACCCGAAGATTGTCCAGAATCAGGATCACCTTCCGTTTTGCTGACTTTATCAGCCGCTGGCAGAAATCAATCAGGATGTCCGCATTCATTGTCCCGTCGTACATGCGGAACCGGACCTTTCCCTGGTTTGTAATCGCTGAAATCATGTTGGTACGCTCTCGCTTCGCATTCAGGCGCACAACAGGCGTTTTTCCTTTCGGCGCATAGCCCCTCTCATGCTGGCTATCGTTACGTAACCCCGTCTCATCGCCCCAGTATATCTCGGCGTTTTCCGCTTTCGCCTTGCCGTGAATCTCCGGGTAGTCCTCGTCCAGCCATTCCTGTACCGCCTTCGGGCTTTGCTCATAGGCGCGTTTCGCTGGCTTCTGCGGCGTCATGCCCCACCGTTTTAGGTATTCACCCACTGTGCGAATCGGCAACTTCAGACCCGTCTCTTGCCCAATCAGCTCCATTACCGCTTTACGCGTCCAGAGAACATAGTCCAGCTTCAGCTGATCAGGTGTCTTGTCTACCAACAAACCTTGTATCAAGCGTTCCTGCTCGCCGCTCATCCGACGATTGGTGCCAACCGGCATTCCACGCTGTCGACTTTTTAGCGATGAGGCACCGCCTTCCCGATATCGCTTGATCCAATTATTTATCGAGCGTTTATGTGCGCCAACCGTGTCTGCGACCTCTTGAAGCGGAAGCCCTTTCTTCCAGAGCCGTATTGCCAGCTTTCGTTTTTCTGCCTGAGCCGCTGAGGGTAATTTGCGAGAATCTTCTTTATTCATTCCCGCATTGTAGCGTAATATTCCATTGCCGAGTTAATA
>NZ_JACZFR010000100.1 GCF_014904815.1 Microbulbifer taiwanensis
TAGTTACCGGGGTGGCAGTCCGATGCATGCCAGGTACTCGATACCGTTAACAAGCTGGGACGCCACCCCGACCCGATTTTATCTCGAACAGTCGAATGGGCTTCGAGCCCGAATTTAGCAAGTAAGAGTGCTTATGACAATGAACAAAGAGAAAGCGGGCGTTAACGTAGGAGTCGATGTTGGAAAGTACCAATTGGACTTCTTTATCTGGGAAAGGAACAAGCACTTCGTTGTCGAGAACAACGATGATGGTATCCGTGAGGCCATTGGGCGCCTAAGGCGCTATCAGCTAGATCGTATTGTCCTGGAGGCCACAGGGCGCTATGAAATGGCATTTACACTGGCTGCCTTTGAAAAGAAGCTTCCGATTGCCGTTGTCCGGCCGATCTTGATTCGGCAGTTCGCGAGGGCGGCCGACCAACAGGCAAAAACAGACAAACTGGATGCGCAAATCATGGCTCGCTACGCAGCCACGATGAAACCCCGGCTGACCGCACAGAAGAGCAAAAATCTATTATTAATCAAAGACTTAGTTGTTCGCCGCAGGCAGCTGATTGACATCAGAACCATGGAGTTAAACCGCCAGAAGATAATGGGCAAACCAGTTGATCGCTCATGTAACAGAGTAATCAAGGCGCTTCAACGGGAAGTCGATTGGGTGGAAGAGCGCCTATCTAAAACCGTGGAGGAAGAAGCCGCGTGGAGCGAACGAAAGGCATTGCTCGAAACGACTCCCGGCGTTGGCAAAGCGCTGATCTGGACTCTGCTCAGCGAGATGCCGGAGCTAGGGACCCTGAACAACAAAGAGATCGCTTCGCTGGCTGGACTTGCGCCAATTAATCGAGACAGTGGCAAGAGCAAAGGCAAACGTAGAATTTTTGGAGGTCGCCACAGTGTCCGTACTACGCTGTATATGGCGACACTTAGCGCGGTCCAGTGTAACCCGGTAATCGGCGGATTCTATCGACACCTGGTCAAACAGGGGAAGCATAAAAAGGTCGCGCTGACGGCCGCAATGAGGAAGTTTTTGACGATTCTGAATGCCATGGTACGGGATGACCGGGAGTGGGCG
>NZ_JACZFR010000026.1 GCF_014904815.1 Microbulbifer taiwanensis
AGGAGTCCATATACGCCTACAACCACTTGCGGCCGCACCTGAGCCTCGGCATGGAAACGCCGGAATCTGTGCACAAAAAAGCCAGCTCGGGGGTCGAGCTGGCTTAGTTGAAAACCGTAAACCTATTTTAGGACGGGACACCCCGTAGGGTGCGCCGTGCGCATCGGGAAGCACTGAAGACAGTACCAACCTTCATTCGGTGCGCACGGCGCACCCTGCAAACTTACCCTGCCAGGGCAAAACCGATATCGATAACGGCCAGTACCAGGATTACCACCCAACTCAACGCCGTGCCCACAAAGCGCCCCGGGTGATAGCCGCCCTGCCCCGCAGTGAGCCCGTAGGCGTGCATCAGCCGCGCCAGTACAAACAGGCCTCCGAGCAGATGCAGCCAGGTGGCGGCGAGACCGCAAAGCTCTGCAATCAACATCAATACCAGCGCGATCGGGATATACTCGATCGCATTGGCGTGTACACGGACGCGGATCTCGCTATCGCGATCCTGGCCGCTGCCGAGCCCGACTTTTTTCGAGCGGCGGAACTGCACCACGCGAAATGCCAGGGCAATGATCAGGATGGCGCAGAGGCCTGCGTAGAGTGCGGTTACATTGACAGCCATTATCTCCCCCTTCTGTAAATATCACTCCGCAGGGGCGCCGTGCGCACCGAATACACCCAAACCAGTAATCAGGTCGGTGTGGCGCGCACGGCGCACCCTACATTGAGCGCCCTAATATTTGTAGTTCCAACTAATGTTTGTAGCCGAAGCCATGCCCCTGCTCGGGCTTCAGGTAGCGGTCGCGCAGGCGCGTGGAGCGATTGACCAGTGACTGGGGTACACCGTCGATCAGCACCTGTTCCGCGTGGCTGGTGACCTCCAGCGGGTCGCCGCTCCAGACCACGATATCCGCCACCGCACCCGGCTCTATGCTGCCGCCGTCGATACCGAACACCTGCGCCACATTGCGGCTGATGGACTTGAGCCCCTCTTCATACGGCAGGCCGTTGGCCACCGCATTGCCGGCGGACTGGCGCGACAGGAAGGCATCGTGGGTGGCGAGCCAACCCGGGCCGCGAATAATCACGGTCACACCCGCTTTGTGCATCAGTGCCGCATTGTCCAGGCGCGCGCCAAGGCTCTCGAAGGAGATGGGTAGGTTGTTCATCGCATCGATCACCACCGGCACCTTGGCCTCGGCCAGCTGATCCGCCACCATCCAGCCCTCTGCAGCTCCTTCAACCACCAGGCGCAGATTGAATTCCTGCGCCAGTTTGATCGCCTGCAGTATGTCACTCGCGCGATTGACCGCTACCAGCATGGGCTCGCGACCGCTGATCAGCGGTTGCAGCGCCTCCAGGTCGGCAACGGTCAGGCTCAGGTCGCGCCAGTCGCCGCGGCGAATCGCCTCGCGGTTGGCCGCATACTCGCGCGCCTCGCCCAGCGCCTGCCTGACCTGCCCGTAGGCCACGGCGCGGCTGCCGCCGGCCAGGTGCGCGCCGGCCTCACCCAGGTAGACCCGCTGCGCCAGGTCGGTGCCGACCACGCTGTCCATGGCGCCGTTCAGTTTGATGGCGAAACTGCGCCCGGCGAAGATCTTGTGCTGACTGCCCGGTATCACCAGGGCACGGGTAACGCCGCCGGCACGGTTGAACGGAATCAGTGTGGAGTGCGGGTTATAGGCCGGAAGCGGATCGTAGGCGGTGCCTATCTGCACCCCCCTGGTGTTCTCGCCCTCCACCGCGGCGTCATCATTGGTCGCCGCGGCAGCGCCGATTTCGGTGATACCCAGCTGGGTATCCGGCGCTATCACACCCGGAGTCACCACCTTGCCGCTCGCATCTATTACCTTGTCCGCGGACACATTGAGAGTCGGGGCAACCGACTCCACGCGACCGTCGCGCACCAGGATATCGGCGCTCTCCAGGGTGCCCGCATCGGCCAGGGTGTGCACCTTGCCGCCCTTGATCAGCAGGGTTTCCGCCTGCAGTGCCGGCGCCGCGAGCCCCAGTGCCAGGGTGCAGATCAGTGCGCTCTTTTTCATGATTCTTCTATTCACAGCCGCTCTCCCTCCGCATTCAGAATTCCCAGCTCGAAGTCGCTGTGGGGCTGGCGACTCCTGTCGCTGCGGTCGTACATCAGTTCGCCGTCGATAAAGACCTGGTCCGCGTGGCTGTAGACGCTGAACGGATTGCCGGACCAGACCACCACGTCGGCCATCTTGCCCTTCTCCAGGCTGCCGGTCAGCTCGTCGACACCCAGTGCCCTGGCCGGGTTCAGGGTCATCCACTTCACGGCGTCCCTGGGCTGAATATCGAATCCGGCGCGCTGTCCGGAAGCCATGGCCTTGGCCACTTCCTGGTTCAGGTGCTGTATGCCCACCGCATCGTCCGAGTGAATCATCGCGCAGGCCTCGGCCTGGTCGACGATGGCGATATTGGCCTCGGTCATGTCGAAGGCCTCGTGCTTGAAGCCCCACCAGTCGGCCCACATGGCTGCACAGACATTGTTCTCAGCCAGCAGGTCGGCCACCTTGTAGGCTTCGACCGCGTGGTGGAAGGTGGAAATGTCGAAGTCGAATTCCTCGGCGATATCCATCATCACCGCCATTTCCTCGCCGCGATAGCAGTGGTTATGCACCAGTATCTCGCCATTGAGCACACCCGCCAGGGTTTCCAGCTGCAGATCGCGATCCGGCTGGTCACCGCCCTTCTCGCGATAGTTATCCCACTTCTTCTTGTAGTTGCTGGCGGCGATCCAGGCGCTGCGGTAGCCGGCCACATTGCCCATACGGGTGGAGGGCAATGTGCCCTTGCCGCCGTAGACCCGCTTGGGGTTTTCGCCGCAGGCCATCTTCACGCCATAGGGCGCACCGGGAAATTTCATATCCTGTACGCGGCGACCGGGGACATTCTTCAGGGTCACGCTGCGGCCACCGAACAGGTTGGCGGAGCCCGGCAGTATCTGCAGGGTGGTCACGCCGCCGGCCAGGGCCAGGGCAAATTGCGGATCCTGGGTCCAGACCGAATGCTCCGCCCATACCTGTGCGGTATTGGGTGCGGTCATCTCGTTGCCGTCCTGGGAGGACTCGATGGCAGGCGCCGGGTAGTTACCCAGGTGTGAGTGCACGTCGATAATCCCCGGCGTCACCCACTTGCCCTTGCCGTCTACCACCAGGGCACCCTTGGGTGCCTTGAGATTCTCGCCAATCCCGGCGACCTTGCCCTCTTCCAGCAACAGGTCGGTGTTGTCCAGCTGTTCGCCGGTGCCGGTGAGCAGGGTCGCCCCCTGAATCAGCACAGGGCGGGACTGGGTTATGGAATAGGTAGAGGGGAAAGCGTCCTGGCGGGCGAAACTCACGGACTTCCCATCATCGCCGCCCTCCTCTTCTCCCCCGCAGCCCGGTATAAGCACTGCGGCCCCAACTAGAGTCGCGGCCCTGAGCAGTGCCGCGATACAGCGCCCGGCGGTTCGCCCGGGTTGCGCAAACAGAAATTGCAGCTGCATAGTCAATCTTCCATTTTTATATTGATGAGCAGGGAGGAAACGGAGCGCCCACCCCAATCAGTTATCGCGTTGCATGCTAACAGGTTGGCGCCCATTGGCCATTACCAAAACTTCCACATCACTCCGCGGCGGGCTTGCGCGGCGATGAGGCGCGCCGGCGCTGGTCCGCGGGATCGGCTCGTTCACCGGTCACGCCACCGGCCAACTGTGCAAAAAATGATTCAAACTGCTCCGCGCAACCCAGCGCCGACAACAACTGGACCAATGCCGCCAGGTTACAACCGCGGCCGACTTCCAGCCGCTTCAGTGTACTGAGGCCCACACCCGCATCGGCTGCCAGCGCATCCTGGGCAATATTGCGGGCAAGGCGCAGGCGGCGAAAGTCTTCACCCAATTGCACCAGCAGTTTCTGTGACTTATTCGAGTTCAATTTCATTAACGCCCGATCGCCGAAATGGGAAATTATAGCTTCAGGTAGAGACGCGCAAAATGTGCGTTTCTTCCCAAAAGCGACCTGGACTTTGTCAATCCATCGTGATGGAATGATTGGCGAAAAAATATCCAGGAAGGATGGATGAAAAGAAGAAAAAATAATATTTCCCCGCTTGAGGACACTGCGGAGCGGGAACCGGTCACCTCACCTGCGACAGCACAGGATTCGCGGCATATTTACGAGGCACTGCGCAAGAGTGAGGAGCGCTACCGCGAACTCGTCGAGCACGCCAATTCCATTATCCTGCGCTGGGATAAGACCGGCTATATCACTTTCTTCAATGAATACGCCCAGCAATTCTTTGGCTATACCGAGGCCGAGATCATCGGCCAGCATGTGGTCGGAACCATTGTGCCCGCCAGTGAGAGCACCGGCCGCGACCTGCGCCCGCTGATGGACCACATCTGCAATTACCCGGAAGAGCACCGCTACAACGTCAACGAGAATATCACCAAGAGTGGCGAGCGGGTGTGGATCGCCTGGACCAACAAGTTGTTGACCGATGAAAATGGCAATGCCATCGGTGTGCTGAGTATCGGCTCTGATATCACCAAGCAGCGGCTACTCGAGGAGGAACTGCGCCAGGCGCAGAAGATGCAGGCCATCGGCGAGCTGGCCGGCGGTATCGCCCACGACTTCAATAATATGATCCACGGCATCACCGGCTACGCCGAGGTGATCCAGCAGTTGACCTGCGATGCACGCATTGGCGAATACATCTCCCATATACTCACCACTGCCCACCACGCCGCCGAGCTCACCAAGCAGCTGCTCACCTTCGCGCGCAAGGGCAACTACCAGCTGAGCGAGTGCAATACCCACGAAATCATCCGCGATGTCTGCGCCATGCTCGAGCGCACCATCGACCGCCGCATCGATATCGAACGGCAGCTGGACGCCAGCCGCCCCCATGTCAAAGGGGATATCGCCCAGTTGAAGAGCGCCCTGCTGAATCTCGGTATCAACGCCAAGGACGCCATGCCCCAGGGCGGCACACTGCGATTTGCCACCAGCAATATCGCCATTGACAGCTCGACCAAAATTTCCGACTTCGAGATAGAGCCGGGCCAGTACCTGCTGATCAACATCAGCGACAGCGGTACCGGCATGTCCGCCGAAGTGCGCCGGCGTATCTTCGAGCCATTCTTCACCACCAAGGAGAGCGGCCGCGGCGCCGGGCTGGGGCTGGCGGCCGTGTACGGCACCACCCATCTGCACAAAGGCGCCATCCGCTGCCGCAGCAATGAGGGCGAGGGAAGCAGCTTCGATCTCTATCTGCCGATCATCAAGGACTGCGCCAGGCTCTCCAACCCCCAGGCCAGCCCCGTCATCGAGGAGAGAAATATCCGCATTATGGTAGTGGACGACGAAGCCATAGTACGCAGCTACTCGAAAACACTGTTCGAAATGCACGGTCACGATGTGATCACCTTCGCCAGCGCCGAAGAGGCCATCAATTTCTACCGCCAGGAATATGAAAATGTGGACCTGGTACTGCTGGATATGATCATGCCGCGTATGGACGGCCAGCAGCTGTTCGCCTTTATGAAACGCATCAACCCCGATATCAAGGCGATTCTGTCCACCGGCTACAGTGTCGACAGCAAGGTCCAGGAGATCCTCGCGGACGGCATCCTGGACTGCATCCAGAAACCCTTTACCTACGAGAAGCTGCAGAAAAAAATTGAGGCGTTGATTGCCGAAGGCCAGTTACCGGCAACAGCCGTTCCAGAGCCCGGCTGATGTGGATCAGTAGTGAAAGAGTTTGATTACCGCTTCCCCGTTGTCGCACTCGCCGACCACTTCCGGTTCGGAGATTTTCGCCCCGGCCTGGATGACCTTATTCGACGGATAGGAGACGAAACAGGCAAAATTGAAGTTGACCGCCCAGTTGCACAACAAGCGGCCGTCGTCCTCTTCGTAGAAACGCAGTTGGCAGAAGCTCAGCGTCGGACTCTGCCCCCCATCCGTCTGTGCGCCGGTAGTATCGTCGACGGCCAGGGCCAGCAGGGAGGCGGGCAATACCAGCCCGGCGACAAGCAACCACTGCCACATAACCTCACCCGTGATTTCAACGACTGACTCCCGTTAAGCGTAGCAGTAGTTGGCGCATATATCCTTCCCCTGCCCCGGCAGACGCCTAGGAGCCCGCCGCCAGCGCCTCGAAGCGGCTGACCTCCGCGATCGACGGCTGCAGGCCATACTTCTGCACTATGGCCATAAAGCGTTGCACATAGATGCGGGAGACGGGCGCGTAGGGCGGCATCCACTCGTCCGGGCCGCGGTCGCCCTTGCTCTGGTTGCGGCCGTCGTCCACCAGCCACAGGTTGTCCGGGTCCTCGGCGAAGCGGCGCTTCTGCTCGCGACTCCAGTGGGCACCACCGCGTTCGTGGGCCCATTTGAGCGGTACAATATGCTCCACGTCCAGGTCCGATGCCTTGCTGTAGAAGTTGCCGGTGTAGGGATCCAGCCACAGGCCGGTGGCCACTTTGCAGTTGTCTGTGCGGGTAAATGTGATCGGGGCCAGGGAATAGCGGACCAGCAGTTCGTGCCGGGTATCCTGGCAGTCGCTGTCGAAGTCAGACCAGCGTGGCAGCCACTCCGCTCGCTCGTAGGAAGTCGCCGTTGCTGAAAGGCTGGCGAACAGGGATAAAAGAAAAACAAAACGTCGAGAAATTGATCGAATACACATACGACTACTACCAACCAATGTTTGGCACAATCGTACAGAAATCTATCCTCGCAGAATATCGATCAATTCACTGTGACGGAAAGGTGTAGCGAAATTATTCGAAGGCGCTCTCGCCCCGCTCCAGCACTGCCGCCACCGCACCGGACCAAAGTTCGTAGCCCTTTTCATTCAGGTGCAGCCCGTCTGCGATAAAGATATCCCTCCTCGGCCGGCTCTTCTCCAGCAGTGCGCTGGCCACATCGATATAGAAGAAATGCTCGCGCTCATCGCACAGTTTTTCGATCATGCGGTTGGTCTGCTGCATTTTTGGCCACAGGGACCAGCGCGCCAGGCTCGGCTTGATGGAAATAAAATAGATACGCAGCTCTGGGTTCTCCTTGCGCAGCTTGTCGGCCAGCGCCAAAAATTTATCCACCACCTGCTGCGGCTCTATCCCCTGGACGATATCGTTGTCACCCTCATAGATGGCCACGGCCCTGGGTCGATGCCTGGAGATCAGCTGGTCCGAGTAATACAGCAGGTCGTTCATATTGCTGCCGCCAAAGCCGCGTGGAATCACCCGAATGCCGCCCAGGTCCCGTCGGATGCGCGGGTGCCACATGCGGATACTGGAGCTGCCGGTAACCACTACCCCGCCGGGCTCGATGGGCTGCCGCCCGCCCAGGCGGTTGAAGTTCGCCACTTCGCGCTCGAAGATCAGGGGGCTGGCATAATCCGCAGCCCGGGCGGCGGCCGCACCGCCGGCGGCGATTAGCATTGCCCCCAAGAGGGCGAGGGGCTTCCACATAGCGTTTCTCCGCTTTCATTGTTCAGATGGGGGCAAGCCTGCCACAATATCACCCCGACCGCATCAGCCCCCGGACCCGCCATGATCCAACCCAACACCCAATGCCCGTGCAGCTCCGGAAAGCCCTTTGCTGACTGCTGCGACCTTTACCTTTCGGGCAAAGCCTACCCAAACAGCGCAGAAATCCTGATGCGCAGCCGTTTCAGCGCCTTCTCCACCGGCAACCTGCCCTACCTGCGCAAGAGCTGGCATCCGGATACCTGCCCGGAACTGGTTGCGGGGGATCTGCAGACTCAGTGGACACGGCTGGAAGTGATCAGGAGCAAGCAGGGGCTGAAGAAATCGGTGGTGGAATTCAGGGCCTGGTACCTGGAAAACGACATAGAGCACTCGATGCACGAAGTGTCGCTATTCAAGCTGTACAGGAAGCGCTGGGTGTATGTAGAGCCTATTTCCGGCTGGCCGTAGGGTGCGCCGTGCGCACCACATCAGGATGGATGCGGTTTTATACCTCTTTTGGTGCGCGCGGCGCACCCTACGGGCATAATGGTGAGAACCCAAAAAAATCGCGGGAGCCTTTCCACTCCCGCGCCGCCTTCAACATTTTCTGTTTATTGGCGAACCGCTCGCCGGACCTGGCCCTGACATGGGCGCCGCCCTTGCGAAGCAGTGGGTTAAGCGCAACGCGATTGCGCGGTCTGTTGTTTTTCATTGCTATGGCTCTCCTCAGTAAAATCCAATAAATACCACTGCTGATTATCTATCTTTCTCATCTTCCTCCTCGAAGACTTGTCGTCGTACAGAAATTGCGGACCGGCGGCAACGCGACGGAAACAGAACTTTTCCGGCAGCGTCGAATAGACAGACCTTGGTGGTCTGCAGTTTTTCACCTTACAGCCGGTCTCCCAGCTGTGGAAATAGATCCTGTGGATGCCTATCTCCGTCAGTAAAAACTCGACCGTTGCCGCGAGCATGGCTTCCGACCAGTGCCCCAGGTGAGGAGCTATGGCTTTCTCGAAATATTCCACCGCCTGTTGCGGTGAGAAAGTCTCGTACCAGCGCCGCCTGCGCGCGCCTGGCCTTGATGCCAGGCACCGTTTCGCGTGCTTGAACAGCCAGGATGCCTCCCGCAGCCAATCGTTCTGGACCTCTTCGATCAGTGCCGTATCCGACTCCAGGTCCAGGTCGATCCGCGACCAGGCCAGGGTATTGCGCGTCCTGCTCGTCGGATGGCCGGCGAAATCAAACGGCGAAGCGTCAGCGTCGACTTTCAATTCGCGGTAAACCCTGTCGTGCTCATTGGAAAAGTTCAGCTGCAGAACCAGGTTGCGCCCCGCCCTCGATGTTTGGTGCCAGCTGCTCCTGCGCTCACTGCCCCAGAGGTCAAGGCTCAGGGTGTAGCAATGGAAATACTCCGGCCAATAGCTGGAAAACACTTCCGGACGGGCTATCCCATCACCACAGGATCCCAGTACTTCCCTCACCAGAGGCTTGTCGAGCAGGCGCCGCATATGGCTCTGACGCAGGGCAGCAACCGGCCTGCCACCAGTACAGTAGTGCCCCAACAGCGTCAGGGCATATTTGTTCTTAAAATAGAAATACTTGGTGCGTCCCTGCGACAGGCACGCGATGATTTCCTCTGCCAGTTTGACGTCCATGTCTGCTACGCGGCTCCTCTCTAACCCTTGATACAAATAACCTGTCGCAGCGTATGCACCACATCCACCAGATCGGACTGGTTTTGCATGACCCGATCGATATCCTTGTAGGCCGCGGGTATCTCGTCGATCACGCCGCTGTCCTTCCTGCACTGGATACCTCGGGTCTGCTCCTCCAGGTCCTGGCGGGTGAAACGCTTGCGGGCCGCGGTGCGGCTCATCTTGCGCCCGGCGCCGTGAGCGCAGGAGCAAAATGAATCCGCGTTGCCGCGGCCGCGCACGATAGACGACTTGGCGCCCATGGAGCCGGGGATAATTCCCAGCTGGTCCCGCTGTGCGCTGATCGCCCCTTTGCGCGTCACGAATACATCGCGTCCGAAATGCCGTTCCCGCACCACGTAGTTGTGGTGGCAGTTGATCGCCTCGGACGTCAGGGTGAATTCGGGCAGATGCGCGCGCAGGCAGCCTAACACCAGTTTCATCATCTCCTGGCGGTTTACCCGCGCGTATTCCTGGGCCCAGTTGACCGCCTCGATATAATCGTCGAAGTGGCCATTGCCCTCGCTGAAGTAGGCGAGATCCCGGTCCGGCAGATTGTGCATATACCCGGCCATATCCCTGCGTGCCAGCTGGATAAAGTGCTGGCCGATGGCATTGCCGATGCCGCGACTGCCGGAGTGCAGCATCACCCAGACCGCGTTGCTCTCATCGAGACAGATCTCGATAAAGTGGTTGCCGCTGCCGAGGGTACCCAGCTGGGTCACCCAGGTCTGCTGCGGCTGGCGCAGCTTTTTCAGCAGTTGCGGATGCTTGTCGAACAACCTGTCCGCTCCGGGAGCAAGATGTTTGCAGGCAGCTTCCCGGGCGTTAATCATCTTGTGACGACCAAAGCCCACGGGGACTTTCACCTCAATGGCGTCCCGCAGCGACTTCAGGTTGTCCGGCAACTGGTTTGCGCGCAGCGATGTACGCACCGCGTTCATGCCGCAGCCGATATCCACCCCCACCGCAGCGGGAATGATCGCACTGACGGTGGGAATCACGGATCCCACGGTGGCCCCCTTGCCGAGATGCACATCGGGCATGGCCGCCACGTGCGAGTGCACTATCGGCAGCTGGGCAATATTCTTCAATTGTTGCAATGCTGCCGGCTCCACCTCTTCGGTGTAGATTTTTACCGGGACTGTTCCCGGCGGTGCATTATTGTTCAGTACCATTTTTACAGGCATAACGAATCCCTGGATTACTCCACGTTTTTATAAAAATTGCCTTTCGAGGCCGGAAAAAAGAAAGCCCCGGCATTTGCCAGGGCTTCAGGAAGTTCTGGCTTGAAAGGCGATGTCACCTTTCAAGCGCGAGCACATGAAAGGCTTTTAGATAAACCGATTTTTTACTGGTTGATAGCGCATTTTATGGCTCCTTTTTCATGTGCTGCCGTAGCTGCGGACTACGGCGAATTGGAGAGTGATTGAAAGTTGTGGCGAGTCTAAACAGCGCCGACAGAATGTCAACAGAAAATCGTCGATTGACGTATTTTTTATAAAATACCATTCGAAGACTGTCGTGAAAGGCAGTTGCAGGCACCATATAATTCCGACGCAAGGTTTGCAGTCGATATGGAAGAGCATGTACCCGGAAATCATCTTTGAAGACGGCTGTCTCGTCGCGGCCTACAAGCCCGAAGGCTGGCTGGTGCACCGCTCGGATATAGATCCTCGCGAAGAGCGGGTCCTGCTGCAGTTCCTGCGCGACCTGGTCGGCTGCCACCTGTACCCCATTCATCGGCTGGACAAACCCACCTCCGGCATCATCGTTTTCGGCAAGAGCGGGGAGATAGCCGCGCAGGTACAGGCGCAGCTGGAGGGCGAGGAATCGTTAAAAAAATATATCGCCGTCTGCCGAGGCTACTGCCCAGAGGAGGGCGTGATCGACTATCCGCTGCCGCCGGTGGCCGATTTCAAGCATCAGCGCAAGCGTCCCAGGGCCGAGCTTCCCCGCCAATCGGCGGTCACCATTTACCGCAGGCTCGACACCATCGAAGTCCCCTACGCCGTAGACCGCTACCCCACCAGCCGCTACTCCCTCGTGGAAATTCAGCTGGTCACCGGCCGCCGGCACCAGATACGCCGCCACTTCAAGCATATCCACCACCCACTGATCGGTTGCCCCAAGTACGGCAAGTCAGTGCACAACCGCTTCTTCGCAGAGCACTTTGGCTGCAGCCGCCTGCTGCTGCACGCCCTGCAACTGCAACTGGACCACCCGGTGACCGGCGAGCGCCTGAATCTGGTCGCGCCGCCGCGGGGCCAGTTTCTCTCCCTGCTGCAGAATTTCGGCTGGCGCCTGCCCGAATAGGTCCGCTCGCACCCGCCCCCCTCCCGTCACCGGTCGTTTGCACTCCTCAATAACAATTGTTATTGTACTCAAAATAATTTTAAGCAGGTAACGATAATGCCGAACAGCAGCTACCAGCGAATCCTGCAAAGCCGCCGGCTGCCCCCTCGGGAGGACCGGCTGGCGATAGACACCATCGACATGCACACCGGCGGCGAGCCGCTGCGGGTGATACTGGACGGTTTTCCCGAAATCAGCGGCAAAGATGTGCTGGATTGCCGCAGCCGGGTGCGCGCGCAGTTCGATCACTTGCGCACCGCACTGATGTGGGAACCCCGCGGCCACGCGGATATGTACGGCTGCCTGCTGGTGCCACCCAACTCCGCAGAGGCGGACTTCGGGGTCATTTTCCTGCACAACGAGGGCTACAGCACCATGTGCGGTCACGCGGTGATCGCGCTGGCCACGCTGGCAGTGGAGATGGGCTGGGTGGATACCCGCGGTGCAGGCGAGGAAACAGCGGTGACCATCGATGCACCCTGTGGCCGCATACACGCCTTCGCCCGGCAGGGCGAAAACGAGCGGGTCGAAAGCGCACGCTTCCTGTGCGTGCCATCATTTGTGCTGGCCCGGAACCAGCGCGTTTCCGTGCCAGGGCTGGGACAGCTGAACTACGACATCGCCTATGGCGGTGCCTTCTACGCCTATGTGGATGCCGCACAGCTGCCCTTCTCGCTGAGCGCGGAAAACGCCACTCGGATTATCGATGCCGGGCGCGCAGTAAAGAAGGCGGTAGCGGAACAGGGCCCTGCGATAGAACACCCCTACGAGACGGATCTCAGCTTCCTGTACGGCACCATTTTCCTCGACAGCTGCGCCACCGAATCGGCAGACAGTCGCAATGCCTGCGTGTTCGCCGACGGTGAGCTGGACAGATCCCCCACCGGTTCCGGCGTAGCCGGGCGCATGGCGCTCCATCACGCCCAGGGCCTATTGCCCGCGGGCAAACCCCTGCGCATCGAGAGCATCCTGGGCAGTGTCTTTACCGGCAAAGTCGCGGACACCACCCATTACGGCGGGCACCCCGCGGTAATCCCGGAGATACAGGGCTCGGCCAGTATCACCGGGGAGCACCGGTTTCATATCGACCCGGCAGACCCGTTTAAACACGGTTTTTTTCTGCGCTGACCCGATTGAGGAGCTATATGAAAATGCAGTACCTGGACCACTGGCAGGTCGCCGAAGCCCTGAACTACCCCCAGCTGATCGAAGGCCTGCGCGCGGCGTTTCGCGAGCAGCAGATCCAGGTTCCCCCACGCCACCACCACCATTACACCTATTCGCGCAGGCGCGATGGGGAGAACACCCTGCTGCTGATGCCCGCCTGGGAGGCAGATGGTTACCTGGGAGTAAAGACGGTCGTGGTCGCACCGGACAATATCGATGAGCCGTCGATCCAGGGCCAGTACGCCCTCTACGAGGCCGCCACCGGCACCCCCAGAATCATCATGGACGCGGCCGCCCTGACGGCCCGGCGCACGGCCGCCGCCTCGGCCCTGGCTGCCGACTACCTGGCCCCGGCCGATGCCCGCACGCTGCTGATGGTCGGCACCGGCACCCTGGCCCCGCAACTCATTCACGCGCACACCAGCGTGCGCCCGATCGAAAGAATTTTGATCTGGGGCAGAGACCATGGAAAGGCACAGGCACTGGCGCAGTCCCTGCAGTGCGAGGCCTACGCCACCGAAGCCTGCACCGACCTGGAGAAGAGTGTGCACCGGGCGGATATCGTCAGCTGCGCCACCCTGAGCAAAACCCCGCTGCTGCACGGCGACTGGTTGCGCCCCGATCAGCATATCGACTTGGTGGGTGCCTACCGCCCGGATATGCGCGAGGCGGACGATACGCTGATCAAACGCGTGGCGCTCTATGCCGACGCACTCCCCCAGGCGCTGGCGGAAACCGGGGACCTGGCCATTCCCATCGCCAGCGGCCAGCTCAATCCGGAATCCGTACGCGGCGATCTGCCGAGCCTGTGCCGCAACCCAGCCCCACTGCCACGGGCGCAGGACAGCATCACCTGTTTCAAGTCCGTGGGCCACGCCCTGGAGGATCTGGTGGCGGCGCGACTGGTGTACGATAGGCACCGCCACTCGATGGCAGCATCCGGGCCGGATTAAAAGTGGGGTGACCCAATCTGGCCGCCCGGCGGAGGCACGGATCCATCTCGACATCCGTTAGTGAGACCCCGCCTGCGGTCGTGCTGCGCTTGTACTGCAACTCGAAGGCCTGACGGCACACGAGATTTTCGGCAGCCCGGATGATATAAAGCGCCGGTGGTCGACGCCCCGGTTTTCCGCCTTCGGCGGCGAGAACTGCGAGTTGAGATCAATCGCCCTTTCACTCTGGGAAGTATCCCTCATGCTCAAAGTCACTAAGTTTGCAGGCTCCGCCCTCTTCGCCCACTGCCTGATGGCCGTCGCTACCTTTGCGTCCCACTCGGCCCAGAGTGACTCCCAGTTACAGGCGCCACTGCCAAAACTGATTCCATGGCAGGGCGCTTCCGAACAACTGATCGTGCGCGAGGGCGACTGGGTGACGCCTGCAGAGGCCAACGACTTCCGCACCACGCCGAATTACCGGCAGACCCGCGCCTTTATCGATCGCCTGGCCGCGGACAGCGCGGATATCGAGATCATCGAAATCGGCACCTCCACCGGGGGACGGCAGGTGCAGCTGGTAACCCTGACCGAGGGCGGCAGCGATCCCAGAACAAATGGCAAACCGACCCTGCTGGTGCAGGCGGGTATCCATTCGGGCGAGATCGACGGCAAGGATGCCAGCCTGATGTTGCTGCGGGATTATGTTAATGGCGACCGGGAGCTGCGCCAGCTGATCGAGCGCACAAACCTGCTGTTGATTCCCATCCTCAATGTGGACGGCCACGAGCGCGCCGACCTGTATTCACGCATGAATCAACGGGGCCCGGACAACGCCGGCTGGCGGACCAACGGCAACAACCTGAACCTGAACCGCGACTACGCCAAGCTCGACACACCGGAGATGCGCGCGGTAATGGGCGTGATCAACGCGTACAAACCCAGCCTCTACCTGGATATCCATGTCACCGATGGTGAGGACTACCAGTACGATATCACCTACGGCTACAACGGTTCCTTCGCCACCGATTCACCGGCCAGCACAAAGTGGCTGGAAACCCGCCTGCAGAAGGACCTGGACTCAGCCCTGACCGCCAGTGGCCATATCCCGGGCCCGCTGGTGTTCGGTGTGAACCGACAGGACTTTGCCGAGGGTATCAACCACTGGACGGCCCCGCCCCGCTTCTCCAACGGTCTCGGCGACCTGCGCCACACCCCCACGGTGCTGGTGGAGAACCACTCGCTAAAACCCTATCGCCAGCGGGTACTGGGAACCTATGTATTGATCGACGCGGCCCTCAAAGCGCTGGCCGAGGACGGAGACAGGCTCAGCCAGGCCATTGCCGACGATCAGAAGCGCCGCCCGCAAAACCAGGTACTCGCCTGGGCAACCAACAAGAAGCCCGACCTCTCGGTATTTGCGCAGAAGCCCTTCAAGGGCATCGCCTACCGGAAGGAAAAGAACCCCATCAGCGGCACCGAGCAGGTGGCCTGGCTCGGCGAGGCCCTGGATTACCCTTCCCTCCCCGTATTCGTCGATAACGTAAAAGCGGTGGAGGTACGAGTGCCCGAGGCCTTCTACCTGCCGAAAAATGAGACACTGGTGCTGGAGCGACTGCAAGCACACGGTATCGAGATTACCGAACCGCGGCGCAGGGCGGCCGCACTGACCCGCTTCAAAGTCGACAAGCACGAGTTCGCCGAAAGCCCTTTCGAAGGCCACTTCCGGGTCAAGGGAGAATTCGAGGAGGAGCAGATCGAGGCTCCGCTCGATGGCTATGCCAAAATCAGCACCGACCAGCCATTGGGCAGCCTGGCGGTGGCCCTGCTGGACCCGCGCGGGCCCGACTCCTTCTTCCAGTGGGGGTTCTTTAACCGGATTTTCCAGCGCACCGAGTACTACGAGCCCTACGCGCTGGTGCCACTGGCGCAACAAATGCTGCAACGGGATCCGGCATTAAAAAAGGAATTTGAACAGCGCCTGCAGGACAAGGCGTTCGCCGAGGATCCGAAGGCGCGCCTGGACTTTTTCTACCAGCGCAGCCCTTACTACGACCAGGTCTACCTGATGTATCCGGTGCTGATGGAGTATTGAGCCGCACGGTTTTCGAATGCCCGCTGAAGGGCACCCCTAAATAGCCATTTGAACCGGTCCCGTAGGGTGCGCCGTGCGCACCACATCAGAGCTGATGCGGACTGCCGAGCCTTTCGGTGCGCACGGCGCACCCTACGATCGCGATTAGTAAAGGGCCCTAACCCGTATCTATCCAGGAAACTCGGCGTCTGCAGCGCGGGAAAACTCGTCGAAAACACCCAGCCCATCGCCCAATGATTTGAGCCTTTCCGAAGTGATCTCCCCCTGATCACGGAGAGCGGCAAGTGCGGCATAGGCGATACTGGCTGCATCCACCTCGAAGTATTTGCGCAAGTCTTGCCGCGATTCGCACACCCCGAATCCGTCGGTGCCGAGGGCGACAAAGTGCCCCGGCACCCAGCGCGCGATGCTCGCCGGCAGCGCGCGCATATAGTCGGTACAGGCGACTATGGGGCCATCAACCGATTCAAGCACCCGCTCCAGATAGGACTCATGTTGCGCCCCCGGCTGCATCCGCTGCAGGCGCTCTACCCTCTCCGCATCCCGCGCCAGCTCCGAGTAACTGGTCACGCTCCACACATCCGCGGAAATACCACGCTCGGCGAGCAGGGCCTGGGCGTCCAGCACCTGCTGCATGATGCTGCCGCTGCCGAACAGTTGCACCGTCGGCTGTGCGCCATCCGTGTTGTCCGACGGGCGGAAAAGGTAGATTCCTTTTTTCACTCCCTCCTCGATGCGCGCCTGCTCTCCACCGGGAATGGCCGGCATGGGGTAGTTCTCGTTGTAGACGGTCAGGAAGTAGAAGACCTGCTCGCCCCGCTCGTACATCACCTCGATACCGTCGCGCAGCAGCATCGCCAGCTCGTAGGCGAAGGCCGGATCGTAACTGCGCATATTCGGCACCGTCGATGCCAGTATGTGGGAGTGGCCGTCCTGGTGTTGCAGCCCTTCGCCGTTCAGCGTGGTGCGGCCGGCCGTGCCGCCGAGCAGGAAGCCGCGGCACATGCTGTCGGCGCAGCCCCAGATCATATCCCCCACCCGCTGGAAGCCGAACATGCTGTAGAAGATATACAGCGGGATGGTCGGCACCCCGTGGTTGGCGTAGGCGGTGCCGGCGGCGAGGAAGGACGCCATGGCACCGGCCTCGCAAATGCCCTCCTGCAGTATCTGCCCGTCCGCTGCCTCGCGGTAGGGCAACAGGCTGTCTGCGTCCACCGGCAGGTACTTCTGCCCACCGGGGGCGTAGATACCGGCCTCGCGGAACAGCGCCTCCATACCGAAGGTGCGCGCCTCGTCCGGGACAATCGGCACTATGTACTTGCCGACACGCTTATCCTTGATCAGCTTGGCCATCATGCGCACCACCGCCATGGTGGTGGAGAGGGCCCGCTCCCCGCTGCCGCAATAGAACTCTTCAAACAGCGCCCTGTCCGGCGCCTGCAGCGGCGCACTGTCCACCCGCCGGTAGGGCATACCGCCGCCGAGTGAACGACGCCTGTCGCGCAGGTAGCGCAGCTCCTCGGAACCCTCGGCCGGGCAGTAGAAGCCGGCCCGCGCCAGCTCCTCGTCCGCCAGCGGAATGCCGAGCCTGCGGCCGATACCGACGCGCTCTTCCGTGGAAAACTGTTTTTTCTGGTGCGCGGTATTTTTACCCTGGGTGGACTCGCCCAGTCCATCGCCCTTCACCGTCTTGACCAGTATTACCGTCGGCCTGCCGTTGCTCTGCGCGGCGCGGGCAAAGGCGGCGTAGATTTTTTTCGGGTCCTGGCCGCCGCGCTTTATCTCCCGGACCTCTTCATCGGTGAGGCTGCTCATCAATGCCTGCAGCTCCGGGGAGTTTTCCACCCAGTGTTCACGCTGGGCGCCACCGGGCCGGGTGGAGTACATCTGGTAGTCGCCGTCCAGGGTTTCGTCCATGCGCCTTTGCAGCACGCCGTTGCGATCATTCTGCAGCAGTGTGTCCCAACCGCTGCCCCAGACCACCTTGATCACCTGCCAGTCGGCGCCGCGAAAGCTGCGCTCCAGCTCCTGAATGATTTTTCCGTTGCCGCGCACCGGGCCATCGAGGCGCTGCAGGTTGCAGTTGACCACCAGCACCAGGTTGTCGAGTTTCTCCCGCGCGGCGATATTGATGGTGCCCAGCACTTCCGGCTCGTCCGCCTCGCCATCGCCGATAAAATTCCAGACCTTGCCGCCGTTATCCGGCTTCAGTCCGCGTGCCTGCAGGTACTTGGCAAAGCGCGCCTGGTAGATGGCCGAGGGTGTGGACAGCCCCATGGAGGCGGTGGGCGCCTGCCAGAAATCCGGCATCTGCCGCGGGTGCGGATAGGAAGGGAGGCCGCCGCCCGGCTGCAATTGGCGGCGGAAATTCTGCAGCTGCCGCTCCGTGAGCCGCCCCTCCAGAAAAGCCCGGGCATAGATACCGGGCGCCGCGTGCGCCTGCACGTTGACCAGGTCGCCGCCGTAGTCCGTATCCCGGCAGCGGAAGAAATGATGGAACCCCACTTCCAGCATGGTGGCGGCGGAGGCGTAGGTGGCGATATGACCGCCGACACCGGATCCGCTGTCGGCGGCCTGCAATACCATGGCGATGGCATTCCAGCGGATGATATTTTCGATGCGCTGCTCGAGCTTCAGGTTGCCGGGGTAAGGCGGCTGTTCGGACAGCGGTATCGTATTGCGGTAGGGGGTGTTCAGCGGCGCCTGGTCCAATGGCACGCCGCGCCTGACGAGGCGCTCCTGCAGCGCGCGCAGTATTTCCTGGGCGCGGTCCCCGCCCTGGTAGCGCAGGATATCGTCCAGGGATTCCAGCCATTCCTGCAGCTCTGAATCCTGATCTGCAATTAAGTCGTGCGGATTGACTTGCATATTCACCGTGCACCCCTAGCGGCTCGGTACTGATGGAAAACGCCAAATCGCGCCCGACACACGGGCGCCAATGAACGCGGGTTCAATGGCGCCGGAAATCTTCGCGCGACGGCGACTTATTATTGTCTAGCGAGTCCGGCGGTTAGCCGCCGATGCTGGCGAGGCCCTGGTCCAGGTCCGCCATAATGTCCTCGGCATTCTCCAGGCCCACCGCGAGACGGATCAGCGTGCGGGAGATACCCGCCTCGGCCAGCTCCTCCGGCTCATAGGTGGAGTGGGTCATGGAGGCCGGGTGCTGGATCAGGGTCTCGGCGTCGCCGAGACTGACCGCGCGCTTGCACATCTTCAGCTGGTTGATAAAGGCCACCGCCTGCTCGAAGCTGCCCTTCACCTCAAAGGCCATGACCCCGCCGGCACCGCGCATCTGCCTGCCGAGCAGGCGATGGCCGGGATGCTCCGGCAGCCCCGGGTAGTAGACCTTCTCGATGGCGCCATGGCCCTGCAGGTATTCCGCCACCACCTGCGCATTCTCGCTGTGGCGCTGCACGCGCAGGTGCAGGGTCTTGAGGCCGCGGATCACCAGCCAGGCGTCGTGGGGGCTCATCACTGCGCCCATATCCTTGCGCGTGGTCATCTTGATGTGATTGATCAGCTCGCTGGAGCCGCACAGAATACCGGCCACCACATCGCCGTGGCCGTTCAGGTACTTGGTGGCGGAGTGCAGCACCAGGTCGATACCGTGGGTGGCCGGGCGCTGCAGGATCGGCGACATAAAGGTGTTGTCCATCACCGTGGTGATGCCCTGCTCGCGCCCGATAGCCGCAATGCTGTCCAGGTCGATCACCGTCAGGCAGGGATTGATCGGCGTCTCGCCGTAAATCACCTTGGTATTCGGTTTGATGGCCGCGCGCACGGCCTGTTCATCGGCCAGGTCGACAAAGCTGACCTGGATACCCAGCGCCGGCAGCTGGTGATTGAACAGTGCAAAGGTGCAGCCGTAGAGGCGGTGGGAAGTGATCAGGTGATCGCCGGCCTTGAGCAGGGCAAAGATCGCCGCGGAAACCGCACCCATGCCGGAACCGAAAGCGGCCGCCGCCTCGGTCTCCTCCAGCACTGCCATGCGCGCTTCCAGCTCATCGACGGTGGGGTTGCCGAGCCTGGAATAGATATGCCCCTGGGCATCGCCGGCAAAGCGGTCCGCGCCCTGCTGTACATCGTCGAAGACAAAGGTCGACGTCTGGTAGATCGGCGTCGACAGGGGGCCGTGTTCGCCCTGGGATTTCTTGCCACCGTGAATGGTGTTGGTTTCAATATTTTTTGATTCCCACATAAGTGCCTCTTTTATCGTTATCAATAGAAGCTGCTTCATCACTACTGCGCGGGTGTTGAAACAGCTTCTAGACGGGCACATATGTGCGTGCCCGCCTAGGGTTCCGGCAAATCCAGCTGCGTTGTCTGCTTCAATGCCTTCAACACAATGCTGGTATGTATCCGGGCAATGCCCGGTAGAGGTATCAGGCGCGTGGCGATGAAGTGGTCGAGTGCGCGGTTGTTCACGGTGGAGACTTTGATCATGTAGTCGTACTCACCGGTAACGTGATAGCACTCGAGGACTTCCGGCATGGCCACCAGGCGATCCAGTACCTCGGCGATTCGCTCGTGCTGGTGCAGCTCCAGGGCAATCTCGATCAGGGCCAGGTTGTCGTGGCCCAGCTTCTCCCGATTGAGCATCGCCGCGTAGCCGCTGATATAGCCCTCCTCCTCCAGCCGCCTGACCCGGGCCAGCGTGGCCGGCGGTGACAGGTGGACGCGATCGGACAATTCCACATTGCTGATGCGCCCCTCGGCCTGGAGGACCCGCAGGATGGCGATATCCGTGCGATCCAGCGACGAAATCGAGTTTAACATTGGGAGACCTTTGCAGATTTAAATTAGGCAAAACTTAGAATATTCCGAATATAGTTAATCAGCAAGGTCGAAATCTGGTCAAAACTGAAGAATCTTTTGTCCCGGTATCCCCGCGCTTGCGGAATCTTAGGCGGGGTCAGGGTGGCCCAGAGGACACTGCCGGGCGGGAATCCCGAAGCGGCCGGTTTCGGTGCGGCCCGGGACCGCTCTGCCCGCTCGGGCAGCGCTGTTCAATACCCGGGCAAACGGCTACGCTGGCCCGGGTCAGCGGCCGGCAATAAAAATGACGGGGAAACCATGGGCCAGAAACTGGCTTACGGATTAGAGAACTACGGAATTCGCTTTCGCACCCAGGCCTGCAACGGCATCCACCTGAACCTGGCCGAGGCCGGCGAAGGCCCGCCGGTATTCCTGCTGCACGGCTTCCCCGAGTGCTGGGCCAGCTGGGGCCCGCAGATCAAATTCCTGGTGGACAAAGGCTACAAGGTGGTGGCCCCGGACATGCGCGGCTACGGCGACAGCGACGCCCCCGAAGACGTCGCCGCCTACGACACCGTCGAGCTGGCGGCCGACGTGATCGGCCTGCTGGACGCCTACGACCAGCAACAGGGGGTGATTATCGGCCACGACTGGGGCTGTATCGTCGCCTGGCACACCGCCTGGCTGCACCCCGAGCGCATCAAGGGCGTCGGCGGCCTGAGCGTGCCCTGGTTCGGGCGCGGCCAGACCGACACCCTGAGCGCGCTGAAGCGGCAGATGGGCGATAACTACTTTTACATTATCGACTTCCAGAAGGCCGCCGCCCACGAGGCCCTGAACCGCGATACCCCCTGTCCCTGGAAAAAATCCTCACCGGCCGCCTCGACCTGCTGGGCCAAAAGGCCGGCGACGCCGGCCTGCTGGAACGCATCACCCTGCCGGAACAGCGCCCCGAATATATGTCCCGGGACTTCCTCGACTATATCGCCAGCCGCTACCGGCGCCACGGCTTTGAGTCGCCGCTGAACTGGTACCGCAACTTCGAACGCACCTGGGAGCGCACGGCTGCACAGGGAGACAACACCATCACAGTACCGGCGATGTACCTGACCGGCAGCAAGGACTGGACCCACCGCTATGCTGAGAGTATCGGACTGGATATGCACCGGCAGTGCAGCGATCTGCGCATCTGTGAAGTGATTGAGGCGGGGCACTGGATCGGGCAGGAGCAGGCGGAATGGGTCAACGGCAAGATTGCCGAATTCCTCGCGTCGACCGGCCACTGACGAATGGGGCCACCCGATCGGCGGCGCCAATTTCGGAAGCCAATGCATCACATAACAGCTGAATTTTTTGCCGCGCGATGTTCGCCAACCGATCGACAACTTCTACGGCAATATTAACGGCAACATGGCGCACAGCAGCCCGGAAAAGTTTTTTCATCGCCATCCTCCGACCCGATCAATACGGACTCCGCTCCAACTTCTGAAACGTATATTTTCCAGCCGAACTGTACATTTAATCACCAATCAATATTCGACGCAGGGATTTTTCGGTCGAAACCCACCTGAAAAAGCGCACGCAATCAACGACTTGGACTACTATTCAATAGCTGCCGTAGGGCGCTTACTGTACGGCAGAATCTTTCAGCATGATTTGAGGGTTACATGTCTACGGATCTTATCGACGCACAAGTATCACCTACCGGGCAGTTCGACATTCTCTCCAAGTACGAAATCCACAAACTCAGCCACGAAAGCCGCGGCCCCCAACACCAGACTTTCCGCAACTGTTCCCTGGCCGTACTCAATAGCGGCGCGCATATGGATGACGGCAAAGAGCTACTGGAAACCTATGCCGACTACGATATTTCCGTCGCGCCGACAGAGCGCAGCGTAAAACTCCAGGTTAAAAACGCTCCCGCCAATGCCTTTGTAGATGGCAAGATGATTCGCGGTATCGCCGAGCACCTCTTTGCCGTGCTCCGCGATATCATCTACGTGAACAGCGAAATCACCGGCGACCCGCGCTACGACCTGGTATCCGCACAGGGTGTGACCGATGCGGTATTCCATATACTGCGCAACGCCGGCACCTTTAATCGCAACCGCGTACCCAGGCTGGTGGTCTGCTGGGGTGGGCACTCCATCTCTTCCGAGGAATACGATTACACCAAGGAGGTGGGCTACGAGATGGCACTGCGCCACCTCGACATCTGTACCGGCTGTGGCCCGGGTGCCATGAAAGGCCCGATGAAAGGCGCCACTATCGGCCACGCCAAACAGCGCGACCGCCACGGACAGTATCTCGGCATTACCGAGCCGGGCATCATCGCCGCCGAGGCACCGAACGCCATCGTCAACCAGCTGGTCATAATGCCGGATATCGAGAAACGGCTGGAGGCCTTTGTGCGCACCGGCCACGGCATAGTGGTATTCCCCGGCGGCGCGGGTACCGCCGAAGAGATTCTCTACCTGCTGGGCATACTCCTGCACGAGGAAAACCGGGAACAGCCCTTCCCGGTAATATTTACCGGCCCGGCCAGCGCCGCGGACTACTTTATCCGCATCGACCAGTTTATTACCGAGACATTGGGCGAGGAAGCCAGGTCCAGGTACCAGATCATTATCGACGATCCCCAGGAAGTGGCGCGACAGATGGCCGCGGGTATCCAGGAGGTGCGGGATCACCGCAAGGAAACCGGCGATGCCTATTACTTCAACTGGCAGTTGAAGGTGTCGACCGAGTTCCAGCGGCCGTTCGCCCCCACCCACGAGAATATGCACAGCCTGGCATTACACAAGGATCAGGAGCCCTACCTGCTGGCCGCCAACCTGCGCCGGGCGTTTTCCGGGATTGTCTCCGGCAACGTCAAGGATGAGGGGATTCGGATCGTGGAGAAGCATGGACCCTATGAACTGCGCGGTGATCCGGCAATTATGCGCAGCATTGATGCCCTGCTGGAATCTTTTGTGAAGCAGCAGAGGATGAAGCTGCCGGGTAAGGCATATATTCCCTGTTATCGGATCAGTGCAGGCTAGAAGTTAAAGTCAGAGTAAAAGTTTGACGAACTACCCAATAGATGGCGACTTCAGTGAAAGTCGCCCCATCGCCCCCAATGCCTGGGTTTGAGTCGAAACAGGGAATTGATTCACTGGTGTCAGGCAGGCATATCAGCCAGGTCGACTGCGAATACTACGCCCGACAAGTCTGAGGACTCTATCAGGTCTTTGACCTTTTCGGAGCAGTAAATGCCGCGATAGCTGTCTTGCTTGGTGCGGAATAGAGCGAAGTCACTCACTTTGCCATCATCAAACCCGAGTGAAACCAGCTCATTCCACTCGTTGCGCACGGTCAACCTGGAATTTATAGCATCGACAGTGTCGGCGCTATTGAGCACATTGACCAGATAGCCGCGCTCCCGGCCACAGGTTACGGGCAGAACCTCGCTACCACCATCGAGCGCTTCGGCCAATACTTTGTAAGCTTTTTCGCTCAAATAGAGGCGGCCATTCCACACGGAAATATCCGGTTGCGGCTTTGGTTTGGAATCGTAGTTATTAAAAAACTCGACCTCCAGCGGCTTCCAAGTGTCAAGGTAGCTCTTGGGTTTTTTCTCAAGATGGAACCGGCATCCCTCGCCGAGCTTGGCCTCCACCTCGTCGGCGCTGACAAGGAAATGGAGGTATTCCTTAACATTCGGATGTATTCGATAAATCACTGCGGCAGCCCCACGCCCTTTTTGTTCATCACGTAGTTTGGCTGCGTTCCGGCCTGCAACCGCGTCTCAATCATCTTGAGCGCCTTTGTTAAATCTTCCATATCGTCTATCTGGTCGAAATCGATTACCGTATTCAGCCAGACTTAGTATCGACTCAAATCGCTGGGCAACCTCCTTCACTTCCGGATATTTCCGGCGCGCATACAGCATCCAACCTGGTTCTCATCTGCTGCGTCAGTCGCCCTACCCCAAGAGCCCGACAGAACTCAACAAGCTGGCCACTGTCATTACAAACATGGAGGATCTGGGCTAATTCCTCTGCGCAGATATAATCCAACTTTTTAGTCTCTTCATCTCTTCCCTCTGTGCGAGCAAATCGCATGGGGGAACTTCCATCCAGATCCGGCCAGTAGAAACTGCCCACATCTTCTTGCGTACACTTCCGGTTGCCTTCGGCAGCCTGTGTCACCCTGTCCCGGATCTGTCGGCCGGCGCGCTGAAAACCGTGTTCGCGCGCAATTCTTCGCACCAGGAGCTCCTCATGTATTGGCCCTTCGCTATCGATCACATGCAGGACCATCTCCTTGAGCAGGGCATCATAAACAGGCAGATAGAACTGTTCCGGGTCGCTGGAAAAACCTGACAAATTTGTCCGGGAATAGCGGGTGACGATGCCGTCTTCATTGGTATCGAATTCTTCTCTAACGAGCCCTTCCAGCTTGGTCACAGGAGTGACATCCGCCACTGTCTCCTCGGCCAATACCGCCTCTTGAGCTTTTACTTCCCGCACCTTTTCGAGATGTTGAGTCAAAGCGGCATGGAGCTCCTCGAGCGCTTTGGCGCGGTTGGTCCACCAGTCCGTGGACCAAACCCTGAACAGCGTCCATCCCAGGCCTTCGAGAACTGCCTGGCGGATTTTGTCCCGCTCGCGGGCGTATGCGGAGCTGTGGTACATGGCACCGTCGCACTCGATGCCCGCGAGATAGAGCCCCGGCGCATCCGGATGCACAATGCCCAGGTCTATACGGTAGGCAGACACGCCGATCTGGGGATGGACGGTCCAGCCCCTGTCCTGCAGCGCCCTCGCCACAGCCACTTCAAACGGAGACTCGAAGTCGCCCATGGAACCGTGCACTGCGGCCCCCAGCGCCGAAGCGCCCCGCTCGGCGTACTCCAGGAAGTGCTTGAGGTCGGCGACGGCCCGGGCCTGCGTCCTGGCCAGGTCGATACGCTCCGGCGGCATGGTGGAAAACACCACCATCTCCGAACGCGCGCGGGTCATGGCCACATTCAGGCGGCGTTCGCCGCCATTTCGATTGAGCGGGCCGAAGTTCATAGTGACGTGGCCGGCCTCGTCGGGGCCGTAGGTGATACTGAACAGAATCACATCCCGCTCGTCGCCCTGCACCGTCTCCAGGTTCTTGACGAATACCGGCTCCAGAGTGGCCTCCTCCGAGAACGCCCACTCAATAGACGGGTCGTCCGCTCGGGCCTTGTCCAGCAAATCCTCGATCAGGGTCTGCTGTTCCGTATTGAAGGTCACCACGCCGATGGATTGGCCGCGCAGCGCCGGATCGGGGGATTTCAGGCGCCGCACTATTTCGGCCACGATCGCCTTGGCCTCGCCCTGGTTGTGACGCGCCTTGCCGCGGGCATAATAACCCTCCGGCCGCACCAGCGATACGCCCTTGTCGGGATGGACCGGCGCCGGGAAAGTAATCAGCGAACTGTCGTAGTAGCGACTGTTGGAGAAAGCGATCAGGCTCTCCCGGCGCGAACGGTAATGCAGGTTCAGGACGCGCTGGGGAATACTGGCCCCGATCAGCTCGTCCAGAATGCTCTCCAGATCACCCTCGGAGTCTATATCGCCATCCGGATCATCGTCCGAGCGGGCAAAGAAGTTGGTGGGCGGCATCTGCTTGGGATCACCGGCGACGATCACCTGCCTGCCCCGCGCCAGCGAACCCACCGCATCCCAGACGGTAATCTGAGAGGCCTCGTCGAAGATCACCACATCGAACAGCGCCTGTCCCGCAGACAGGAACTGGGCAATCGACAGCGGCGACATCATTAGACAGGGTGCAAGATTGGTGACGACATCCGGAATCGTCTCCATCATCTCCCGAACCGGCTTGTGCCGGGTCTTCTTCTGCAGCTCGTGACGCAACACGCCCCAGGAGGAGCTGCGCTTGATGTCCTCGGGGTTCGGGATCTGGCCCGCGAGTTTGGCCGCGATGTACCGCGCCGTCAGGTCACTGAATTGCGTATCCAGCGCCCTGAAGTGCTGGATCGCCGATTCGTGTTCGGGCGAGGAGAATGTCCTCAGCACCTCGTCCTCGCCGATCACCGCCGACGACCACCAGGCGCAATAGGCGGCTTCGAAAACATCGGCCACCTCACCGGGCTCGACACCGCCGCTTTCAATCGCCTCGACCAGCGGCCCCAGCTGGCAGTCCAACGCCTCGGAACGCCTGCGCACCCAGGCGCACCAGTCCTTCAGGGAGGCGTGGTGTTCCACAATCTCCCGGCAAAGGCTACCGATGACGCCGAGCGCCGACATATCACCGGACAGATGGGCGTCCAGCGCGCTGCCGATCAGGCCCTCGAATTTCTCCTTGATTGCATTGAAGCGCTGCAATGATTCCAGGAACTCCGCAATCACCCGGCCGACGGATGCGTCCGGCGCGAGGAGGTCGTTGGCATCGTAAAGCAGCGTCCTGATTCCGGAGCGCATCTCGGCCAGCGATGCCGCATCGTCCGCCAGCTTGCCCACGGCATTGCGGGCACGGGAGCCCAGCAATTTGAGAGAGGCCATAGCCTGGGGATCGGAATCATAGGAATTCCAGCCGCGCAGCCCCTGCAATACACCGTCCAACCGGTCAATATTGCCGCCGATATCCCGCAGCTGCTTCAGTACGGCAATATCGTTATCGGGATCGGGCTCGCCCTGGGCGCCGTTCTGGCGCATCTGCTTCAGCAGTTTGCGTTTGGCGAAGAAACTCCTGGGCCACCAGGTCCGGTTGGCCTCGCCCCACTCCCGCTCGAGACTGTCGGCATCGAGTTTCTGCCAGGCCAGTGCCTCGTAGCTGCAGCTGAGGCGGGCCTGTTGGCCGATATAGGCTTTCAGCTGGGCAACGGCCTCTTCTAGCGCGTCCAGGCGATCCGGCGCGTCCGGCTCCAGCGCAAAAGCGGCCGGCTTGCGGTAGGAGTCCAGCAATACCTGGCCGAACTCCGCGACAGCCCCGAGCCTGGCCAGCCCGACATTTCCCAGGCTCAGCCCGGCGGCCTTTTCCAGCGCCGCCAGATTTCCGGCGACCTGATCCGCACTGGCCTTCAGCAGTCCTGCAGCCTTCACTACCGTTTCCTGCCACTGCGGCCGCCAGTCGTGATTGGCAACGATTTTCAAGGGGTGATCGACAAGCTCGCCCACCGCCCTGGCCTGCACACTCAACAGTTCGGCCGTTTCCCGCAATTTCTGCAGTTGCCCGTCATCGTGATAGTCGGCGTTGGGCCAGCTCAGTTTCACCTTGGCCGCCAGGTCGCCGTCGCGCACCTTGACGCCGATGGCGTGGTGGGCGGTCAAGCCATTGCGGCGGCGTTTGTGCAGGGCGTTGACCACCCGGTTCAGCCGGTCCCGCAGTGTTTTCAGGCGCTCCGCTTCCGCCTGCCAATCTCTTACCTTCGACTGAGAGAAGCTGTTCCAGGAGGTCCGCAACTGCTCCAGCACGTCGGCCTTTTTCGCCTTGTTGGAATGCAGCTCCAGGCAAAACTGCCCCAGTCCGATATCCTTCAGGCGGCGGTGCACCACCTCCAGCGCGGCGGTTTTCTCGGACACGAACAGCACCTTCTTGCCCTTGCCCATCATATGGGCAATCAGATTGCCGATGGTCTGGCTTTTGCCGGTGCCCGGCGGACCGATAATCACAAAATCCTTGCCGCGGTCCGCCGTGGCGATGGCGGACATCTGCGAGGAATCCGCCGGCAGGGGCGTCAACAGGTCCGCGGGCGTATACTCCCGGTCGATATCGCCGGGATCGACAAAGCGGATATCGCTCTCGTAGGGCTCCCTGGGGGTTTCCAGCAGGTGTTTTACCACCGGGTTTTCCTTCAACGCCTCGGCCCGGTCCACCAGGTCCTTCCACATCAGGTACTTGGCGAAGGAGAAATGGCCGAGTACCACCTCCTCGACCACCTCAAACCCCGGCACATCCTTGATCGCCTGCCGCACCCGGCTCCAGATCCCCGCAACATCGATGCCGCTGTGGTCCTGGGGCAATTCGCCGTGCAGGCCCTTGATGTCGATGCCGAAGTCTTTCTTCAGCATCTCCAGCAGGGTGGTATTGAACCTGGGCTCATCGTCACTGGCGACCATCTTCACGCCACTGCGCACAGATTTCCGCTCCACGGAAACCGGCAGCAGGATCAGCGGCGCGCGATAGCGGCGGTCGTCCTTCTCCCGCTGTTTCCAGAACAGAAAACCGATGGCCAGAAACAGGGTGTTGGAGCCGCCCTCCTTCAGGGACGTCTGCGCCTTGCGATAGATTTCGACGGCGCGTTTCTCCAGCTCCTCCCGGGTCAGGTCGACCAGCACCTGCTTTTTCGACAGGGCATCCCGCGCGTACTCTTCCTTCAGATCCTGCCCGGTGCGCTGGCGATAGATCTCCTCGTCCTGGTCCTGTGTCTGGAATTTGGGAAAGGGCGCAATGGATATCCGCGCGCCCGTTGCCAGCACGTCTTCAAACGCGCCGGGATCGCCACAGGCAATAGTCAGGCTGGTTTTGCCGGGCTTGTGGTTGAGTAGCGGATTGCGGGCCGACAGGTCCAGCAATTTGCGCTGCCAGCGCTCCAGGCGACCGCTTGGTGTACTCTCGGCTATGTCGCCTTCCTCGATCACGGTATTCGAGGGCAGCTGCGGCGCGTCCTCCAGACCCGGCTCGACCGCCCCCCCTTCATTTTCGCTTCCAATGGTACTGGTTGAGAGAGATTTGAGACTGATCGGGTTGATGCGGTGCCCGCGCGCCCGACGAATATCAATCGCCGCGACAAATTCTTGGTCTTTATTCAGGGACACAACCTGGGCACCGACCTGAACCGCCTTGGAGAAGGGCACCGCCGGATGCGATGTGGCCAGCGTCGTCTCGATCAGGATCAGCTCGTTCAGGGGGATGCGCTGGCGGAGAATCTCCGCCTCCTCCACCACCACGCTGGACAGGTCCTCCGGCTGCAGCCAGAGCCCCACCAGCGCGTGACCCTCGGTGATCACCACCAGCGGGTTGAGCCCCGCCTGCTCAAACGCGGCCGCGAACAGCAGCGTGGTATCCAGGCAGGTGGCCACCTTTCCGGTTTCAATCTGGTTGGGCAGGCGGATCTTCTGGCCGTTGCGCTCAAAACTGGAGGGCGGCAGGGCGTAGCCCAGCTGCATCCTGACAACGGCGGAGTAAACCGCGGACGCCATCAGCCATACCCGCTCCCGGCTGTTGGACTTGTAACCGTCGATGGCATCCGGCTTGCCCGCTTTCCGCAATATCTGGCTGGCCTGCCCCAGCAGCCGATCCACCGCCGGATCATTGGGCGTGCAGAAGGCGGCCAGCAGCTCGGGCATATATCCGGCACCGCCCCACTCGTTGCAGGCCAGCAGCTCCACCTCGATCACCCGCTCCACCAGGGGTTCACCGGCACGGCTTACGCGAATCGTCACCGCACCGCGCATAGACTCCGTCAGCCCGAACAGAAAGCCGCCGTCCAGCTCGAGATCGCGGTCTTTCAGGGACAGCAGACCACCCGCGGCGAGCCGGTCCACCGTCCAGGTTTTCGGTTTCAGGAATGCCGGCGAAGCCTCCAGGGTCACCGACAGATCGGACAGGTCCTGCTCGGTGTCCGGGTTCTCGATCTTCAGCTCACGCAGCACGGCGAAGGCGCTTTGGTGGCAGGCGAAGTTGATCTTTTCCACAAAGGTGGTGTGGATCTTGATTGTCGGTGCTTCCTGGTCAGACATTTTTTGTCCTCCGTAACGGGAAATTCTGTCTAAGCGACGTCCAACTCTTCGAACTCAAGGCCGCTGAAATTGTGGCTCTCGATCAGCGCTCGGAAAGTATCGCTGCAGTAGATACCGGTAAAGTTGTCTTCCTGCAGCTTGAACACAGCGTTATCGGCGACTTTGGCCGCGCTGAAGACCGGGTTTGCCACTCAGCCGAAATCGTTGAAGGCGCTACGCTCTTTGTCGAGGGCGCCGGCCACATTGGTGATATTCCACAGCCACAGGGTTCTGCTACCGTACTGCAACGGCAGCAACTGGCCGTACTGTTCGGCAACTGCCTTGATAGCCGTATGGGCACCCTCGGTCATCACCAGCGAGCCGATAGTAAGCAGCCCGATATCTGATTCCGGAATACCGGTATCCTCTTCATCGGCGACGATTTCCAGCGGCGCGGGCCATTCGAGCGGCTGACCTTTACAGCGTGCGGAACCGTATTGCGCGCGGGCCTTTTCCTCGTCTTTTACCAGGTAGCCTTTGTATTCGTCGTATTTGGGCTGGATTGCGTAAACTTTCATCGTTACACCCCCTTCGCAAACATCATGACTTCTTTAATCCGCAAGCGCCGGTCTATGGAGAAGTCCCCAATTACCTGTTTCTTCGTAAGGAGGTTTGTCTTACTTCAAGATTAGTTTTTCATTGCTCGCCGTGTTTACGCCCTTTTCTTTTATGCACCTTGAAGCGCTCTCGGCGCTCTTCCGGGGTGTACTCCTCTGTCTCATCAGGAAAAAGCTCGGCGTCGCTCTTATCAAGACTGTCGGCATCGCCATATATTGCCCCGCCCGTCTCGAAGTCAGCCGGCTCATGGTTTTCACCGAAAATGTCGTCGACATGGCGTTTTGACTTCTTCTTCAGCCATTCCTTGAAGTCCGGAGAGTCTATCGGCGGTTTCTTGTCATCGCTCATATCAGAGATCCCTATAGCAGAAGTTGCCACGTTCATTGAACGAGAATCCCGGCTTGCTCAGATAATGGTCTCTCACTGCTGTATTCACCGGATTCATGATTCGCAGCTGGGTAGCACCGATGGCATTGGCGTACACAACACCGGCTGCAACGCTTATATCGGTCACCAGTCCATCCAGTGGGGTTCCCATGGGATGAGACTCGATATAGTCCAGCCTCACCTTTCCACCGCTCCACGTTGGACGGCCTATGCTCGCACCGCTCAACTCCAGGTCCTTGAACCAAATGGATAATTCAAAGCGTTTGGGGTGAGTACGATAGCTTTTCGCAATCTCTTCCCAGTCCCAAGCCACCCGTCTCGAGCCGGACCTTTCCCAGCTCTTGAGCTTTCTCTGTGCTTCAAAGGTGAATCCGTCAAGGCCAATATTTCCTCTCAGGATAGCTTGCCCTAACCTGTTCTTCAGAACTGGGGACAGCTGCTCATACGCGGCTTCGCGAGAAATTTGACGAACCATTTCAAACTTCTCCTTTACTTCCTTGTACGATGGTTTCAGTTGAGCGGACACGTTATCCTCCTTGTTTTATTTATGTAGCCGGAAACTGTAAAGTTTCCTCGCCATTCAACTTTCAGAAATTTGCTCCAGAAATTTTCTGAGCATCTTCCGAGGTTTTTAATACCACATTCATCCTCTGTGGATTTTTTCCTATAAATATGGTTTGGTGCACATTCCCACGCCTGGGCGATCAGATCGTCTCCCCAAAGGTCATCAAGCTACTTGACGGTGTAACCCCACTTTGGAGTCTTTGGGCAATCGGCAGAGATCTGGTTGGCAATCAGGCCACTTCTTTGACCGCGCCTTCTATTCCATCTTGCAAAATGAAAGATCTGACCCTGTGCCTTTTCCATTCGATATCCGGAGAGCATCCATGGCGGCATCCTCAAGGGACGAATTTTGTGCCATAAATAGATCCGCCCCCTTACTGTTACTATCCCCTTTTTTGTTACTAAAACTTTGTAAATTCTTACGAAAAAAATCGTATTCAAGTCGCCCCCAAAATCTTCATGCTTCTACTTCCTCCTGCCCAGCGGCAGTTTCTAATGGTATAAATGTATCTCGCGCAATATTCCCGACAGCATTTGTCGCGACAGAATCAAAAGCAGCGCCGATAACACCACCTATGAGTGGAACCGCTTTCCCAAGGTTGACAATCCCTTTTTCGCCAAACTTGGTAAGAAGACGAAAACCCACCTTCTGATTTATTGCGACTATAGTTTTCCCACTGATATTTTTTATCGCACTCTCAGCCATTTTCTGACCAAATACAATTCCAGCATTCTTTAGAATGTCCTTTGCTGAATTCCCAGCCATACAGGCATACACAAGAGCTTTTACTCGGTCATCCTTAACATCGTAACCACCCATTAGTGCAATAGCAGCAACCATGCGAACTTGAACAAAAAGAACAACAGAAATATTTGCAGGGATTGCTATAGGCAGCGTAAGGAGGCCCCCGAGTCCAGTTAAAAACCCGGTGGTACCCGACTTTAGATTCTGCCACCGAATTAATGAATCAACACGATCCCTTAGCGACTCAGAATCTGATTTAGGCATATAGTCATTCGCCATGTCAGAAGCCGAGTCTAAACCCGCACCCCCTGCCACAGCCGCCCCATAGGCCCAATCCAGGGTTTTCATGATTGCTTCTTGTGTTATTTTTTTCATACACTCGCTCCGAAGATAGACACTTTCTATTCCAACTTTAGAACCCAGACTGGAGGCATCTAGCTCGCCAACATAACCATCACATTGAAATATTAATCTTTTCAACAAGCTCGACTCGATTACATACCATCTGAATTAACTTGGCGCCGTCCCAACCATCCCCCTTTGCGGCGATATCACGCACACGCGCAGCCGTTTCATAGCGAACATCTTCCCCCTCATATTTATCTCTAAGCTCACACCAATATCGGAATAGCTCATCTTTATAACTTTCCTCACTAAGGGCGCCCACCATAACACCGGCGACTACAGAAAATGCCTTCGAATAGATCCCCTCATCAAAATCTCGACCTAGCAAGAACATGATCACTTCGTTTACAAGCCGCATATCATTTCGGAAGCTCTCATAGAGGCTTGGGTTTGCATCTCGCAATACAAGTAGCGCCACTAAAAGCTGAGGGTTAAAGGTGTGCTTATCTGGGATAGAGCGAAAAATTAGTCTCAGGCGCAACATCAACTGATTAATGTCTCTAAGTTGATAATTGAAGCGTTCGCTGAGCCAAACAAAAGTCTCTATCAACCAGCTAAACTCTGCCTTTAACGCTTGATGCGCCTCAAATCGCCTCTGAAAATAGGGCTGGCGCAACTGAGCTTCCACATACGCCCTAACATCCGGCACTCGCAATTGATAATCAAGATCTACAAATCGCTTAAGGTACCTTTCGCCATCAAAATTAGGGCCATACACTCCTTGCAGGCTCTTCCCCAACTGCTCTCGATTGATAGCAAGCACAAACACTAACCGATCTATGTCGAAGATATGCTTAATTCTCTCTAGCAACTCGATGGCATAGCTTGGACGACAACGATCGAGTTCATCAATAAAGATGATCAGGTTCGACTGCTCCGCTGGAAGCGCTTCTAGCGCCGACGCAAGCAACTCTTTAAAGCGTTTGAGGGTATTAACCTTGCTCTTGAATGAATCGACTATATTCCCTGCCACGTCACCCGCCGATGACGCGATTGCGCCTTCGACCGCCTTGTCGAGATCTAGCGCCCCTAAAGTTCCTGCTTTGACGGCAGCTACTGCGCTTGCTTTAAGCAGACCTGGTGCCAATGTTTTAGCTTTCTTCCAGGCCTTACCTGCCACCCCTTCTTCACGCTGCTCAGACAACCAGTCATCTAGCACCGAAAGTAGCGGCATTAGGGGATCATCACAAAAATCGCTTTCCCATGCATTCAGAGCCAGGGAGACATGCCCATTACATACAAGATACTGCCGCCACAGCTTAATAAAAGTGCTCTTACCTCCGCCCCACGGAGCCTCTAAAGCAAGCACTAGTGGCGCTTGAGCATTGAGCAAGACAGGTGTGAGATTCTCAATCTCTGCTCGACGTTCCAACTTGTCATTAGGATTGGGCCAAACCCCCTCCTCAATGGCTAGCTTCGGCAACCGCAACTCTATTTCTTGACGAGACACCGAAGACTCTTCCGCTTCTTGTAACATACTGCCCCCTTAAAGCCGACCAGAGAAAGCCTTTTGACTAGTCGATTCGGCCAACTCAACGTCTTGAAGAATGCCAGAATTTTGACTCGATCTAATACTGCTTATTTTTTCAAAAAATTCAACAAACCCCTTCTGCTTATCAGGCTCAGGAACTGGAAGCAGAGTCCTGCTCATAATTTCCATAGTTATATATTTAGTGTTGGACCCTTTTGAAAATCTTTTGAGGTTAGACAACTGGTATTCGAGTGCAAACTTATAAAATGGATAACTCCAACTTTCATCCTTCAAGGACAGCACATATGTCCGCTGATAGGCGTTGAACTTTCCTTTGTAATGCTTCACGTCATAATCGGCTTGAGCATTATTTCCAGCCAACAAGAGAGACTCTTGATCAAATGCAAAGTCATCGATTGCATATATTTCTTTGGCACAAGTGAAGAATGGATATTTTCCACTCTCTACTGCAGCATTAGAATTTAAGCTTCCGGTTTTTATGTTAAATATTTCTGTCATCGGCAAAACCTCAACATTCTGAGGATTCGCGTTTGGATCACCGAACATATCCAGAAATACCGCACGCAGGAATTCGTCGGCGAGGGCGATGGCCTGCTGGCGTTTGCGGCGGATGACATCGGCCTTGTCGAGGATGGCGGCGATGCGTTGCTGTTCTTTTAGGGACGGCAGCGGCACTGTCACCTTCGTGAGACCTTGACGGGTGATCTGGGGCTGAGCAGAGCCAGAAATTACGTCAGAGAAACCACGTTTCTTGAAGAAATAATACAAGTAGCGAATATCAACCTTGCTATGATCTAAGTCATCTAGAGCCATAGCATTCCCATTTATGTATGACTTCGGCTCTGAAATATGCACGTTCCCGCACGTTGCACCTCGACACGTAATCATCAGCGTCGGGTTTTCATGGGTAAACTCAGAGAAAAAACCGATCTTTCCATTCGCTCCGTAAACAGGAAAACCTTCTTCAAGCAAGGCCGAAGCAGAAATCGTTTTCCACTGTTTGGGCCAACAGATTTCACTCAAATTGACGACTGGATGACTCACAGCATCCCCTCCAGCACTTTCAGCTCAGTAATAATCTCGTCTTCCAGCCTCAACAGCCGCTCCAGAATCTCCTTGGGTGGATCGTACTGCTCCTCCTCGTACACCACCTCCTTATAGCGGTTGATGGAGAGGTCGTACTTGTTGCCGGCGACATCCTTCGCATCCACCACAAAGGCCTTTTGGGTCTTGTCGCCGAACCGCTTCCCAATCTCCTCTGCATCGGCATTAGCCAGCACCAGCTCGCGGTAGGCCCGCCACTGCTCCAAGGCATCCGGCAGGTCGTTGTCCTTGATCGGACTGCGCTTGTCGTCCAGGGAGTAGCCGTCCGCCTGCAGGTCGTAGAACCAGACTCTCTCGGTGCTGCCGCCCTTGGTGAACAGCAGCACGGCGGTGGAGACGCCGGCGTAGGGTTTGAAGACGCCGGACGGCAGGCTGACGATGCCCTCCAGCTGGTTGTTTTCCAGCAGTTCTTTTCTCAGTTGCTGGTGGGCCTTGGAGGAGCCGAACAGCACGCCATCCGGCACGATGACCGCGGCGAAGCCGCCGGGCTTGAGGGCGCGCAGGATATGGGCGACGAACAGCAGCTCGGTCTTCTTCGTCTTGACCATGCCGAGCAGGTCCGGGTTGGTGTTGCTCTCGTCCAGGCTGCCCTTGAACGGCGGGTTGGCGAGGATCACATCGAAGAAATCCTGTTCCTGACGGGGGAAGTTCTCCCGGACGGACTTGTTGAGGCTGTCCTGGTAGTGGATATTGGCCCCGGCTACGCCATGCAGCAGCATGTTCATGCTGGACACGCGCAGCATGGTGGTGTCGAAGTCGAAGCCCCAGAACATGTCGCTGTTGATATGGTCGCGGTAGGGCTCCAGCAGGTCGCCGCTGTAGTGGGGGTTGCCGTCCTCGTCGGTAAAGGTGCCGGACTCGCTCGAGTGCTCCCGGTTCAGGTATTCCATGGTGCGGGCGAGGAAGCCGGCGGTGCCGCAGGCGGGGTCGCAGATCACCGCGTCCGGCTGCGGGTCGGCCATGGCGATCATGGTGTCGATGATATGGCGCGGGGTGCGGAACTGGCCGTTGATGCCGGCGGTGGTGAGTTTGCTGAGCAGGTACTCGTAGATATCGCCCTTGACGTCGGACTCGGTGAGCGGCAGCTTGTCGATCATTTCCACCGCGGCCACCAGTACGGATTCGTTCTTGATCTCGATATCCGCGTCCTGCATATATTCGCCGATGCCGGCCAGGGCGTGCGCGGCGGTGCCGTCTTCGCCGATTTCCTCTCGGCCCAAGCTGGCGAAGAAGGGGAAGACGTTTTTCTTCAGGTGCGCGAGCATCTCCTTGCCAGCCATGTTCTTGAAGTTCTTCCAGCGCAGCAACTGGCCTTTGTAATCTTCCGGAAAGAGGCGTTCCACCTGTTTGCCGGTTTTTGCGGCCTTGCGCTCGGCCACCTCTTCCTGAATATCGAGCATGCGCGCGAACATCAGGTAGCTGATCTGCTCGATCACGGTGAGGGGGTTGGCGATACCGCCGGTCCAGAATTTCTCCCAGAGTTTGTCGATATCGTTGCGGATTTGTCCGGTTAGCATGGGTAACTCTTTCTATTGAATCGGTTATAAGTTGTTCAGCAGCAGCCTGGCCAGGTCGGCCTCCAACTGCGCCATGGTGATCTGTGGGTGAACTTTGCCGCACTGGTACAGGTGCAGCAGTTGTTGGTAGTGAACGCTGCTTCCTTCACGCTCACAAAACGCCTTAAAGGCCTCGGGAGCGAGCGAGTGTTTGAGCAATATGGCCGTGGCCTGCACCAGCGACTGCGTATCCCGCCAGTGGATGAACGCGGCGAGGCGGTCCTTGACCACATCCTCCGCCCGCAAAATCGGTATGCGGCCTTCCGGCAGCTCGGCGGTGGTGGTGCGCTGAATCAGTTCATTGCCCACCGACAGGGGCGCCGGCGGGAATTCCACGGTGATGTCCGTAGTGGCATTGACATACACCCGCCCCTTTTTGGTAAAGCCGAGCTGGGCCATGGCGCGGTGCAGTTGAACGGGCGTCTGGTAGTTGGTGTTGACCATGTCGATGTCTTTGGTGAGGTAGAGGTTCTCACTGTAAATCTCTACGGCCAGGCCGCCGACCAGCACCACCTCGATACCCTGGTTGTGCAGGTGTTCGGCAACCCTGGCGGCGAGTTCGGTAATGGTCGCGCGGCTGAAATCCATTATTCGCCTTTACCCTTTTTCCCACCCTTGCCTTCCGCTTCCCGCACCGCCACCAGGGGCTTGCCGGCCTGGCGCGGGCGGGTGCGCTGCACCAGCAGGCGGTTGCGCAGCTCTGGCGGATAGGCGGCCACGGCGGCCTTCAGCAGGGCCTTGAGCGGCTCCATAAACGGGTAGCGGGGATTCAGCTCGTAGTTCCTGACCTTGCCGATCAGCTGGCTGACCACAACGCCATCCTCCTCCAGCCGGGCCAGTTGCTTTTGCACCGGGTTGGTGGGTATACCGTAGAACTCGGCGATTGCCTTGCCGTAGCCCGCCCCGCGCAGGAGCAGGTACAGCAGCGCCTTTTCCTGGCTCTCTGCGCGGAGTATGCCTTTGAGTACGAACATGGCGGCCTCTATATACCAAATATTGGTTAATATAAACCATTTTATGGTTCATGAAAAACCAGCCAGCGGGGTGAAGTCATTTCTGGATAAGTGCCGAACCCTCCCCATACCGTAAATCTCTCTAACCATCTGTTTTTCATAACTTTTCAATGAAACCGAAGCCGCATTTTGTCAGGAAAAAGGTGGCCTTTTCCTGACATGGCGACACATCCCAGATGATGGGCACGTCGCTGCGCTCCTTTGCCCATCCTACGGTCGGACAGCTCACGCATCGGGCTGCCAGAAGGGCTTGAGCACAGCCACCAGCTCGGTTACGTCCTCGAGGCTGAATACACCGCCCCCCCTCGAGGGAAACGCTGGTAAAGGGCGCATCGTGGAGTTTTCCCTCGATGCCGCTACCGTCAAGGCCGTTGCGGATTTGGCCATTTGGCATGCTTAACTCTCTACTTGTTCGCTGATTAATTCCTGTGTCACGGCTTCACTCTCACCACTCTGCGGACGCTTCTCCTCATGGCTCCCGCTCTGGTCATCGCGGGGGATATAGTCGATCTCCAGCTCGGCCTTCTCGGTAAAGTAACCGGGCAGTTCGGCCCGGATGGCCGGCGCCAGATTCTTGAACTCGCCCACCTGCTTGACCAGGTTGCCGCGGCCGCTGACCAGTTGGCCCTCGGCCTTGGCATAGGCTTCGGAGGCCTTTTCCAGGCCTTTCTTGATGCCCTCGAAGCTGCCGAGAAAGCCATTGAGCTTTTTGAACACACTCTCGGCCTTGCTGGCCAGGGCGGCGGTGTGTTTGTTCTGGTCCTCGAAGCGCCACAGCTGGCGGACGATGTTGAGACTGGTGAGCAGCGTGGTGGGCGTGGCCACCAGTACGTTGTTCTCGATCGCCATCTGGAACAGGCGCTCATCCGCCCTGAGCGCCTCGACGAAGGCGGATTCGATGGGGATAAACAGGAACACCATCTCCGGGGAGTTGAGTTCGTTGATTTTGTAATAGTCCCGGTCCGCCAGTTCCTTGATACGGTCCGCCACCGCCTGCACGTGGTCTTTCAGGGCCAGCTGGCGTTCGGTCTCGTCCTCGCTGTTGACGTAGCGGGTATAGGCGTTGAGGGAGACCTTGGCGTCGATGATCAGGTGCTTGCCCTGGGGCAGGTTGACGACCACATCAGGGCGCTGCTTGCCGTCTTCGGTGTTGAAGGATTTCTCGCGCTCGTAGTCCCTGCCCTGCTGCAGGCCGGAGCGGTCCAGCACGCTCTCCAGCACCATTTCCCCCCAATTGCCCTGCAGCTTCTTCTGGCCGCGCAGGGCGGTGGAGAGTTCGTGGGCCTCGGTGGTGATCTGCTGGTTGAGCGCTTTCAGCTGTTCCAGCTCTTGGCGCAGCTCGCCGCGCTGGCTGGTTTCGCGGTGGTGGATGTCTTGCACTTCTTTCTTGAAGCTGTCGATGGACTCCTTGAAGGGGGCCATCAGAGCGGACAGGTTGCTCGAACTGCTGTTCTGAAAGGCCTTGCTCTTCTGCTCGAGGATTTCATTGGCGAGCACCTTGAATTCCTCGCCCAGGGCTTTCTTTTGCTCCTCGAAGTGCGCCAGCTGCGCGCGGTGACTCTCGTCCCGCTCCGCCAGCGAGGTTTGCAGCTTCGCGTGTTCCGCGTTCAGCGCACTGTGCTGCCGTTGCAGCTGTTCGTATTTCTGCTCCAGGTTCTGGTACTGCTCGCGCGCATCCGCCAGTCGCTGCTGCAGGTCCCGCTGGGTTTCCTGCTGCTGTTCGCGACTCTGCTGTAGTTCGGTCCGGGTGGCGTGCAGGCTGTTTTCCGCGGTTCGCAGGTCCGCGCGGGTCTTTTCCAGGCTCTGCTCCAGTTGTTGGCTGCGCGCGCCGAGTTCGGCCTTGCCCATCTGTTCGGATTCCAGGCGCGTAGCCAGTGCGCGGTGCTCCAGGCGCAATGCGCCGAGCTCTTCGCTGGTGCTATCCAGCTGTTGCTGGATCAGATTCTTTTGTTGCTCCAGTTGCTCCGCATTGGCGCGCGCCAGGGAGAGCTCCTGCTGCACCTGCGCTAGGGTTTTGCCAGCGCGCAGGCTGGCCAGCAGATAGGCGATGGCAGCCCCAATCAGGGCAATGGCAGCGGCGGCGATCCAGTATTGGTTCGGCAGTTCCTGTAATGTCATTCCATTTCCCGTCCTTGCTGTTCGTCAGTTACGTGGGATCACTGGGCTTCGGTGGCGGTCGCGTCTTTGAGGAAGGGCTTCAACACTGCGACCAGATCGTCCACATCGTCCGGCTGGAAGACACCATCCACCCCCTCGTGGGACACGCTGGTAAAGGGCGCATCGTAGAGTTTTTCCACGGTGATGGTGCCGTACTGGGCAATATGGTTCTTGAGCAGGTTCATAAACCGCACCTGCTTGTGGGTGAGCTGCGGGTGAGCGTGGAGGAAGCCGGTGAAGTGGGCCTCCACGGCCAGCGGGTCCATGCCCACCAGTTCGCGCAGGGTGAGCTGCAGTTCGCCGGCGGTGCGGCCGTAGAACTGGTTCAGGGCTTCCAGGCTGACGCCCGGGTGCTCGGTGAGAATGCTGGAGGCGAGGTTTTTCAGTTCGTCGTCCACGATGGGCTCGCCCTTGCGCAGCTTCTGCAGTACCGGGTTGCGCTCCAGCATCTGGTCGAGGATGGCTTTTACCCGGCGACGGTAGAGGGTGGCCTCATTGGCGCCGATGGTGACTTTGCGCTCCTTCTCCTGAATGCCGCCGTCGCTGGTGCTTGTGCCGGGCAGGATATAGCCGCCCCCGCCGCCGGACTGGCGGTATTTCATGATGCCGCGCAGTTCGCGGCGGGCCTGCTCCAGGCGTTCGACGCTGGGGTTCTGCCAGAAGTCGGCGCTGCGCACCTCGTCGATCAGTCTGTCTTTCTGGCGCACGGCCTGGATATTGACGGCGAGCGTGTCCAGCTCCTGCAGCAGTTGGTCGCGGCCATCGTCGAAACAGCTGGCCTGCTCCACCAGGCAGCGCTGGATATTGGCAATCAGACGGTCGAGGGCGATGGCGATGGCGAATTTGTCCGGCAGCACGCGGGCGCCCATCAGCGGCGCGATGGTGGTTTTGAGGATATGCTGGGTATTGCCGTCCATGCGCTGCAGGGCGTCGGTCTGCTGCAGCTGGTGCACGCTGCGCAGTTCCCGGCGCACGGCGATGCTGTCTTCGGGCAGGTCGTTGATATCCGCCTTGAGCAGTGCCAGGGCTGTGTCGAAGCCCTCGCGGTGATTTTGCTTGAGGCTGGCCAGGGCCAGCTCCAGGCGGGCTTCGAACAAGGTCTGCAACAGAGATTTGCCACCCACGTCCTCGGCTTCCCGGTACTCCTCCTCGAAGAAGTCGAAGTTGCCGTAGTGGTCGAAGATCAGGAATTCAGTCTTGTGTTTGCCGGCGCCGAACAGGTTTTCCCGCAGGCGGGTGCCGCGGCCGATCATCTGCCAAAACTTGACCCAGGATTTCACCGGGCGCGCGAACACCAGGTTGACCACTTCCGGCACGTCGATGCCGGTGTCCATCATATCGACGGAGATAGCGATGCGGAAATCGTTGCCGGGCTTCTTGAAGTCGCCGATCAGGCTCTCCACCTTGGGCACGGCGTTGTGGATCACCTTGCAGACGCGGGTGCCGTACTGGGGGTAGAGTTTGCAGAAGAGTTTTTCCAGCTGTTCCGCGTGCTTCTGGTTCTGGGCGAAAACGATGCTCTTGCCCACCAGGGAGCCGGTTTCGTCCTGGATGCCGTTGTCGACCAGGTTTTCGAGGATGATGCGGTCGGTGTCTTCGCTGTAGATCCTGCGGCCGATATCCTTGCCGGCGAACTCTGCCCTCTTGGCCTCTTCCTCGCCGAGATCCTCTTCCAGCTGGCGGCGCTGCTCTTCGCTCAGATCCTGGTAGTGGATGCCCTCGCGCAGGAATTCGGTGGTGAGGTCCTTTACCCGGAAGGGCACCAGGTACGGCGGCTCGTTGTCAATGGCTTCACTCAGGCCGAACTCGAAGGTGGGATCGGTGCTCTCGCAGCCGAACAGCTCGAAGGTGTTGCGGCTGATAAATTTCACCGGGGTGGCAGTGAGGCCCAGCTGCAGCGCATCGAAGTAGTCGAACAGGTCGCGGTATTTGTTGTAGATGCTGCGGTGGGATTCGTCGGCGATGACCAGGTCGAAAAAGCCCACGTCCAGCTGCGCGAAGCGGTTCATCATGCTGGGATAGGTGGCGACGTAGATGCGCACGGACTGGTCGATCTTGCTGGTCTCGCCGATCACACAGCGGGGCTCGCTGGGCAGATAGTCCTTGAAGGCGTTGTTGGCCTGGGTGCGCAGTTCCTTGCGGTCGCACAGAAAGAGTACGCGCTTGCCCCAGTTGGCGCTCAGCAAGAGTTCGCTGAGGGCGATGGCTACGCGGGTTTTGCCGGTGCCGGTGGCCTGCACGATCAGGGCGCTGCGGCGCTGCTCCTGGAAGCGGTTGGCCACGGCCTTGATGGCCTCAATCTGGTAGGGGCGGCCTGCGATATCGGTTTTGGGGTTTAGCTGCTCCGGGTGCGGCTGGCGGTACTGGCGCTGGTAGATCAGGTACTCGAGGCTGTCTTTGCTGTAGAAGCCATACACCGAACGGTAGGTGTTGTACTGCACATCGTCCCAGATAAAGGTTTCGTAGCCGTTGCTGTAGAAGATCACCGGGCGGCGGTAGCCCATCTGTTCCAGGCCGTCGGCGTAGATGCGGGCCTGCTCGCGGCCGGCCTGCAGATTTTGCTCGCCGGACTTTTTGGCCTCGATCACCGCCAGGGGCTGGCCGTCGTCGCCCCAGAGCACGTAGTCGGCCCTGCCCTTGCCGCTTTTATTGGAGGGCTCCGGCACCTCGAATTCGAGGGTAACCTGCTCGGGGTTATTGAGATCCCAATCGGCCTTGGCCAGAAGGGTATCGATCAGCAAGCGGCGGGTTTTGGCTTCGTCCCACTGCAGGGAGTCCGCTACCCGATGGCTCTGGGCCTGCTTGCGCGCGGCATCCTGTTTGTGGGGCGCTTCGATGTTGGCGCTGTTGCGGGTGCGCTCTTTTTCCAGCTGCTCGATCACTTCCTCAAGCCGGGCAGCCTGCTCTTTGACTTCCGTCTGGTATTTGCTGACGGATTTTTTCAGCTGGCTCAGTTGCGCGGTGGGATCGGCTACCTCCTTGAACGGCGCTATGTCCGACTTGGTTTTGCCATAGTACTTGAGCGCCATATACAGGGCGAGCTGGTGGGCGGTGCCCAGGGCCATCTGTGCGCTGCGCAGTTCCCCTTTGGCGCCATGCGCTGTCTCGTTACCCTGTACGCGCAAGAAGTTGATCTGGTGGATCAGGGAGCGGTCGACGCAGTCCTCGTATACGCGGCTTTTTAACAGCTCGTAGAAGCTGGCCTGGGGCAGGCGCGGCAGGTACTCCTCCTTGTAGATACTCTTGGTGACCTCTTCGGCGAAGCCTCGCAGGCGCGTGAGGGCGCTACCCGGGTCTACATGGAGCACCGCCTCGGCCAGGCCGGCGAGGTTGGCCAGGGTTTCGTTTTCCGGGCGGAGGAATTCGAAGTTCTGCGATTTCATATAAAAAATTCTATCCATACCGGCCATAGTGCGAAGAGCGTGCCAGCTTTCACTTGAGGCCGAGTTTTTCCATTAGATTGGTCAGCGTCTGGTAGTTGTTGAGACCCAGCAGTGTCGCGGCGCGGGTCTTTTTGCCCTGTGCCGATTCCAGCGCGCGGGGGATATAGTGGCGCCAGATATCGTCGCAAAGTCCTTGTATATCAACGCCTTTGGACAGATCCCGCCCCAGCAGGTCGCGCTCCTTCTCCGGCATATGGAACAGAGCCTGGCGCAGGTCCACAGCGTCTATGGAATCGGTTTGGCTCCACAGGGCGGCGCGCAGCAGGGTCGAGTGCAGTTCCCGCATATTGCCCGGCCAGGGGTGACACAGGATAAGATTTCTTGCCTCAACAGAAATTTTCTTACCTTGCAGATGGGCGTCGTGAGCGGCGACGTTCGCCATTATGTGGTCGGTGAGAAGGTTGAGATCCCCTTCCCGCTCGCGCAGTTGCGGCAGGTGTAATACGCCCACCGCCACGCGGTAGAAGAGATCCTCGCGGAAGCTGCCCTCGGCCACCATCTGCATTAGGTCGCGGTTGGTGGCAGTGACAATGCGCACATCCACCCGGCACTCCCTGCCACCACCAACCGGCGTGAAGCTGCCGTCCTGCAGCACCCGCAACAGCCGCACCTGAACCGCGGGCTCCAGCTCGCCAAATTCGTCCAGGAACAGGGTTCCGCCGTCGGCCTGCTGAAACACACCTTCCCTATCGCTGCTGGCGCCGGTGAAAGCGCCCTTCCTGTGGCCAAACAGAATGGAGTCGATCAGTTCCGCGGGAAAAGCGCCGCAATTCACCGCGACAAATGGACGATCCGATCTTTCGCTGGCGTTGTGGATTGCGCGTGCAAACAGCTCCTTGCCGGTACCCGATTCGCCGTAAATCAGTACCGGGATATCCCGCGCGGCCAGGATACTGGCCTGGGACTTGAGGCGCTGCATTCTGGGATTCTGTGTGACTATGTCATCAAAGGCGGCATCTGCGGGCGGAGCGGATGCCGCCAGTTGGGTCATGGAGCGGGACGAGACTTTATCCGCGACGGGCACATATTCGGCAGCGATATCAAAGGGTATCTGCGTTTGCTGAACCCCCTCCTCGCGCGAAACCTGCCAGAAAGTGGCGGGATGGCGGGTCTTGCCCAGCAGTATCCATACCGCCTGCATGGCCGGCGTCCCCGGGCTCAGCAATATGTGTATTTCGGCCTCAGAATTTTGCCCGCGCAGATCGAGCAGTACTTGATTAGCGGCTTGATAGATTTCTCCGAAATTGACCGGAGAAGATAAGGTGATTTGGTGGCCGGTTACCGGAATCGAGGTGCGTTGCCGCAACCAATCGAGATAAGGGGCAATGTCAGAGGATGGATAATTGTAGAGCAGCTCGACGCTGTTGAACCTTTCCTGTTCAAGAGCCTCCGCAATGGGTCCCAACTGGGGGTTCGCCGGCTGGCAGGCAGCGAGATCCTGGCCCCCGATCCAACTGATTAAAATTCGCTCCACAAAGCGCTCTCTTGCTTATTTTTCATTAGGCGCCAATCAACGCTCCATCCGAAAAGTGATGTTAATCACATTCATTTGGAATGGGTACCCTGGCGCGGTAAGCAATTGGAGAGCTCGGCAGTACAAGCCGAGACTTGGGACATCAGACAGCCCCAGATGTATTGGAAAAGGAGAGAGATTGAAATGGTCGGGGTGGCCGGATTTGAACCGACGACCACCACACCCCCAGTGTGGTGCGCTACCAGGCTGCGCTACACCCCGACATAGCTAAATCAAGCTGCTTTCTGATCGCCTTGATCGGCGCTAAGTGCTTGATTTATAAGGGACATCGCATTGCGATGAGGCGCAAATCATACATGAGTGGCGGGGGAATGCAAGCCCGGATTTGCGCCTTTTGGAGGCCCTTTCGGCGGGCCCCGCTTCAGGTCTCCAACAGGGTCAGCACGCTTTCCAGCTCGGCGATGACCTGGGGGATTATCTGTTGCACCTGCACCGTCTCGGCCTTGTCGCTGCCGTTCTCCATTTGCAGGCGGGCGCCGCCGATGGTGTAGCCCTCCTCGTACAGGAGTGCGCGAATCTGGCGGATCAGGATGACGTCCTGGTGTTGGTAGTAGCGGCGGTTGCCGCGGCGTTTGACGGGGCTGAGTTGCGGGAATTCCTGTTCCCAGTAGCGCAGCACGTGGGGTTTGACCGCGCACAGCTCGCTGACTTCACCAATGGTGAAATAGCGCTTGCCCGGAATTACCGGCAACTCGCTATTATGACTCGCTTCCAGCATCTTCTTCTACTCGTGCCTTGAGTTTTTGTCCCGGTTTGAAGGTCACTACCCTGCGCGCGGAGATGGGGATCTCCTCGCCTGTCTTGGGGTTGCGGCCCGGGCGCTGGCTTTTATCACGCAGGTCGAAATTGCCGAAACCGGACAGCTTTACCTGCTCGTTATTTTCCAGCGCATTGCGGATTTCCTCGAAAAAGAATTCGACGATTTCCTTGGCTTCGCGTTTGTTAAAGCCCAGCTCTTCGTACAACTTTTCGGCGAGCCCGGCCTTGGTCAGTGCCTCTGTCATTGGTTCCTACCAACAGATTCAGAGGCGTCGACTCCAGATCGGAAGCGGCCCAAACCGCGGCGGCTTCAACCCGGTAGCAGACGCTCTCGGGGTGCCAGACAACCCGCACCCCTGAGCGTCATGCTGCAGGCTAGCGCAAGCTGGCGTTGTATTTTTGTTCTAGTTTTCCGACCACCGCATCGACAGCGGCATTGATTTCGTCGTCGTTAAGGGTGCGCGACGGATGCTGAAAGGTCAACCCCATGGCGACACTTTTTCTATTGAAATCAATACCTTTGCCCTGATAGACGTCAAAAATCTTGAGGTCGGTCAAGGTTTCGCCGGCGGCCTCGATGGCGGCCTCCACCAGGCTGGCTGCGGCGACATCGGCGTCGATCAGCAGGGCCAGGTCGCGGCGCACTTCCGGGAACTTGGACAGCGGGCTGAAGGACGGCAGGCGCGCCTGGCCCAGGGCCTCCAGGCTCAACTCAAACACGAAGGCGGCCCTGGGCAGGTCCAGCTTCTTCTGCAGCTGCGGGTGCAGGGCCCCGACTACGCCGACCTCGACGTCGCCGCGCAGTATGCGGGCGCACTGGCCCGGGTGCAGGGCCGGGTGCTGGCCGGCTTCGAAGCGGAATTCGTCCTCTGCGCTAGCGGCCGCGCCTCCCGTGACATAGTGCGCCAGCAGGGCCTCGACGTCGGCCTTGATGTCGTAGAAATCGACCGTGTCCTTGCCGCCGGTCCAGTTCTCGTTGAAGCGGTTGCCGTAAATCAGGCCGGCCAGCATCGGCTCCTGCTTCAGTCCGGCCACGCTGTCGCCCGGAACGAAACGCAGGCCGGATTCAAACAGGCGCACTCTGCCCTGCTGGCGGTTGAGGTTGTACTGCAGCGACTTGCACAGGCCCGGAATCAGGCTGGTGCGCATTACCGCCAGTTCGGCACTGATGGGGTTCTGCAGGGCCACCGGCTCGGCCGCCGGGTCGAAGAGCGCGGCGGAGTCGCTGTCGATAAAGCTGTAGGTGATGGCCTCGTTGTAACCGCGGGCCAGCAGCGTCTGCTCCAGCGCATCCTGGGCTATCTCGCTCTCCTGCTGCGGCACTATGTCCAGGGAGGCATTGAAGCTGAGGCTGGGGATACGGTTGTAGCCGTAGACCCGCGCCAGCTCCTCGAGCAGGTCCGCCTCTATGGCGATATCGAAGCGAAAGCTGGGGGCCAGGAAGGTCCAGCCATCGGCGTTCTGGTCGATCTTCTCCAGGCCCAGGCGAGTCAGGATATCGACGATTTCGTCGTCGGCCAGGGTCACACCCAGGCGCTGGGGCACGCTCTGCTTGCGCAGGGTGATATGGCGCTCGGCGGGCATGACTTCGCTCAGCTCGCGCAGGTGCACCGGGCCCGGCTCGCCGCCGACCATGCCCAACAGCAGCTGGGTGGCGCGCTCTACGGCTTTTTCCTGCAGGCGGTAGTCGACGCCACGCTCGAAGCGGTGCGACGAATCGGTGTGCAGGCCATAGGAGCGGGCCTTGCCGGCGATGGCCAGCGGGTGGAAGAAGGCGCTCTCGAGGAAGACATCGCGGGTGTTTTTGCTCACCGCGGAGTCGAGGCCGCCCATGATGCCGGCCATGGCCAGGGGCTTCTGCTCGTCGGTGATCAGCAGCGTGCCCTCCTGCAGCTTGACTTCCTGGCCGTCGAGCAGGGTGAGTTCCTCACCCTTCTCGGCGTGGCGGACCTTGATGCCGCCGCTGAGCTTGCTCAGGTCGAAGGCGTGCATCGGCTGACCCAGTTCGAGCAGCACATAGTTGGTGACGTCCACTACGGGGTCAATGGAGCGCAGGCCGCTGCGGCGCAGGCGCTCCTGCATCCACAGGGGCGTGGTGGCACTGATATCGATATTGCGGATCACGCGGCCCACGTAGCGCGGACAGGCGTCGCCGGCGGCCAGGGTGACCGGTAGGCTGTCGTCTATCTGCTGCGCCACCGGGGTGATTTCCGGGCCAACGACCTGGCAGCGGTTCAGTACGCCCACTTCGCGGGCGATGCCGGCGATGCCGAGGCAGTCGGAGCGGTTGGGGGTCAGGTCAACCTCGATGGTTTCGTCGTCCAGCTTCAGGTATTGGCGCAGGTCTTCACCGGTAGGGGCGTCTTCGGGCAGTTCCCAGATGCCATCACTGTCCTCTCCCAGTTCCAGTTCTGTCTGGGCGCAGAGCATGCCGAAGCTCTCGACACCGCGCAGCTTGGCCTTCTTGATCTTGAAGTCGCCGGGCAGTTTGGCGCCTACCAGGGCAAAGGGGATCTTGATGCCGACGCGGGCATTGGGGGCGCCGCAGACTACCTGCATTTCGCCGTCCGGGTGGCCGGCGACCTTGCACACGCGCAGCTTGTCGGCGTCCGGGTGCTGTTCGGCGGCGAGGATCTCACCCACCACCACGCCGGAAAATTCGCCCGCGACCTTTTCAACGCCGTCCACTTCCAGGCCAGCCATGGTGATCTGGTCGGCCAGTTCCTGTGCGGAGAGTTGCGGGTTTACCCATTCCCGCAGCCAGGAGTTGCTGAGTTTCATAGTGCTGTCTCTTTCTGAATTCTGTTTTGCGCTGTCTGTTTTTCGCTTTTTGTAGGAGCGGCCCATGGCCGCGATCTATGTCTGTTCAGTGCCGTCGGCAAATTTGATCGCGGCCATGGGCCGCTCCTACAGGAGGGGCAATGGCCCAGACCTAGAACTGCTTTAGGAAACGCAGGTCGTTGTCGAAAAACAGGCGCAGGTCGTTGACGCCGTAGCGCAGCATGGCGAGGCGCTCCACGCCCATGCCGAAGGCGAAGCCGGAGTAGGTTTCGCTGTCGATATTGCAGGCGCTGAATACGTTCGGGTGCACCATGCCGCAGCCCATGACTTCCAGCCAGCCGGTGCCGGAGCAGACGCGGCAGCCCTCGCCGCCGCAGGCGGTGCACTGGATATCCACTTCCGCCGAGGGTTCGGTGAAGGGGAAGTAGGACGGGCGGAAGCGCACCGGCACGTCGGCCTCGAAGAAGGCCTTCAGGAACTGGTCCACGCAGCCCTTCAGGTGGGCGAAGCTGACGCCCTTGTCCACTACCAGCCCTTCCACCTGGTGGAACATGGGCGAGTGGGTTACGTCTGAGTCGCAGCGGTAGACGCGGCCCGGGCAGATGATGCGGATCGGCGGCGCGGCCTTCTCCATGGTGCGGATCTGCACCGGGGAGGTGTGGGTGCGCAGCACCGTGGACGGGTCGATATAGAAGGTGTCGTGCATGGCGCGCGCGGGATGGTGCGCGGGAATATTGAGCGCCTCGAAGTTGTGGTAGTCATCCTCGATTTCCGGGCCCTCCTCCACAGAGAAGCCGAGGCGCACAAACAGTTCTTCGATGCGGCGCATGGTGCGGGTCACCGGGTGGGCATTGCCCTGCTCTTCGCCGCGACCCGGCAGGGTGACATCGATGGTCTCCTCTGCCAGCTTGGCGTTGATGGCTGCCTGCTCCAGGGCATTGCGGCGCGTGTTGATCTTTTCCTGCACCTGCTGCTTGGCTTCATTGATCTTGGCCCCGGCCGCCGGGCGCTCTTCCGCCGACAGCTTGCCCAGACCCTTCAACAGCGCAGTGAGTTGGCCCTTCTTGCCCAGGTAATCCACACGCACCTGGTCCAGTGTCGCCAGGCCGTCGGCCTTTTCCACCAACTCCAGCGCCTGCTCGGTGAGGGACTGCAAATCTTGCATCGAACTCATTCCCGTTAGATTTCTACTTCGTTTAAATTCGCCTTTCCCCAGCGTAGTGGCGCCCGGATCGGCAGCACCGGTTGAGAAAGACGAAAATGGTCAAATTATTTTTGATCAGAGGGCGGGCATCGCCGTCTTAGCCGCCACCGGTTAAAAATAGCGGAATCTCCATAAAAAAATAGGGAAGGGCCACAACAGCCCTTCCCTATTTTTCGTATTCAGTTTTGCAACTGAAGTGGCAGCTTAAGCTGCCAGGGCTGCCTTGGCTTTTTCAACTACGGCAGCAAAAGCAGCTTTGTCGTATACAGCCAGGTCGGCCAGAACGCGACGGTCCAGGGCGATATCCGCCTTTTTCAGACCGGCGATCAGGCGGCTGTAGGACAGGCCTTCAGCGCGGGACTGGGCATTGATACGAGTGATCCACAGAGCGCGGAAGTTACGCTTCTTGACGCGACGGTCGCGGTAAGCGTACTGGCCGGCCTTGATCACCGCCTGCTTGGCTACGCGGAATACACGCGAACGCGCACCGTAGTAACCCTTGGCCTGCTTCAGAATTTTCTTGTGACGACGACGCGCCTCTACACCACGTTTTACACGGGCCATAACTCTATCCTCTTAAACCTTTTAGCGATGGGCCAATTACTTGGCGCGCAACATGCGATCGACCAGGGTGGCATCAGACTTGTTCATGGTCTGGGTGCCGCGCAGCTGACGCTTACGCTTGGTGCTCATCTTGGTGAGGATGTGGCTCTTGTTGGCGTGCTTGTGCTTGTAGCCTGAAGCCGTCTTCTTGAAGCGCTTGGCGGCGCCACTGTGTACTTTTGCTTTCGGCATTTTGTACTCCAAAGTAAAAAATTGTCTGCGAACAGACTTCTTCAATGAACCGCCGGAGACCGGCGGCGTTACGAGAGTGGGGGGGCAGCCGTCGCCCAACCACTTCTCCAAGGGAGATCCGCGGCATGCGCCGCGGGCCTCACTTTTTCTTCTTGCTGGGAGCAATCACCATGATCATCTGGCGGCCTTCCAGCTTCGGCCGCTGCTCCACGGTGCCCAGTTCCTCCAGGTCCTTCTCGATGCGCTGCATCATTTCCAGACCCAGTTCCTGGTGCGCCATCTCGCGGCCGCGGAATCGCAGGGAGACCTTGGCCTTGTCGCCCGCCTCGAGGAAGCGGGTCAGGTTGCGCAGCTTGATCTGGTAGTCCCCGATATCGGTACCGGGGCGGAACTTCATTTCCTTGATCTGCTGCTGCTTCTGTTTCTTCTTGGCAGCGTTTTTGGCCTTTTTGGCCTCAAAAACGTGCTTTCCGTAGTCCATGATTTTACAGACTATCGGATCGGAGTCCGGCGCAATTTCAACGAGATCCAGATTGGCCTGCTGAGCAGCCTCCAGCGCTTCATTCAGGGAGACAACGCCCACCTGTTCGCCATCGGCGCCTATGAGACGCACTTCTGACGCCTCGATCTGATCATTGATGCGGGCCTTTTTGGACCGTCCCTTGCTCTCTCGTTTAATAGCTATCGTCTCCGTTAATTATCAGAAATAGACAAACGGCCGCGGCGATCCACGTCCTGCCTGAGGATGTCCAGGAACGACTCGAAAGTCATGGTTCCCAGGTCCTCACCGCTGCGTGTCCGCACGGCGACCGTCTGGCTCTCTACTTCCTTATCGCCGATCACCAGCAGATAAGGTACGCGCTGTAGCGTGTGCTCGCGGATTTTAAAGCCGATCTTCTCGTTTCTCAAGTCGGCCGAAGCACGGTACTGCTGGGCACCCAACCGGGCCTCCAGGTCACGGCAGTAGTCGGCCTGGCGATCGGTGATATTCAGGATCGCCACCTGCTGGGGGGCCAGCCAGGCGGGGAAGGCGCCCTCGTAGTTCTCGATCAGGATACCGATAAAGCGCTCGAAGGAGCCCAGGGTGGCGCGGTGCAGCATCACCGGGGTCTGGCGCGAGCCGTCTTCGGCCACATACTGGGCGTCCAGGCGGCCCGGCATGGAGAAATCCACCTGAATGGTGCCGCATTGCCACACCCGGCCGAGGCAGTCCTTCAGGGAAAACTCGATCTTGGGCCCGTAGAAGGCGCCCTCGCCCGGCAGCTCTTCCCACGGCAGTTCGGCGGCGTCCAGGGCGTCGGCCAGGGCCTTCTCTGCCTTGTCCCAGCTCTCGTCGGAACCGACGCGCTGTTCCGGGCGGGTAGACAGGCGGTAGATGACGTCCTCGAAGCCGAAATCCTTGTACACCGAGTGCAGCAGCTCCATAAAGTCGGACACTTCCGTCTGGATCTGGTCCTCGGCACAGAAAATATGGCCGTCGTCTTGCACAAAACCGCGCACGCGCATCAGGCCGTGCAGGGAGCCGGACGGCTCGCTGCGGTGGCAGGAGCCGAACTCCGCCAGGCGCAATGGCAGGTCGCGGTAGCTGCGCAGGCCCTGGTTGAACACCTGCACGTGGCAGGGGCAGTTCATCGGCTTGATCGCGAACTGGCGCTCCTCACTGGTGAGGGTGAACATATCGTCGCCGAACTTGTCCGCGTGGCCAGATTTGCGCCATAGAGAGAAATCCACCAGTTGCGGCGTCTTGATCTCCCGGTAGCCGTACTCGCGCTGGCGGCGGCGCATGTACTGCTCGATGGTGCTGTAGACGGTCCAGCCGTTGGGGTGCCAGAACACCATGCCCGGCGCCTCTTCCTGGATATGGAAGAGATCGTATTTCTTCGCCAGCTTGCGGTGGTCGCGCTTCTCCGCCTCTTCGATGCGGTGCAGGTAGGCCTTCAGCTCTTTCTTGTTGGCCCAGGCGGTGCCGTAGACACGGGTCAGCATCTCGTTGTTGGCGTCGCCGCGCCAGTAGGCGCCGGCCACCTTGGTCAGCTTGAACGCCTTCAGCCTGCCGGTGGAGGGCACGTGCGGACCGCGACACAGGTCCTCGAAATCGCCCTGGCGATACAGGGAGATATCTTCATTGGTGGGGATGCTGGCGATGATCTCCGCCTTGTACTCCTCGCCCATCTCGCGGAAGTATTTCACCGCATCGTCGCGCGGTAACAGGCGGCGACTGACAGGAATATCTTCCTTGGCCAGCTCGCTCATGCGCTGCTCGATCTTCTCCAGATCCTCCGGCGTAAACTGGCGCTCGTAGGCGAAATCGTAATAGAAGCCGTCCTCGATCACCGGGCCTATGGTGACCTGGGCTGAGGGATAGAGCTGCTTGACCGCCTGGGCCAGCAGGTGCGCGGTGGAGTGACGGATAACCTCCAACCCTTCCGGCTGGCGGTCGGTAATAATGGCCAGTTCCGCGTCACGGTCGATCACATGGCTGGTGTCGACCTCTTTGCCGTCGACCACACCGGCGAGCGCGGCTTTTGCCAGGCCGGGGCCGATATCGTTGGCGACATCGAATACGGAAACAGGGTTGGAAAATTCGCGACGGGAGCCGTCGGGGAGAGTGACAACAGGCATTGTACTTCCTTTCTATCAGTGGCGATCCCTACCAAAGACCGCGTGAATCAACTTGATTTGTCGGGCATCTGGCCCAAGTGCGGAAGGCACTTAAAAGATGGTAGACCCGAGCGGACTTGAACCGCTGACCTCTGCCATGTCAAGGCAGCGCTCTAACCAACTGAGCTACGGGTCTGTAACGCTTTTTCAGCAACTCTGCAGCGGGGAACCCCTTGCTGCGAAGAGCGCGAACTTTAGCACCGGATTTTAGTGTTTTCAACAACTTAGTGAGCTTTTCGAGCGGCGAATTTGAATCGTCGACCAGAGGGTGCGAACCCGCACCGGGGCCATGGACTCCCCCCGCTGTCCTGTGGCCTAATGACCCGGCATTTCCGCATACCGAGAAGACATGAATCCGACGCGAGTGAAATCCTTCGTATGGCCAGTGTGGCTATTCCGCTGCATCGGCCTGCTGTCGCCTGCCTGAGACTCACCTCCTCCGCAATGACAACAGCCGCACTGAAAGGCTGTTGTCCACACCCTTTCGACCCGGCGCCGATAAGGGACCAACGTGAAATCCAGACAACTCAATATGACTCCGCTGCTGGGCAACGGCTATTTCCTCGCCTTCGCCGCCGCGGCCCTGTTTTCCGTCAAGGCGATCTTTATCAAGCTGGCCTACCGGCACGGGGTGGATGTGGAGACCTTTATCCTGCTGCGCATGCTGCTGGCCCTGCCCTTCTACCTGGCGATTGTCGCGCTGCTGCGGAGCAGCGGCCAATGGCGCCCCGCCTCTCCGCGCCTGCTGCTGGTGACCGGGATTCTGGGCCTGTGCAGCTACTACCTGGCAAGCCTCCTCGACCTGCACGGGCTGCGCTATATCAGTGCCAACTTCGAGCGCCTGATCATCTACCTCTACCCGACCATGGTGCTGCTGCTGGGCTGGTGGTTCCTGCGCCAACCGGTGGCGCCGCGACAGCTGTTGTGCATCCTCGGCGCCTACGCGGGAATCCTGCTGATCTACTGGCAGGATCACAGCTTCAGCACCGGCGCGGCCGCACCGGAATGGGTGTCCCTGGCGCCGACTGCCTGGGGCATGCTGCTGACCCTCGGCGCCGCGCTGAGCTTTGCCATCTACGTGACCTTCAGTGAGGGCGCCATCCGGCGCCTGGGCAGCCGCCAGTTCACCGCCCTGGCGATGATCGCGGCCAGCGCGGCCATCGCCGTGCACTTCGCGCTGCAGGGGGACTGGTCCAGGGTGGCTCAACCCTGGCCGGTCTACGGCTACGCGCTGATCGTGGCCTTTGCCTGCACCGTGGTGCCTTCACTGCTGATGAGCGCGGCCATCCAGCGCATAGGTTCGGCGGCGACAGGGGCCGTGGGCACCAGCGGGCCAGTGATTACACTGATCGCGGCAGCCTGGGTGCTGGGGGAGCCGTTTACGGCCTATCACCTCGGGGGAATGGCGATCATTATTGGAAGCCTGGTGCTGCTGAAGAAGAGCGGGGAAGACAGGAAAGTGCGCCCGATGGTTAAGTCTCAGGGTGCCGCGTCGTAGGGTGCGCCGTACGCACCGCTGCGGGGGATGGTGCGCGCGGCGCACCCTACGGAAGCACTTTCTCGTCATTCCGGCACAGGCCGGAATCCAGGTGCCCCCCGCTCCCCGAAACTGGATACCGGCCTGCGCCGGTATGACGAGTCAGTGATGACTCGACATGGAACGGAGTATCTACTGCTCTTCCTTGAGGCGGGAGATTTCGTCGCGCAGCTTGGCGGCGGCCTCGAACTCCAGGTTCTTGGCGTGGTTGTACATCTGCTCCTCCAGCTCCTCGATACGCGCCCAGCGCTGCTTGTCGGACAGGGGCTTCTTGTCCGCCTTGTAAGCGCCCTTGCCTTCGGCCACCCTACGGCGCGATTTCGGCACACCGGGGGCAATGGCGCCCTCCATGATATCGGCCACACTCTTGCGAATACCCTGGGGCGTGATGCCGTGCTCGGCATTGAACTCCATCTGCTTATCGCGGCGGCGCTGGGTCTCGTCCAGGGCGCGCTGCATCGAGTCGGTCACCCTGTCTGCATAGAGTATCGCCCTGCCCTGCAGGTTGCGCGCGGCGCGGCCGATGGTCTGGATCAGCGAGCGCTCGGAGCGCAGGAAGCCCTCCTTGTCCGCGTCGAAGATGGCCACCAGGGACACTTCCGGCATGTCCAGCCCTTCGCGCAGCAGGTTGATACCCACCAGCACGTCGAACTCGCCGATGCGCAGGTCGCGAATGATCTCCACCCGCTCCACCGTATCGATATCGGAGTGCAGGTAGCGCACGCGCACGCCGCTCTCGCCCAGGTACTCGGTCAGGTCCTCCGCCATACGCTTGGTCAGCACGGTAATCAGCACCCGCTGATCCGCATCCACGCAGCGGTGGATTTCCGACAGGACATCGTCCACCTGGGTCGAGGCCGGGCGAATTTCCACCTCCGGGTCCACCAGGCCGGTGGGACGCACCACCTGCTCCACCACCTGGCCGGTATGCTCGGCCTCATAGGGTCCCGGCGTAGCGGATACGAAGATGGTCTGCGGCGCCAGCTGCTCCCACTCCTCGAACTTGAGCGGGCGGTTGTCCAGCGCCGACGGCAGGCGGAAACCGTATTCCACCAGCGTCTCCTTGCGCGATCGGTCGCCGCGGTACATGCCGCCGATCTGCGGCACAGTGACATGACTCTCGTCGATAAACAGCATGGCATCGTGGGGCAGGTAGTCGAACAGCGTCGGCGGCGGCTGGCCGGCATCGCGCCCGGACAGGTAGCGGGAATAGTTTTCTACGCCATTGCAGTAGCCCAGCTCCTGCATCATCTCCAGATCGTACTTGGTGCGCTGCTCCAGGCGCTGGGCCTCCAGCAACTTGCCGTTGTCGCGCAGCTGCTCGAGGCGCACGCGCAACTCCTCCTTGATCCGGTCGATGGCGCTGACAATGGTCTCCCGCGGTGTCACATAGTGGGACTTGGGGAAGATGGTGACCCGCGGCACCTTTTTCAGTTGCTCGCCGGTTAGCGGGTCGAAAATGGTGAGCTCTTCGATTTCCTCATCGAACAGGGAGACGCGCACCGCCTCCAGGTCCGAATCCGCCGGGTAGATATCGATGATATCGCCGCGCACCCGGTAGGTGGCGCGGCGGAAGTCGGCGTCGTTGCGGGTGTACTGCAGCTCGGCCAGGCGGCGCAAAATAGTGCGCTGGTCCACCAGGTCGCCGCGATCCAGGTGCAGCACCATCTTCAGGTACTTGTCCGGGTCACCCAGGCCGTAGATGGCGGAAACCGTCGCCACCACTATGACGTCGCGGCGCTCGATCAACGCCTTGGTCGCTGACAGGCGCATCTGCTCGATATGCTCATTGACCGAGGCATCCTTCTCGATAAAGGTGTCCGATGACGGCACATAGGCTTCCGGCTGGTAGTAGTCGTAGTAGGAGACGAAATACTCCACCGCATTCTTGGGAAAGAACTCCCTGAACTCGCCGTACAGCTGCGCCGCCAGGGTCTTGTTGTGGGCCATGACGATCGCCGGGCGCTGCAGCCGCTCGACGACATTGGCCATGGTGAAGGTCTTGCCGGAGCCGGTCACACCCAGCAAGGTCTGATGGCTGAGGCCGTCCCCCACACCCTCCACCAGCTGCTCTATCGCCGCCGGCTGATCTCCCGCCGGACTGTATTTGCACACCACCTGAAAAGGACGTGATTCCATAACTCCACCGCCAAAACCGATTTGAAAGGCAATCCGCGATTGTAGATTCTCCCCGGGACGGCCACAAATGCCCGCGCAGTGCGCCGTGATCTAATGCGCCAGCGGCACCCGGTCGCCGCATTTTTAAACAACCAGGCGACAGAATTAAACTACTGACAAATCAATGAGTTAAAGTGCCAAAAAGGGGTTGACCTGCACCGACCCCCTCTATAAGATACGCGCCATCTGAACGGGACGGCACAACAGGCCGGACCGAAAAGATATTCCGCCTTAGCTCAGTTGGTAGAGCAAATGACTGTTAATCATTGGGTCGCTGGTTCGAGCCCAGCAGGCGGAGCCAAATACGAAAAAGGCCTCTAGCGCGAGCTAGAGGCCTTTTTGTTTGCTCGCCCACAAAGTGTCCACATACCCTCAAGGTAAACCGGGTGCTTACGCTGCGTACTCGAACAGCCAATCTCCAGATATAAAAAAGCCCCGCCGATTTGGGCGGGGCCTCTTAATTCAATAATACCAACCGATCCTAGCGACGGGCGCCATCCGTCGGCAGCGGCAGGCGCTTCACCTGCCCCACCTTGGGTGCAGGCTTGTTGTCGCGCTGCTGGGCCCAGACCACATCCACCAGGCTCTGCTTGGGCGAATAGTCTTTCACCGCCTCCAACAGAAGGCGATGCACTCCCTCACAGTCGTGTCGACTGCAGGCATCGCGAAGCTCTCCAACCAGCAACTGCAATCTCTCGCTGGGGAGCCGCTCCTCCTCGGCCCGCATGATCATCGGGTGATCGGTACCGGATACGTTGTCGCCGAGCAGAAGTTCTTCGTAGAGCTTTTCACCGGGGCGCAGCCCGGTGATCTGGATCTCGATATCCCCCTCCGGGTTCTCCTCATCCCGCACCGTGTGGCCCATGATCTGGATCAGGCGCCTGGCCAGATCGGAGATGCGCACCGGCTCCCCCATATCCAGTACGAACACTTCGCCGTTGCGCCCCATACTCCCGGCCTGCAACACCAGCTGTGCCGCCTCGGGAATGGTCATGAAGTAGCGGGTGACCTTGGGGTGGGTCACGGTGACCGGTCCGCCGGCATTGATCTGGTCGGTAAACAGCGGGATCACCGAGCCGGATGAACCCAGCACATTGCCGAAACGCACCATGCACACGCGGGTTTTGGCAAAGCGGCGACCGAAGTCCTGGCACACCAGCTCGGCGAAGCGCTTGGTCGCACCCATCACATTGGTCGGACGCACTGCCTTGTCGGTGGAGATCAGCACAAACTGTTCCACACCAAAGGCCTCGGCCGCCTCCAGTACCGACAGGGTGCCGAGCACATTGTTGTCGGCCCCCAGCACCACATTCTGCTCTACCAGAGGCACGTGCTTGTAGGCCGCGGCGTGGTAAATGGTATTGATGGAGAAACTCTCGATAATCTCCGCCATGCGCGCGCGGTCGCGCACATCGCCGAGCAGGGAAGTCACCTTCAACTGGTGCCCCTCGTCCTGCTGCTGTTGGTAGAGCTCCCGTTCGATCTGGTAAAGGGCGAACTCCGAGGACTCCACCAGCACCAGGTGCGCCGGCCCCCATTGGGCGATCTGCCGGCACAGCTCCGAACCGATGGAACCGCCGGCGCCGGTGACCAGCACCACCTTGCCACTGATGGAGCCGGCGATCAGGGCCTTTTCCGGCTCCACCGGCGCGCGGCCGAGAATGTTCTCGTAGATCTGCGAAACGTCGGCGACGCGCCCGGCACCGTCCACCAGTTCCTCAACCCCGGGAATCACCTTGACCACCAGGCCGCGCTCGCGCAGCCCGCGGGTAATCTCGCGGCGGCGGCGCTTGGGCACACCCGGCATGGCCAGCAGTACCTCGGCAATATCCCGCTCGGCGACCACATCGAGAATATTGGCCGGGTTGTAAACGAGCACACCATCGATCAGCGTATTCTGCTTGGAGGCATTGTCGTCGAAGAAGGCCACCGGCTTGTAGATTTCGCCGTGTACCAGCGCCTTGTACATCTGCAGGCCCGCGGTGCCGGCACCGTAGATGGCGACGCGAGTCTTGTGGATTTCCAATGCCATCTGGTAGTAGATACGCACCAGCCAGCGGGAACCACCGACAGCGATCAGGGCGAAACACCAGTAGATGACCGGCACCGAGCGCGGCACACCGGCAAAGGTAAGGTAGGAAGCCACCGCGAGCACCACCGCGGAGGCGGTAACCCCCTGCAGCACTGCCACTATGGCCTGCTGCCCCATATAGCGGATTACAGTGCGGTAGAGGCCCAGGCGCAGGAATATGAAACTACTGGAGCCCAGCGTCAGCGCGAGACAGACCAGCATTTCCGTCTGCAGCGCCGGAGTCAGGCCGTTGACCCGAATCGCCATCGCCATCATAAAGGCGAAGCCCAGCATCAACAGGTCGAATATCAGCATCAATACCGGCTTGTGATGTTTCTGTACGGTCCGCCAGATGCGTATCACATGATCCCCCAATTTAACCCCCGGCCAGATTATCCCACCCCATTTACGGGATATTGGCCTTTCACGCCAGGTCGAGCCCGACCAGCGCAAGCGCCAGTATAGACATACTGACCATAAATCCCAGTTGCCAGTACAAAGTTTTTACAACCCCGATGCGCAGAGCGCTGCGCTGGTAGAGATGTTCCCGGTGCGCCTCCCACCAGCGCTTGCCTGTCAGCATACGGCGCAGCAGTGTCAACGTGGCATCCAACCAGAAAGGTGCGAAAACCAGGGCCGGCACCAGCAACCCAAAAGCGCCCCGCTGCCAGCCGTACAGGCTGACCGCCACCGAAGCCAGCCCCAGAGAAGTCGATCCCGCATCGCCGAGAAAGATACTCGCCGAAGGCCAGTTGTAGCGCAGGAAAGCCAGTGCACAGATGACCAGCAGCGCGCAGACACCGGCCAGATCCCCCTGCCCTCGCCAGGCACAGGCCAGGCCGAGCGATGCGAAGCCGATCGCAGTCATACTGCCTGCCAGCCCATCCATACCATCCATAAAGTTGTACAGATTGATCATCCAGACTCCGCCCGCCAGCAGCAGCGGATACCACCACCAGGCGAGGACCTGCGGCAGCCCCGCCAGCACCAGCGCCACCGCCAACAGGTGCACGGAAAAACGCACCCGCGCCGAGACATGGTGCAAGTCATCGACGACAGATACCGCCAGCAAGAGCGCAAAACCCGCAAGCAGCGGAAGCGGGAGGGAAACGGGGCTCAAAACCAACGCCACCGCACAGCCGGCCACCAGGGCCCAGCCGCCGGTGCGCGGCACCGGTATTTCGTGCATGGAGCGGTGATTCGGCAGATCCAGCGCGAACTCGCGCATACTGGTCAGCAGCACGGCGGTCAGCCCGTAACTCACCACTGCCGCCGCAAGAACCGGAATCAACCACTCCCCCATCAACACCATTACGAAACACCCCGCAAGAACTGGCTATAGCGCCCCTCAGCGCGCCAGGGCAGCGCCCGACGCAATCGGGCGGCACTATAGAGTTCGCTCCGTTCGAGCTCAAGCAGTGCGCGAGCGACCGGGTGGTTGCGCAATGGACGTACCGGCGCCAGCAACAGGCGCGCCAGCAGCCTGCTGCCCCGGGCGCGATCGCCGGTCAAGGCGGAAACGATAGCGGCCAGATCGTAGAAACTCGGTTCCGCGGCGATAAAGACCTGCCGGTCGCAGTGCTCCGCCTGCGCCAGCAACTGAACCGCCTGCACCAGGTCCTCCAGGCCGATAAAGCTCCGCCTGCCACTCGCCGGCAGCACCGGCGCCAGGCGCCCGAGCAGGCGCAGGCGACTTCGCCAGCGCCCGGCCCGGCCGCCGGGCCCGGCGCCCTCCCCGAAACCATAAACGGATGCGGGGCGGATCAGGTTGACACGGCACTGGCAGAATTCCGCCAGCAGCTGCTGCTCGCCCAGCCACTTGCTTTGACCGTAGCTATCCGATGCCGGGGTGCCGGTGTCTTCATCGGCAACCTTACCCTGCGGCGGACACATCGCCTTGACGCTGGAGAGATAGGTAAAGGATTCCGCACCCGCAGTATCTGCACAGCGCAGTAGCGCCAGGGGGCAGTCGCTGTTGAGCCAGCGGGCCAGCTCCGGGTGGCGCTCACAGTCGGATCGACTGGCAAGGCCGGCCGCGTAGATCACCCGATCGCCGGGCTGAAAGAGGGACGAAAAATCACTGTCGGCCGACAGTGACAGGGAAAGGTGTTCACAATCCGCCGGACCGCTGGGCGCACGAGATACGGAGAGCACCCGCTGCCCGCTCGCGCAGAGGCGACGACAGAGTGCCCCGCCAATATATCCAGTGCCGCCCACTACAACCCAACGCGCCATCTGTTTTATTACCCAGCATTGTTCTTTTTCCGCACACTAGCCGGCAGTCACCTGCAAGACTGCCGACTGTGCACGGATTTTCGATTCAGAGTTGAATCCTGTCGCGATTCTTCTCCAACGTGGCCGTCCCTATGCCCTTGATTTCCAGCAGCTGTTCAACCGAGGTAAAGGGCCCGTGTTCATCGCGGAATTTGACGATCATCTCCGCTCGCGCTACGCCGATACCGTCGAGCTTCTCTGCCAGCTCTTCAGACGAGGCGCTGTTCAGGTTAACGGTTGCGGAGGCCATCTGCGCGGTATCCGCCTTTGCCTCGTCGGCAATTGCCAGTGTGGGCGAACAGACCAGCAGCAGGGCGGCAAACAGGATAGAAAGTGGTGTACGGAAAAGGTTCATTATTGGACTCCCAGTGAAGTTGTCTAATTTCACGTCGGGACTGCTTTTACTCCCCCAAGCCGGCACACTTTACCAGCTCGCCAGCACCCATGGGCCGCGATCTGATTACACGCCATTACACGGCGCTATACACTCACCCCTGCACGCCTATCTCGGCCAGCACCTGCCGCAGGGCTGCCATCGGGTCCGCCGCGGCGGTAATCGGTCGGCCGATTACCAGGTAATCCGCCCCCCACTCCAGCGCCTGGGCCGGCGTCACTATGCGCCGCTGATCGTCGGCGGCAGCGCCGGCGGGGCGAATTCCCGGCGTGACCAGTGCAAATTCCGCACCGCACTGCCGACGCAGCGCCTGAGCCTCGCGCGCGGAGCAGACAACGCCGTCCAGGCCGCAGTCTTTTGCCAGCGAAGCCAGGGTCAACACCTGTTCATCCAGCGCTCGCGTGACACCGACCGCCGCCAGCTCCTCCGGCGCCGTACTGGTCAGCACTGTCACGCCAATCAGCAGCGGTTTATTGTCGCCGTAGGGCAGCAAGGCTTCCGCGGCCGCCTCCATCATGCGTGCACCGCCACTGGCGTGAACATTGACCATCCATACTCCCAGCTCCGCGGCCGCCTTGACCGCGGAGGCCACGGTATTGGGGATATCGTGGAACTTGAGATCAAGGAAGAGCTGGAAACCGCGCCCCACCAACTCCTTTACAAGCTGCGGACCGGCAACGGTAAACAACTCCTTGCCCACCTTGACGCGACAGAGGGAGGGGTCCAGCTTTTCCGCCATTGCCAGGGCGGCCGCGGCGTTGTCGTAATCCAGTGCGACGATCACCGGGGAAGAGACAGGGGAAGAAACCTGGGATTGCAAAAATACCTCTCAGTGGTGCGCGCGGCGCACCCTACACATATGCCATTGAAAACTTTCTGTTATTCACTCGCCTTCGACACCCTTGACGGAGCGCACCGAATCCCAGTGCTTGCAGCTGGGGCAGAGCCAGTGGAGCTGATTGCCGGAGAAACCGCAATTACTGCAGCGGTAATGAGGCCGGCTGGCAATCAACTGGTCGATCAGGGTTTTCAGCAGCGACAGGTTTTCCCGCGCCCTACCCTGGGTGCTGTCGATATGCAGGTCGAGGAAATGCCCCAGCCCGCGCAGCGACGGGCGCAGAGCCAGCTGCTTACCCATAAAGGCCGCCGCGGCCGCCTCACTCTGCTGGTGATGGATTCTCTCGGTCAGCGCGATCAGGACACTGTTGGAGGGATGCTCCCTGAGCAGGGACTCGAGATACCGATCCAGCCCCTTTTCATCGTCGATTGCCTCGTAGCAGGTAATCAGCAGCTCGAGAATCTCGGGGATATAGTCCGGATTCTGTTTCGGAATCCGCTGCAGCACCTTGATCGCCTCGCGCGGGCGACTGAGCAGATACTCCAGCCGCCCCCAAAGCAGATTGGCACGCACGGAATTGCGATCGTAGCCGAGCGCCGCGTCGATATGTTTGCGCGCGCTCAGGTAGTCCTTGCCATTGATGGCCTCCTCCGCCAGCTCGCAGCAGAAATGCGCCTGCACCGGCGCCCACTCGGGGGAGAGGCGCTTGAAGCGGCGGCCGTGCAGCAGGTTGACCGCGTGGATGGCCTTGGCCCACTCCCGCTCATCCCGGTAGACCTCTACCAGGTACTCGAGGCTGGTATTGCGCAGTTCCGAGGAGGTTTCCACCAACTCCTGCAGCAATCGCTCTGCCCTGTCCAACCAGCCAGCGGCGATATAGTCCCGCGCCAGTTCCAGCTGCGCCTTTTGCTGGCTGGCGCGCGTCAGGCTGGGGCGCGCCAGCAGATTCTGGTGTACACGGATAGCCTGGTCGTGCTCACCGCGCTTGCGCAGCAGGTTGCCCAGCGCCAGATGGGTATCGAAGGTGGCGCTGCTGACTTCGAGCGCGTCGATAAACTTGTCGATGGCATCATCGTGGCGCTCGCTCAACAGATAATTGAGCCCCTGCGCATAGGAGCGCGCAAGGGCCTGCTGCTGTTGACTGCAGTCCACTTTCTTTTTGGTGCTTCTGCGCCCGAGCCACCAACCGATGGCGATGGCGGCGAGCAGAAAAAAGAAAAAGGTTAGATCGCCCATCTAGGTCTCAATCCGCGGACACTTGTCGACGTACAGTGTGGAGCTCCCTTTCCAGCCGTTGCAACTGCCGTTCCAGCCCGCGTGCGCGGCGGCGCTCGGCGTAGAAAGGCAGCAGGCTGACGATAAAACCCAGAACCAGGCCGAGCAGAAGGAAGCCGATCAACCAGAAGCCGACACTGCCGGGATAGAGGGTGTAGCCACCAAAGCTCGGGGCGATGGTATCCGGATTGTCGACCGCGAAGTAGACACCGACGGCAATACACAGGAGAGCCAGCAATCCGTAGAAGAGACGCATCAGCCAGCGAAGAAAAGACAAGGGAACCTCCGCGTTCCGCAAGGAATGATTAAATCAACAGCCACCGGCCGATCATACTTCGGTCATGGTCTCGTCGCGCATGCTCCGGTTGACTCTGTCGCGCAATTCCTTTCCCGGCTTGAAATGGGGCACGTATTTGCCCGAAAGCGCCACCGCATCTCCGGTCTTCGGGTTGCGGCCGGTGCGCGGCGCGCGGTAGTGCAGCGAAAAGCTGCCAAAGCCACGTATCTCGATGCGCTCCCCCTGGGACAGCACATCTGACATGGTATCCAACATCACCTTGACCGCCAGCTCCACATCTTTCACCGGCAGCTGATCCAACCTCAACGCTATCCTTTCGATCAGTTCGGACTTGGTCATGCGCCCCGCAACCTTTTGTAAGTCATTGATTATTCTAGCTTAGGGCGGCAATCATCTAATAGAAAGCCGGACTGGGCAACCCCAGTCCGGCTTTCGCATTGCCCTAAACAATCAATCCAGGGCTTTCAACAACCAAGAGCTATTACTCTTTGTTGTTCATCTGCGCCTTGATCAGGTCACCGATAGTCGCCGGCTGAACCTGTTCAGCCTGCTTCTTGCTGTGATCCTTGATGGCCTGCTTTTCGTCTTCCTGATCCTTGGCTTTGATGGACAGGCTGATCACGCGGTTCTTGCGATCCACGCTGGTGATCTTGGCCTCGACCTCTTCGCCCTCTTTCAGGACGTTGCGGGCATCTTCCACCTTGTCGCGACTGATTTCGGAAGCGCGCAGTACGCCTTCGACTTCGTCCGCCAGGATGATGACCGCCTGCTTGGCGTCAACTTCCTTGATGGTACCGGTTACGATGGTACCGCGGTCGTTGGTGGCCACGTAGTCAGTGAACGGATCGGACTCCAGCTGCTTGATACCCAGGGAGATACGCTCGCGATCGGAGTCGATTCCCAGGATAACGGTCTCGATCTCGTCGCCCTTCTTGAACTTGCGCACGGCTTCTTCGCCGGCTTCGTTCCAGGAGATGTCGGACAGGTGCACCAGGCCGTCGATGCTGCCGTCCAGACCGATAAAGATACCGAAGTCGGTGATGGACTTGATCTTGCCGGAGATCTTGTCGCCCTTGGCGAATTTACGCGCGAAGGCATCCCACGGATTTTCCTGGCACTGCTTGATACCCAGGGAGATACGACGACGCTCTTCGTCGATATCCAGAATCATCACCTCTACCTCGTCGCCAACATTGACAACTTTGGACGGGTGGATGTTCTTGTTGGTCCAGTCCATTTCGGATACGTGAACCAGACCCTCGACGCCCTCTTCCAGCTCGGCAAAGCAGCCGTAGTCGGTCAGGTTGGTCACAGTCGCCTTCACGCGGCTGTTTTCCGGGTAGCGCTGCTTGATGGATACCCAGGGATCCTCGCCCAGCTGCTTCAGGCCCAGGGATACACGGCTGCGCTCGCGGTCAAACTTCAGGACCTTCACGTCGATCTCGTCACCAACATTGACGATCTCGCTCGGATGCTTGATGCGCTTCCAGGCCATGTCGGTGATGTGCAGCAGGCCGTCGATACCGCCCAGGTCCACGAAAGCACCGTAGTCGGTCAGGTTCTTCACGATACCCTTGATGGTCATGCCTTCCTGCAGGCTGGCCAGCAGCTGCTCGCGCTCTTCGGAAGTCGCGGCTTCCATAACGGCGCGGCGGGATACCACAACGTTGTTACGCTTGGCGTCCAGCTTGATGACCTTGAATTCGAGCTCTTTGCCTTCCAGGTGCGCGGTGTCGCGAACCGGGCGAACGTCTACCAGGGAGCCGGGCAGGAATGCGCGGATGTTGGCCACGTCGACAGTGAAGCCACCTTTAACCTTGCCGCTGATAACGCCTTTAACCACTTCGTCAGCAGCGTGGGCCGCGTCGAGGATTTTCCAGGCTTCAGCGCGCTTGGCTTTTTCACGGGACAGACGGGTTTCACCGAAACCGTCCTCTACTGCTTCCAGGGCTACCTGTACTTCGTCGCCCACCTGCAGATCCACTTCACCCTTTTCGTTCAGGAATTGGGCAGCGGGGATAACGCCTTCAGACTTCAGGCCCGCGTGTACGGTTACCCAGTCTTTGTCCACGTCGATAACAACACCGGTCACGATGGAACCCGGGGCCATCTCTACGCTTTTCAGGCTCTCTTCAAAAAGATCAGCAAAGCTCTCGCTCATTACATTACCTATATAAATGGACCCAGCCGCTGGTGACTATAGAGTTTAGTCAACCGCCAGCCGCGGCCCCACCGCGCTGCCAGCACGCGGGTCGGATTACAACAGCGGCCGGGCGATTCTGGCTGATCCCGGCCGCTGTTGTTTGAAACTGATTGTAGGTCTGCCTGCGCTCTTCAGCCGCCCCGGACACGGATCCGGTCGCGCACCAGTTGCAGTACAGTCTGCAGGACGCCGTCGATATCCACCCCGGTACTGTCCAGCTCTACCGCATCTTCAGCGGGCGCCAGGGGGGAGGCTGCGCGGTTCATATCACGCGCATCGCGGGCGCGGATGTCCTCCAGCAGGTCGCGGAGGCTAACAGAAACCCCCTTCTCCCGCAACTGCTCAAAGCGCCGCCGGGCGCGCTCCTCGGCACTGGCGGTCAGGAAGACCTTGACCGGCGCGTCGGGAAACACAGTAGTACCCATATCACGACCGTCGGCCACCAGGCCCGGTACCCGGCGGAAATCCCGTTGGCGCTGCAGCAGCGCCGCGCGCACACCGGGCATGGCAGCCACTTTTGACGCAGCCATGCTGACTCGCTCCATACGGATATCGCGGGAAACATCCCTATCCTCCAGCAGCGCGGCGACCTCGCCATCGCGCAACTCGAAGCGGATATCCAGGTTGGCAGCGATTTCGGTCAGGGTCGCCTCGTCGCTCAGGTCGGCGTCACGGTTCAACGCCGCCAGGGCCGTCAGTCGGTAGAGGGCACCGGAATCCAGCAGGGAGTATTTGAGCCTTTCGGCCAGCAGCTTGGCGATGGTGCCCTTGCCGGAGCCGCTGGGGCCGTCGATGGTGATAACGGGTACTTGGCTCTGTTTATCAGTCATATTGTTGGTATCAAACTCTGTTCCGCCACAATCAGTCCCCTCTCACCTTGGGGAGAGGGGAGCTGGTGCTTCGTTCACGCAACCTGCAACTTCAGACCGGCGCGCGTGGCCAACTCGGCAAAATTCGGGAAGGATGTCGCCACATTGGCACAGTGCTGGATGCGGATTGTATCGCGCGCCCTGAGAGATGCCACAGCGAAGGCCATGGCGATGCGGTGATCGCCCAGGCTGTCGACGGTGCCGCCACCAAAGGCAACGCCTTCTCCGGCCCCCTGAATCACAATGCCGTCCTGCGTCGGCTCTGCGTCAACGCCCAGGATGCGCAGGCCGTCGGCCATGGCCTGGATACGATCGCTCTCCTTGACCCGCAGTTCCTCGGCGCCGGTCAGCACCGTCTCGCCGTCGGCGCAGGCGGCGGCGACAAACAGGGCCGGAAATTCATCGATGGCCAGCGGCACCTGGTCCTCGGGGATTCGGACACCCCTCAGCGGCGCTTGGCGCACGCGGATATCCGCCACCGGCTCACCACCGACGGAGCGCCGGTTCTGCAGCTCAATATCGGCCCCCATCAGGCGCAGTATATTGATCACGCCGTCGCGGGTCGGGTTGATACCCACATGTTCGAGCAGCACATCGGAGCCGGGGGCTATGGCGGCGGCGACCATGAAGAAGGTTGCGGAGGAGATATCTGCCGGCACATCGATCTTGCCCGCAGACATTTTGCCACCACCGCGCAGGGTCGCACAGGCGCCATCGCGCCGTACTTCGTAGCCAAAACCCTGGAGCATGCGTTCCGTGTGGTCGCGGGTCGGTGCCGGCTCTGTGGTACTGGTCTCGCCATCGGCATAGAGGCCGGCCAACAGCACACAGGATTTCACCTGGGCACTGGCCATCGGCAGCCGGTAATCGATCCCGCGCAGCTTGCGACCACCCCTGATCAGCAGCGGCGGACGCCCCTCGGGCCCCGTCTCTATTTCCGCGCCCATTTCCCGCAGCGGGTCGGCCACCCGGTTCATCGGGCGCTTGGACAGGGAATCATCCCCGGTCAGGGTCACGTCGAATGCCTGACCGGCGAGCAGGCCAGCGAACAGGCGCATGGCCGTTCCCGAGTTGCCCAGGTACAGCGGCCCCGGCGGCGCCTGCAGCCCGTGCAGGCCGACACCGTGAATCACCACGCGACCGTCCACCGGCCCCTCGATCACCACGCCCATATCGCGAAATGCCTGCAGGGTAGCCAGGGCATCCTCTCCTTCCAGAAAACCCTCGACCTCGGTGACACCCTCGGCCAGCGAGCCCAGCATGATGGAGCGGTGGGACATGGATTTGTCGCCGGGTACCCGCAGCCTGCCACTGACAGCCCCGCCCGGTTGCGCGATAAAAGTAACTTCCTGTGCTTGCATAGGCTCTGTATACGCTTTCTTGGTCAACATTTTTGTAAAGTGATCCCGCGCCGCCTTGGCCCGGGTAAAGACGCCCATCAATTGATCACTGTCGCCGACGGCAATAGCGCTGCGCAGCGATGCAAGATTGGCGCTGTAGAGATCGATCGCCTTGAGGATGGCGTCGCGGTTCGCCAGCATGATGTCCCGCCACATCACCGGGTCGCTGGAGGCGATGCGGGTGAAGTCGCGGAAGCCGCCGGCAGCGTAGCGGAAGATATTCTCGTTCTCGGCGTCGTGGGCCAGGGTATCCACCAGGCCGAAGGCAATCACGTGCGGCAGATGACTGGTGGCCGCCAGCACCTCGTCGTGCTCCTCTACCGGCATATTCAGCACTTCCGCGCCGGTCGCCTGCCACATTAGCACCGTCTGACGCAGGTGGTCCGGATCGGTATTTGCCAGTGGTGTCAGGATAATACGGTGGGCGATGTAGAGATCGTCCCGCGCCGCGGTGACACCACTCTTTTCCGAGCCGGCAATCGGGTGGCCAGGCACCAGGAAGTCCGGTACCTGCCCCCAGATCTTTTCCGCTGCAGCAATCACACTACCCTTGACGCTGGCGCCGTCGGTGACAGTCACACCGGCCGGCAGCTTATCCCTGAGTTCGGCAAACACCTGTTCCACCGCCAGGGTCGGCACGGCGATAAAGACCACATCGCCCGGCTCCAACTGCGGCAGCACTTCGCGCAACCCGGTCACCGCTCGATCGACAATACCCAACCCCACAGCCTGCTCGCAGGTGCGCTGGCGCCGCGCGACACCGATCACTTCGCGGCAGGCACCGGCGGCCTTCAGGGCCAGGGCCAGACTGCCACCGATCAGGCCTATGCCGACAACCACCAATCGGCCGATTTGCGGCCGCCCCCCCGCCGCTTCGAGCATCAGAGGACCCCGCGCGGGTAGGAGCCGAGCACCTTCATATCGGAGGCGCAGGCACCCACTTCCTTCAGCGCCGCGGCGACATCCGGCGTATCGCGATGGCCCTTGAAGTCGATAAAGAACACATAGGTCCAGTTGCCGGACTGGGATGGACGCGTCTCCACCCGGGTCAGGTCAACATTATGGCGGCGGAAGGGCTCCAGCAGATCGTGCAGGGCGCCGGGCTCATTGCGCATGGATACCATCAATGAGGTCTTGTCGTCGCTGCTGGCCGGCACTGCCTGGGTACCGACAATCAGGAAACGAGTGGAGTTGTCCGGGCGATCCTCGATCTTCTCCGCCAGCATTTTGAGGCCGTACAGATCCGCGGCCATATCACCGGCGATTGCCGCCGCGTTCCACTCTCCCTTTACTCTTTTCGCCGCTTCGGCGTTGCTGGCCACCGCCACCCGCTCCACGTTCGGGTAGTGGGAATCCAGCCACTTGCGGCACTGGGCCAGACTCTGGGCGTGGGAGTAGATGCGCGTGATCGCATCCGGGCGGGTGATATCGGAAATCATCAGGTGGTGATGGATGCGCAGCTCCACCTCACCGCAAATCTTCAGGTTGGAGGTCATAAAATTGTCGAGAGTGTGGTTGATCACCCCCTCGGTGGAATTCTCCACCGGCACCACACCGTAGTTGGCCGCACCTGCCTCGACCTCGCGGAACACCTCGTCGATCACTGCCAGCGGGCGACTCTGGGCCGAATGCCCAAAATGCTTCAGTGCTGCCTGCTGGGTGAAGGTCCCCTCAGGCCCCAGATAGGCGACTTTTACCGGCTCTTCCAGCGCCAGGCAGGCGGACATTATCTCGCGAAACAGTCGCGCCATCTCCTCGTCGGTCAGCGGCCCCTGGTTGCGCTCCATGGCCTTGCGCAGCACCTGCGCCTCACGCTCGGGCCGATAATAGAGGGCATCCTCGCCGGTGGCCTTTTTCACTTCCGCCACTTTCAGCGCACACTCGGCGCGCTCGCTGATCAGGCGGGCAATATTACCGTCTATCTCGTCGATACGGTCTCGCAGCTCCAGCAGATGCTGGTCGCTGCTCACAATTTCTTCAGTCATCCTTTTTGCCTACATTGCTCCATTGAGTAAATCACCCGTGACGCTGTTCAAAATCCGCCATAAAGGCCACCAGCGCCTCTACTGCCTGCAGTGGCACCGCGTTGTACAGCGACGCGCGCATACCGCCGACGGATCTGTGGCCCTTCAGGTTCAGCAGTCCCATTTCTTCGGCCTGCTGCAAAAACTCTTTGTCGAGGCGCTCGTCCGCCAATACGAAAGGTACATTCATACGCGAGCGACTGCCCTTTTCCACCGGGCTGGAATAGAAACCGCTGCGATCGATAAAGTCGTACAGCAGCGCGGATTTCCGCCCGGCCAGCTTTGCCATCGCCTCGACACCACCCTGCTCTTTCAGCCATTGGAATACCAGGCCGGACAGGTACCAGGCAAACGTGGGCGGCGTGTTATCCATGGAACCGGCATCCGCCGCGACCTTCCAACTCAGGCTGCGGGGAATTCCGTCCATGGCCCTATCGAGCAGATCGTCGCGCACTATTGCAACCGCGATGCCGGAAGGTCCGATATTCTTCTGCGCGCCGGCATAAATCATGCCGAACTTTTCCACCGGAATCGGCTGCGAGAGTATGTTCGAGGACATATCTGCCACCAGTGGGCAGCTGACCTCTGGCACATAGTCGAACTCCACGCCGCCGATGGTCTCATTGGGTGTGTAGTGGAAATAGGCCGCATCTTTACTCTGCTGCCAGCTGTCCGCCGCCGGCGCGTAGGTAAAATTGCGGTCCTCACTGGAAGCCACGACGTTGACCTGCCCGTAGCGTCGCGCTTCCCTGATCGCCTTATCCGCCCACTGACCTGTATGAATATAGTCGGCTACCCGCTTTTCACGACCGTCACCGGCACCAAACAGGTTCCAGGGCACGGCACTGAATTGCCCTGTGGCACCCCCCTGCAGGAAAAGCACCCTGTAACTGTGCGGGATCGACAGCAGATCACGCAGATCCTGTTCGGCGCGCTCGGCCACCTCGACGAACTCCGGCGAGCGATGGCTGACCTCCATTACCGAGCAGCCACGACCACCCCAGTCGAGCAATTCCTGTTGCGCCTGAAGCAGAACCGCTTCCGGCAGTGCGGCGGGACCGGCACAGAAATTAAACTTCCTCATAACTCAATTTCCATAAGGACAGCAAAAATTGGTTTCAAAATTAACTAGATAAACTGACGCCAATTTCCATAAACGGGAAATGAGCATCACGCTTTCGAGCGCTTTTTAGATAGCCAGAGTCAAAAAAGGCCGCGAGAATCGCAGCCTTTCCTGACAACAGAAGCGGGGATCACTCTTCCCCGCCCTCTTCCTGATCCTCTTCTTCACTTTCCTGGATACGCGCAAGGCCAACCAGGTGCTCGCCGCTCTTCAGGCGAATCACCCGCACACCCTGAGTGTTGCGCCCCAGGATTGAGACCTCATCGACGCGGGTACGCACCAGGGTACCCTGATCGGAAATCAGCATGATCTCCTCACCCGGATGCACCTGGCAGGCACCGACCAGGGCACCGTTGCGCTCGCTCTCGGCAATGGCGATTACGCCCTGGGTGCCGCGGCCCTTGGTGGGGAAATCCGCAGTGGCAGTGCGCTTGCCGTAACCGTTCTCGGTCACCATCATCACGGATCCGCCCTCTTCCGGGATCACCATGGCGATAACCGACACACCCTCGGCCATACGAATACCGCGCACGCCGCGGGAAACCCGCCCCATGGAGCGCACATTCTCCTCGGCAAAGCGGGCCGCCTTACCGGCGCTGGTGAGCAGCAGCACATCGCGGCTGCCATCGGTGACGGCGGTGGCCACCAGGCGATCACCCTCATCCAGCTCTATGGCTTTCAGGCCCACACTGCGCGGTCGCGCGAAGGCGGGCAGCGGTGTCTTCTTCACGGTGCCATTGGCGGTGGCAAAGAAGATAAAGTAGTTCTCGTCGTACTCGGACACCGGCAGCATGCTGCTGATGCGCTCATCCTCTTCCAGCGGCAGCATGTTGACCATCGGCCGGCCGCGGGAGGCGCGCCCGGCGGTGGGCACCTCGTAGACCTTGAGCCAGTACACCTTACCCTTGTTGGAGAAGCACAGGATGGTGTCGTGGGAATTGGCGATCAGCAGGTGCTCGACGAAATCCTCGTCCTTCACCTGGGTCGCAGACTTGCCCATGCCGCCGCGGCGCTGGGCCTGGTAGTCTGCCAGCGGCTGGCTCTTGGCGTAACCGCCGTGGGAGATGGTCACCACCTTGTCTTCCGGGGTGATCAGGTCCTCGACGGTCAGGTCCTGGCGAGAGGCGACGATATCGGTGCGACGCTCGTCGCCGAACTCCCTGTCGAGCTGCTCCAGCTCCTCGCGAATCACTTCCATCAAACGCTCGAAGCTGCCGAGAATATGCAGGTATTCGGCGATCTGCTCCAGGCGCTCGCTGTACTCGGCCAGCAGCTTGTCGTGCTCCATACCGGTCAGGCGGTGCAGGCGCAGTTCCAGGATCGCCTGGGCCTGGGCCGGGGACAGGTAATAGCTGCCGTCACGCAGACCGAATTCCGGGGGCAGGTCGTCCGGGCGGCAGGCGTCGGCGCCGGCGCGCTCCAGGAACTGCTGCACCTCGCCCACCGGCCAACCCTTGGCCAGCAGCGCCTCGCGCGCATCCGCCGGAGTGGCGGAGGACTTGATCAGCTCGATGACCGGGTCGATATTGGAGATGGCAATCGCCAGGCCTTCGAGGATATGGCCGCGCTCGCGCGCCTTGCGCAGCAGGTAGACGGTGCGGCGGGTCACCACTTCCTGGCGGTGACGGATAAAGTACTCGAGCAGTTGCTTCAGGTTCAGCACTTTGGGCTGGCCGTCGACCAGCGCCACCATATTGATGCCGAACACGCTCTCCAGCTGGGTCTGGGAGTAGAGGTTGTTCAGGACCACATCGCCCAGCTCGCCGCGCTTCAGTTCGATCACCACGCGCAGGCCGTCCTTGTCGGACTCGTCGCGCAGCTCGGAGATACCCTCGATCTTCTTTTCTTTGACCAGTTCGGCGATGCGCTCTATCAGGCGCGCCTTATTCAGCTGGTAGGGTATCTCGTGGACGATGATGGTTTCGCGGTTGGTCTTGTCGTCCCGCAATACTTCCGCCTTCGCGCGCACATAGATGCGCCCACGGCCGGTGCGATAGGCCAGCAGAATACCGGCACGGCCATTGATGGTGGCCCCGGTGGGGAAGTCCGGCCCGGGGATATACTCCATCAGGTCGTCGACAGTCAGCTCCGGATTGTCGATCAGCGCCAGGCAGGCCCTGACCACTTCGCTCATGTTGTGCGGCGGGATATTGGTGGCCATGCCTACGGCGATACCGGAGGAGCCGTTCACCAGCAGATTCGGAACCCGCGACGGCAGTACTTCCGGCATCTGCTCGGAGCCGTCGTAGTTGTCGATAAAGTTGACGGTTTCCTTGTCCAGGTCGGACAGCAGCTCGTGGGCCAGCTTGTCCATGCGGATCTCGGTGTAACGCATGGCCGCCGGGCTGTCGCCGTCGATGGAGCCAAAGTTGCCCTGGCCGTCTACCAGCATGTAGCGCAGCGAGAAGGGCTGGGCCATACGCACTATGGTGTCATACACCGCGGTGTCGCCGTGCGGGTGGTACTTACCGATCACGTCGCCGACGACACGTGCCGATTTTTTGTACGGCTTGTTCCAGTCGTTTTTCAGTTCGTTCATCGCGTAGAGCACGCGCCGGTGCACCGGCTTCAGGCCGTCGCGCACATCCGGCAGCGCACGGCCCACGATCACGCTCATCGCATAGTCGAGATAGGACTGCTTGAGTTCTTCTTCGATATTGATCGGAGAGATTTCTTTGGCTAATTCGCCCATGGCTTACGGCGTTCCTTTTTATACGGCAGGCCTCAGAATGCAAACGCTGCACCCGGCCCGGATAAGCGGGCGATTCTACCACAGTTTGGCGCCAGAGCACCGCGGTTGCCCGCCCCGGGTTCCGCCGCTAAAGTCTACCGCTCCGCAGACAGCCACGTAGCCACCCCCATGCCCCAATCCATAGACACGCTGATTCACGCGCGCTGGATAATTCCGGTCGTCCCCGAGCAAAAAGTGTACGAAAACTGCTCGCTGGCCATCGCAGACGGCAGCATAGTCGCCCTGCTGCCCACGGCGGCGGCTGAAGCGCGCTATCAGGCCAGGGAGGAGATCCGGCTTGACCACCATGCGCTGATTCCCGGCCTGGTCAACACCCACAACCACGCCGCCATGGCCCTACTGCGCGGCTATGCCGACGACCTGCCGTTGATGGACTGGCTCGAGAACCATATCTGGCCGACAGAGAAGAAATGGGTGAATCCAGAGTTCGCCGCCGACGGCAGTCGCCTGGCGGCAGCAGAGATGATCCGAAGCGGCACCACCAGCTTCTCCGACCAGTACTTCTTCCCCGAGGCCACCGCCCTGGTGGCCAGGGAGACGGGCCTGCGCGCGCAGATCGCCTTCCCGATCATCGACTTCCCCACGCCCTGGAGTCGCGACGGCGAAGACGCCCTGCAGAAAGGGCTGGCCCTGCGCGATGATTACAAGGCCAACGAGCGCATCGACGTGGTCTTCGCCCCCCACGCCCCCTACACGGTGGGCGATGCCACTCTGGAGAAGATCGCCGTCTACGCCGCCGAGGCACAGATACCGGTGCAGATGCACTTGCACGAAACCGCCGGCGAAGTGGCGCGCGCCCTGGCGGAAACCGGCGAGCGTCCCACCGAACGACTGCTGCGCCTGGGCCTGCTGGGCCCGCAGACACTCTGCGTGCATATGACCGCGGTGAATGAACGGGATATAGAACTGCTGCAACAGAGCGGCGCCCACGTGGCCCACTGCCCCAGGTCCAACCTGAAACTCGCCTCCGGCTTCTGTCCCGCGGCCAGATTACTGGAAGCCGGAATCAATGTTGCGCTGGGCACCGACGGCGCCGCCAGCAACAACGGCCTGGACCTGTTTACCGAAGCCAATACCGCGGCCCTGCTGGCCAAGGCCGTCAGCGGCAACGCCGCCGCCCTGCCCGCCCATCAGGCCCTCGCAATGGCCACCATCAACGGCGCGCGCGCGCTGGGCATCGACGAGGTGACAGGCAGCCTCGAGGCGGGCAAGAGCGCAGACCTGGCCGCGATCGATCTCGGCGGGCTGGAGCAGCAGCCACTGCATGACCCCATATCGCAGCTGATCTATACCGCCAGCGGGCACAATGTCACTGACGTATGGGTGGCCGGCAAACCGCTGCTGAAGGATCGCCAGCTGCAGACGCTGAACGAGGCGGAGGTGATTCAGCGGGCGCAAATGTGGCGTGCTAGAATCGCCGGCCAGATTTGATCGGGGCTTGATAAGAGTATCTGTACTCAGTGCGAAGGCGCTGATATTGGTAGCCTTTTGCGGGACTGCCTGTGAGAGGGACCTCGCAGACAAGCCTCCAGGGATGGATTCACGGCGCGTCCCGCAAAAGGCTACCAGTAGCAGGGCCGCCACGAAGTTAATAAAGGACCGCAAAGTGGCCGAACCAACGAACAATGTAGATCCGGCGGAAATCGCCAAATTCGAACAGCTCGCCAGCCGCTGGTGGGATCGCGAGGGCGAGTTCAAGCCGCTGCATGAAATCAACCCGCTGCGCGCCAACTATATCGACCAGCGTGCACCGGTGGCGGGCAGGAAACTGCTGGACGTCGGCTGCGGCGGCGGCATATTGACCGAGGCCATGGCCCAGCGCGGCGCCGAGGTGACCGGCATCGATATGGGTGAGGCGCCGCTAAATGTGGCCAAGCTGCACGCGCTGGAAAGCGGCGTCAATGTGGACTATCGCCGCATGCCCGTAGAGAAACTGGCCCGGGAACAGCCGGCCAGTTTCGATATCGTCACCTGCCTGGAAATGCTCGAGCATGTACCCGACCCCGCATCCGCAATCCGCGCTTGCGCTGCATTGGTGAAGCCGGGGGGACAGTTGTTTTTCTCCACCATCAACCGCACCGCCAAGGGCTGGCTGTTCGCGGTGGTGGGCGCCGAGTATGTGTTGCGCCTGCTGCCCAAAGGCACCCACGAATACGGCAAGTTTATCCGCCCGTCCGAGATGGGCGCCTGGCTGCGCGAAGCCGACCTGGAACTCCGCGACATCACCGGCATGACCTACAACCCGTTGACCCGCAGTTACAAGCTGAATCCGCGGGATGTCGACGTAAACTACCTGATGCATGCCTGTAAACCGGAATAAGTGACCGGAAACAAAATGAAAGCTGTTTTATTTGATCTGGATGGCACCCTATTCGATACGGCGCCGGACTTTATCGTCGTCCTCAACCAGCTGCGCCAACAGGAACAACTGCCGCCGCTGCCGGATGACGCAATCCGCTCGGTAGTCTCCAACGGCGCGCGCGCCCTGGTGAGACTGGGCTTTGGCAAGGACGAAGGCGACTCCGGGTTCGACGGGCTGCGCCAGCGGCTGCTGGACCTGTATCTCGCACACCTGGCCGAAAAAACCGTGCCCTTCCCCGGTATCGAGGCGCTGCTGGACAATCTCGCAGAAAACCAGATCGCCTGGGGCATAGTCACCAACAAGCCGGAAGCCTATACGGTACCGCTGATGCAGGCCTTCGACCAACTGCCCACTCCCGGTGCGGTCATCTGCCCCGATCACGTGAGCAAACGCAAGCCGGACCCGGAGCCGGTCCTGCTCGCCTGCAGCCAGATCGGCTGCGATCCGCGGGAAGCGGTCTACGTGGGCGACCACGAGCGGGACATCGCCGCCGGCCGCGCCGCCGGCATGCCCACCATTGCCTGCAGCTACGGCTATATTGACGAGGGCGACAGCGCCGCCAACTGGGGCGCGGATCACCTGGTGGACTCGGCGGAAGAGATCTGGCCGCTGCTGCAGCGGCACTATCTCTAGAAGGTGAGTTGCGGGAAGACCTTGTAGGAGCGGCCGGTGGCCGCGATCGGTGGTTCAGCCACCACAGAATCTGGAATTGTTATGTCTGAATTTATCGGCGACTACCAAGCGCCCCAAGACCTGCTCAAGGACAAAATCATCCTGGTCACCGGCGCCGGCGACGGTATCGGCAAGACCGCGGCCAAGACCTTTGCCGCCCACGGCGCCACGGTAATCCTGCTCGGCCGCACCACGCCCAAGCTGGAAATGGTCTACGACGAAATCGAAGCGGCCGGCGGGCCACAGCCGGCGATATTCCCGATGGACCTGAACACGGCGACAATCGAAACTTTCGAACACTTCGCCGAAGCCGTGGACCAGGAATTCGGTCGCCTCGACGGTCTGCTGCACAACGCCAGCCTGCTGGGCCAGCGCACCCCCATCGCCAACTACCATTTCGGCACCTGGCAGCAGGTGATGCAGGTAAATGTCAACGCCGCTTTTGGCCTCACCAAAGTGCTGCTGCCGCTGCTGGATAAATCCGAGGCCGGCTCGATTGTCTTTACCGGCTCCGGCGTCGGCCTCAAGGGCCGCGCCTACTGGGGCGCCTATTCGGTGTCGAAGTTTGCCACTGAAGGACTGATGCAGGTACTGGCCGACGAGCTGGACGGCGTCTCCAACACCCGCGCCAACAGCGTCAACCCCGGCGCTACCCGCACCAACATGCGCGCCACCGCCTATCCGGCTGAGGACCCAAAATCGGTAGTAGCGGCGGAAGAAATAATGCCCACCTACCTGTACCTGATGGGAGCCGACAGCCGCGGGGTGAGCGGCAGGCAGTTCAATGCCCAGAAGAGGTAGTGGTCGGTGATCGGCGATTAGAGATCGGATAAAAAATACCCGGGCAGGCCCCGGGTATTTTTTTGCGGATTCGATTGACTTAGGGTCATTCCTCCGTGTGGTCGATATCCTCCTCCGGCATTTCGTCCATTGCCTCTTCAGTCATTTCCTCCGCTTCCTCTGCGGCGGCTTCCATTGACTCCGCCGCCTCTTCGGCGCTACCCATCATATGCTCCGGGGCATCGGCAAAGACATCGCCCTCGACTTCCATCAATTCATTACTGGCTACCACCGTCTCGTCCGCAGCCTTCTCCATCGCCTCACCAGCCTGCTCCACCGCAGATTCGACTTCTTTGGCGATAGCCGCTTCGGAAGTGGCGGGCTCCATGTTCTGGTAATAGAAGTAGCCGCCGATGGCGGCAATCACAATAGCGGGAATAATGATTTTCTTCATTTTCCGACCCCTGGATAGTGTGGATTTATGATTATTTGCGCAGTCCATTGTTCCACGGTGGTTCTGGCAAAAATGTGACCTGCAACACGTTTCTGTTTGTCGATTTTCCGGTACTCGGGCAGAATCCACCTATCCCAACTAGCGAAGCTGTCAATATGCGAACTCTCTACACCATACCATTGCTGGCACTGCTCGCCGCCGGCGCCACCGCAGAGGACTCCCTCACCAAGCAACTGCGCGGCTGCTCTACCATTAAAGACAACAGCGAGCGCCTGGCCTGTTACGATGCCCTGAGCAAGACCCTCGACAAGCGCGCGGAACAGATCTTCGGCCAGGAGCAACAGCGTATTGCCGAAGAGGCCCCCGAGTCCATCGACGCCACTATTGCCGAGGTTCAGAAGATCGCCTACGGCAAGCTGCTGATTACACTGGACAATGGACAGGTGTGGCGCCAGAACGACAGCGGGCGGGTTCACTGGAAAGGCGGCGATACTGTCACATTGGAGCGCGGCCTGTTTGGCTCCTTCTTTATGAAGGCGGAGGACGGAGGACGGAAAATACGCGTAAAGCGCGTCCAGTAGATTGGCGACCTCCCCGATCCATTCCGCGAATTGGCCGCCTTTGCTGCGGCCAATTCCGCCCCCCCTAAAATCCCCGCAGCGAAGCGGCCGGAGGCCACCCATGTTCCACCGAAGCGCCCGCCTTTTCAGCCTGCTGCTACTCCTCGCCGGCCCGGTTTCCGCCGAAAGTGTAGACTTCGCCATCGACTCGCCAGCTTCCGATATCCACTGGCGCATTTACAGCGACGGCCCCCTGCCACTCGGGCACAACCACATCATCTCGACCAGCCGTATCAGCGGCAGCGTGCGACTGGCAGATGCGCCCGAGGCCTCGCACTTTGAATTGCTGATTCCCGTCGCGGCCCTGTTAGTGGACAGTCCCGCGCTGCGACAGCGCTACGGAAAGCAATTTTCCTCGCGCGTGTCCCCCAGGGCCAGGGCCGGCACCCGCGCCAATATGCTCGGCAACTCGCTGCTGAACGCTGCACACCATCCCGATATCCGCCTGGGCGGCTCTGCCGTGGTCGCCCGTGACAAGCGCCGGCAGAACCTGGTCCTGGATACGACCCTTGAACTGGCCGGACGCAGCATCCGGTTGAAGATTCCCGCCCAGATCGAATTCGGCGATCGCGAAGTGCGCGCCCGCGGCCATTTCACCCTGAGCCACAGCCAGTTGGGACTGGCGCCATTCCGGGCCGCGCTGGGCGCACTGCGGGTGGCCGACAATATAGACTTCACCTACGACATCCAGGCTAGGCGCACCGAGTGACCGCTGGCAACTCCCCTAGCTGAAACAGGAGCTCCCCCAGTTGCTGTGCTGCGGCAGAGGGAGATGCGACAATGCGCTGCCCACAGAAACCCGGCAGCTGCGGCGGGGCCCCGCACTCCAGCGGCACTGAACCCGGCGACAATTCAACTTTTACCACGCCACCGCCGGTCAGCTGCAGGCAGCGGGGGCAAAACGCGATGCCGCCGTCCAGCGCCAGCAGTTGCGTAGACTCGCGGCACAGCGGCGCGAGCCAGTGGGCAAACACCTGCTGGGCCACGGGAGACAGGTGATTCAGCAGGTCCCAGGCAATGACGACGTCGAATTTCCTCTCCCCGACACAGCTTCCCAGCAGCCGGCGAATCGCTGCCTCCGGTGACTCACTCCCGGAGCGCGCGCCCTGCTCCACCGCTGTGTAAAGATCGACCACTTCCAGCTCGGCCCCCTCCCGCAACCAGAGCGCCCGGTGCCCCTCTCCTCCCAGGTCCAACAGCTTCACACCGATGCTGTCCCTCAGGCGGGCCAGCAGCCGCCCGAACATCGGCGAATGGTATTGCATGGAAGTCTCGCCGCCATCACCCCGCGCTTCGGCGACAACCGTGCTCGCCCGCGAATCGGGTTCGTAGCGGAAAACCTGCTCGGACACGCCCGGCTGCATGCCCGGCCGCTCGCAATAGGTGTGCAGAATACTGTAGTGCTCCAGGGCCTTGAGCAGCTCCGCGGCGCTGTGTCGGGGGAGTCTGCGCGGGCCCAGCGGCGCTTCTTCCAGGTCCAGCTGTCCCTCGTCACAGATAGAGAAACGGCGCGGTGCCTCGGGAATGCGCGCGGACAGATAATTCACACTGTGCACCAGCGTGCCCGGCTTACAGAATTGTTGCAGCCGGCGCAACAGTGCGGCGACGGCATCCAGGGGCAGGTAGTTGAACAGATCCCAGGTCAGGACGATATCGAATCGCTCACCCGTCCTGTGGCCCAGCACGAAACGCTCCAGTGCATAGATAAGGTTGCCGGTGGAGAGACGCCCCTTCTCGGCCACAAACTGGTCGAGATTCTCGAAGTGAATTTTGCAGCAGCTGCCGGAAAAGTGCTGGAAGGTGCGGCTGCTCATGGAGCCCAGATCCAGAACCCTGTTTTGACGCCCCGGTGCCAGGGCGCGGCAAACGGACTGGATTCCCGGTGAACAGTGAATGGCCATAGTGCGGTTGTTATTGTTATTCGGGCTGTATGCGCCCCCGGAGAGTCGCCTACAGCCACGATATGGTCACTTACTCTTCGAGCACCGTTTCGGGCTGTTTTTCCGTACCTGCACCCCTGGTCCCGGGTTTAACCGACCAGCTGGCACCAGTTTTCTCGCCGACTTTCTGCAACTGGTCGCGGTGCGCCTCCACATCCATATCGATGGAACCGCGGAATCTGGCACCGTCCTCCAGAATTACCCGCTCGGCGACCAGGTTTCCCTGCACATTGCTGGAAGAGAGAATGGCGATCCTCTCCTGGGCGAAGATATCGCCCTCCACCTCCCCCTGCACGGTGATGGTCTTGGCCAGTACATTGGCCTTCACCTTTCCCTGTTCGCCGACGGTCAGGTTGTTGTCCTTGAGGTCGATGGTGCCGTCAATCTGCCCCTGGATCAGGAGATCCTCTTCCCCCACCAGCTCCCCGCGGAAACGGATCTTGGGCCCGATGATCGCGGCCGGAGCCGATACCTCCTGCGCCGCGAGCACATCGAAATGACCGGCAGCCGAGCCATTGCCCGCCAGGGAGGGCTTGGGATTGACTTCGGATTTGATGGTGTCACTTTTGCTGCCAAGCATTGGCCGAACTCCTCAATGATTGAATCTGGATTTATCGGATGGTAAAGCCAAATCAATAAAGCAGCTGCGGCGAACAGCCGCAGCTCGAAGGGCCGGCTGGCACGGGATACTTCGCAGTTTTCGGTCACAAGTCACTGGAAACTGCGCGAATTACTGCGCGAGATTGACTGCTCCAATTCCCGCAACTCTCTCCGGGACAGAGAGAAACCTGCTATACAGAGGTCATCGACTGATTATCACTTGCCCCCGAACGGCCGCAGACAATGGCTGATGCACTCGATCTATAACGGCTTCAATTCATAGTTCTATTGGCAATAATCCCCCCTGCCCCCCAAAACCCCCCGGTCAGACAAAGTGCGACGCACCCTTCCACATTCATCTATATTCAAAATGAATCAGGCGCCACGCGGCTGTCGCCCAGCGACACCGCGACCGCAGCCAGCCATACAGCCAACAGAAGGTTTACTCTCTTGTCCCGAGAAAATATTTACTCAAGGGATGAAGCATGGCTGAAGGACACAGACGAATCCCTCTCAGGGGCCGCTCCCCTCGATGAGGCCGCCGAAGATATATCCGAGCGCGCGGCCGATAGCGGAAGTGAGGCGGGATCCGCCGAAACGCCCGCCGCCGGGGATACGACCGCGGAAAGCAGCAGCACCCCGATGCAGAGCTATCTCAAGCACCTGTATCGACTGGAACTGTTGACTCCCGAAGAGGAACACACCACCACCTGCCTGCTCAGGGATCTGGAAGACAAACTGATCGCACTGCTGCAAAAACGCGGTGTGGAGCTGGTGCAATTGCGCAGCGAGGGGGTGGAACAGCGCGGTAGTACCGGGGCCTATGACCACGGCCTGATTATCGCCCGCGCCGAGGAGCTGCTGGCTTCGGACAAGTTGCCGCGGCGCGATCGCAGCTCGATGCAGAGCCTGCTGCGGCGTTTCCAGGCACAGCGCAAGAAGCTGATCCAGTGCAACCTGCGCCTGGTCATCGCCATTGCCAAACGCTTCCGCAACCCCTCAGTGCCTTTCATCGACCTCATTCAGGAGGGCAATGTCGGCCTGATGAAAGCCATCGAGCGCTTCAAGCCGCAGATGGGATACCGCTTTTCCACCTACGCCTACTGGTGGATTCAGCAGGAAATTCAGCTGGCACTGCGCCGCAATGAAGACCTGGTGCGCCAGCCCGCCAATGTGCAAGACGACCTGCGCACCATCTATCGCGCCATCGGCGAGGTGCGCGCAGACGGACTGCCCGCCTCCGACGAGAATCTCGCCAGGCACACCGGTCTCGAACTGGAACGCGTGCAGAGCCTGTTGAAGCTACCCGGCCCCACCGGCTCACTGGACGACCCTGTCTCCGATGACCAGAGCAGTACGCGACTGGATTACGCACCGGCGGACGAGCTCTACAACACCGATGAACTGGTCACCAACCAGGAGCTGGCACAGAGGTTGCGCGAAGCCGTGGCGCGGCTACCCGCGCGCCAGCGCACGGTGCTGAACCTGCGTTATGGGCTTATCTCCGATAAGGACTGCTCCTTCCGCGTCATCGGCGAACAGTTGGGGCTCAGCCAGGAGCGCGCACGGCAGCTGCATTCGGATGCACTGCGCCAGCTCAAGCGCCAGTGGCGCTAGATCCACGTGGTGGGTGACAAGCGGGTAGAATAGGGCTTGCCTTCGGCAGAGATACCGCTAGGCTTATTTACTGTTTCAACTCAGTATTAAGCGATTTGTCATGCGCAGATTTTTTGCCGCCGCGCCAGTTTCCTCTGCACTTTCTTCCTCCACACTGTTTCTCACCGCGATCCTGGGCAGCTTGTTAACGGCACCCGGCGCCCGTGCGGAACAGGAACTGATCGTCAGCGCCGGCAAGGGACTCGGCGACGCACTGATTCAGCAGGAGTCCATTTCCGGCGCGGACATGGCGGGAATCAACTACTCCTACCTGTTCTCAGAGTACCGGGGCGGCGCCGGCAACTGGCAGTGGTGGGCCCAGGGCAGCTATTCCCATATGCGTCTCGACTACCGCGGGGAGCAGCAGCGCCAGAATATCTTCGAACTGAAGCCGGTGCTGCGCTGGTACCCCCAGCAGGAGGCATTCGGTATCTTCGCTGAAGCCGGCGTCGGCGTCGCCTACCTGACCAACAAAGACTTTGGCGATATCCACCTCACAACCAAACCCAATTTCGCCCTGCATTTCGCCGGCGGCTATCGCATGCGCAATGGCTACACCCTGTCGCTGCGCTACAGCCACTTCTCCAACGCCTACACCAACACCCCGAATCCCGGCTTTGACTTCGCGTCCCTGAACGGGCATTTTCATTTCTAGGGAGGCAGCCCCTGCCCGCACTTCATAAATACCAGGGGACAATGACCTGAACACCCGGCGTCGCCAAACAGTCACATTTCAATCAAATTTCTGTCACAGGCATCCCGCAGAATACGCCCCATAAAAATATGGGGGACTTATGGGCGCTAAGAGTTCAGCGTTTCACAGTGACGATCGGGCGGCACCAGGCCTCCGCCAGGCCGCGGAGGCGCTGAGCAGCAGGGATCACGCGGGTCCGCTCAGTATCTGCCACCTGATTGCCAGCCGCGAACACGGCGGCATGGAAAAACACGTGGCGGATCTCTCCCGCTGGCAGGCGCGCAACACCGATGCCAGAATTTCCGTTATTGCCCACCCCCGCTACCAGAGCACGCTCGATGAGCGGGTTCAGTTTATTCCACTCAACACCGATCGCAGCCGCCACCATCCCAACCTGATCTGGCGCCTGGCCAACCATATCCGCGCCGGCGAATACCAGATAGCCCACGGACACGGCAGCAAGTCAGCGCAGCTGCTGGCGGCGGTACAGAAATACACCGAGGCGCAACAGGTCATCACTCGCCACAACGTGCGTCACCCGCGCGACAAACTGGCCAGCGCCTTTGCTGCGCGCATCGCCGTCAGCCGCAGCGCCGTCGCCAATTCCCGCCTGGCCTGGCATATCATCCCCAACGGCATCGACATCCCCACCTACCCACTGTCGCCGCTGGAATTCGACCTGGGGCCGGCTCCCAGAATCCTGGCGGCGGCGCGCCTGGTGAAGCTCAAGGGTATCGACCTGTTGCTGGAAGCCCTGACCGAACTGCCACGGGTGCAACTGATCGTTCTTGGAGAGGGGCCGGAAAAGGCCAACCTCGAGCAACAGAGCAAAGCCCTGGATCTCGGCGGCCGTGTAAGATTTGTCGGTGATACCGACAGGGTCAGTGCCTTTATGCGCGCCGCCGACCTGCTGGTAATCCCCTCGCGCAGCGAGGGCGCGCCCTACACGCTGGTAGAATCACTGCTGAATCGCTGCCCGGTGATTTCCAGTCGCGTCGACAACGCCGAGGACTATATTCCACCGGCATATCTACTCGACAGCCTGGAGCCCTCGCATCTGGCGGAAAGGCTCGACTACGCCTTGCAGGACAGGGAGAGGCTATGCAGCGACTTCGCCACGACTTTTGAGCAAGCTGCCAGCGAGCTCACATTAGACAATATGGCGCAGGCGACCTGGCGGATTTACTCGCAGTTGATCTCCTGAGTCAGGACTGAATCATGCCGACTGACACAGTTCCCGGTACACCGCGAGCGTCTGCGCAGCCGTATCCTCATGGCTCAAACCATTGAAAGACACAGGCTGTGGGCACTCGAGTATCTGCAGGCTGGCCTGTACCAGCGCCTCCAGGTTGCCGCGCTCTACCAGCCCAGCAGTAAAGCACTGTTGTAGTATTTCGGCTGAAGCGCCATCCGCATAGGTGACGACGGGGCAGTCCATTGCCAGTGCCTCTGCAGCAACCGGGCTGACGACCTCCGGGCGTCCAGGCAGGGCGTAAGTGATCTGTGAACTGGCATAGAGCTCACGCATATCGCGGCGCTCACCCAGAAACAGCACCCTGTCGCTCAGTCCCAGGTCGAGCGCCTGCTGCTCTAGCTTGCGCGCGTACTTTTCCATCCCCGGGTCCGCTCCGCCAACCACCAGCCCGAACACATCGTCCCGCTGCCGGGCGATGACTGCCAGCAACTGCAGAAAAGTACCCTGGCCATTATCCGGCGCAAGGCGCGCGGGCATCAGTAGCCAGTGCCTGCCTTCCAATTGCGGATAATCGTTGAGCAGGCGCAGTTGCCACTGGCCGGAAATGGGCGCATCGCGATCGAACTCCCTCGTATTCACGCCGCGGTAAATGACCTGCGGCGGCCTGCGCAGCCGCTTGCCGTAGCGCGCCTGCAGGTAGTCGGCCACACCGCGGGAGGCGGCAATGACCCGCTCGCCGGAAGCCATGACACCACTGTAGAGAATTTCAGAATACTGGCCGTGTACACAGGTAACCAGTCGCGGGCGATTTCCTTCCGCCATACCGCGCCAGGCGAGCCAGGTAATCCAGGCGGGCATGCGCGAGCGCACATGGACGACGTCTGCCTGCAACTCCTGCAACAACCGGCGCAGGCGGCTTACCTGGCGCAGGGACCAGAGGGACTTCCTGTGCAGCGACATCTGGATATGCCGACTGCCGCGAAGAGTGAGGCGCGGCACCAGTTCACCGCCATTGGATATCACGATGGACTCATGGCCGAGCCGCACCAGTTCATGGGCGAAATCCAGCGCGGCCTTCTCAACCGCCCCGGCATCCAGCCCGGATAATATTTGTACGACTTTCACGACTGTCACCATGAACCCAGTGAAAACTTACCTATTCTGAAGCTCCCGCGGATGAAAACACAGTAAATCCCGCACAGTTTTCTCTTTCAGCCGGGCCAACCGAAACCGGCTTCCCAATGCCCCGCGGGGAAAACAATATCATCCCGCTATCGCCGGCCTCCTTCTTCTTCCTCCTTCCCCCTTTCCCACCCCTTGCCAACTGTGCGAAATGCCGGAAAACCGCCGGATGTAGGGTGTTGCAATGGGTGCTACCATGCTTGAACAGTCAACAAGAACAGGGAAAAACAATGAGATACCCCCGCCTATTGCTGCCAATGTTCGCCCTATTGCTATTGATCTGCGGCGTCGCCTCTGCGGGCGAAACCGATAGAGGTGTCTTCTGGAAGGCGGACAAAGAGGGGCAGACGGTCTATTTGCTGGGCTCCGTACACCTGGCCACACCCGACTTCTACCCCCTGCGGCCGCAGATCGAGCGCGCCTACGCCGATAGCGACGCGCTGGTGGTCGAAGCGGATATTCTCGCCGCGGAAGCCGACATGGCTCTGCAGCAGCGGATCATGCTGGAATCCCTCTACCAGGGCGATCGCAGCCTGCGCGACGATCTCTCACCCGCCACTTACCGCCAACTCCAGGATTGGCTGAAGCGACGGCAACTGCCGGAGGCGATGTTCATTCGCCAGCGCCCCGCCATTGCGATGGTCACCCTGAGCATGATGGAAATGCAGGCACTGGGCCTGGATCCCAGTCTCGGTATAGATCGCCACTTCCTGAAGAAAGCAAAACGGGACGGCAAGCCCGTCGTGGAACTCGAGGGCGTATTGCAACAGCTGCAACTACTGAACAATCTTGAAAATCCGGACCTGCTGCTGCAGCAGACCCTGGAGCAGCTGGAAGATATCCAATCTTTTGTGCCGCAGATGACCAGTGCCTGGAAGAAGGGGGATACCGACTTACTTTATCAACTCATCATCGCCGACGGCCTCGCAGAGCACCCCGAATACGCTCCGCTGTACGAAACCCTGTTTTTCCGTCGCAACCGGCTCATGGCAGAAAAAATTGCCAGTGCAGACCCGGCCCACAATCCCCTGTTTGTCATTGTCGGTGCGGGACACCTGATTGGGGATAAGAGCGTTGTAGCGCTGCTAAAAAAAGAGGGATACAAACTGCAACGCCTGTAACTGCCTTCCTCCCCGCGCAACCCGATATTAATTATTCTTGAAATTAATGATTACTACGGGTTGCCATTCCCGCAACTGCTAAACTCGAATTGCATTGTTTATACAAACTATTGCAGGGAACAGATACAGGGAGGTATCCAATGATCCGTTGTGGAATTTTCTGCGCCCTGGCCGGCGTGGTATTGATCAACCCGGCTATTGCCGACCAGGCGGAAACCAAAGGCGGACTGAAAATCACTTCGGATGACGGCAACTTCTCTTCCCAACTCGGCGGCCGCATCCACTTTGACACCTATCTTTTCGACCCCGACATCGAAGACCCGGTAAGCACCACCGAAATCCGTCGCGCGCGCCTGGCAGTGAGTGGCCAGCTGTGGAAATGGGAGTACAAACTGGATCGCGACTTCGCCTCCAGCGGCACCGGCGGTATGCGCGACGTCTATATCGCCACCAAAGTGCTCGGTGGAAAGCTGACCATCGGCAATTTCAAACCCTATCGCTCCATGGAAGAGATGACCAGCTCCAATGAAATAACCATGATGGAGCGCTCATTTACCAGCGCCGGAGGTATCTATGCCGACCGCCAGCGGCAACAGGGCATCGGCTGGCACACCTTCTGGGACTGCTATACCCTCGGTGTCGCCGGCTATAACCTGCGCGACCCCGGCGGCCCGCGCAACGAGGGGCTGGGAGCCTCCAGCCGCTTTACCTGGGCCCCTCTCAATGACAGCCTAAGCACTGTCCACCTGGGGATTTCGGGGAGCCATGACAATGCCAACCGGGATTCGGACCCCCTAGTGGCTGACGTCACCTACGCCGGACGCCGCGGTCCGGACCAGCTGATTGCATTGACTCCGGGCGACAGGTCTTTCTTTGTTGAAGACTTCGACAACGACGATTTTTTCTTCGGCGATCAGGGCGGCAGCGTCAACACCGTGGGCCTGGAGCTGGCGGGAACCCACGGCCCTCTCTACGCACAGGCGGAATATGTGTACGGGGATTTCGAGGGAGACTACTTCTTGTCGGAAATTGCCTTCGAAGACTTCTTTGGCGCCCCGCCAAGCTTCGAGTGCGACCCGGATTTTGGCTGCTATATCGGCGGCCAGGACGTGCGTACCTGGTACGTCATGGGAAGCTGGGTGATCACCGGTGAACACAAACCCTACGACAGCAAAAAAGGCGTATTCAGATCCGTCAAACCGCGCAGCGGCTGGGGCGCCTGGGAGCTGACCGCGCGCTACCAGACCATCGAAAACAAGGACATTGACGACCTGGAAGCGAGCAACGTCACGCTGGGGGTCAACTTCTACTTCAACCCGCGCGTGCGATTTATGCTCAATGTGGTATTGGGGGACGATGACTTTACCGGCGACGAAACCGACCAGCTGGCGTTTCGCGCCCAGGCGAGCTGGTGATGCGGAATGCGGAATGCGGAATGCGGAATGCGGAATGCGGAATGCGGAATGCGGAATGCGGAATGCGGAATAGAATGTTCGGCCGAGGCTTAATCGTCAAACCCACTATTCCGCTAGCTTAGGCGCGGCCCCCGCTCCAGCGGAATACGCGATGCTCATTCGCGTATTCCGCATTCATCATTCCGCATTCCGCATTTCCTTACCCCACCTGCTGCGCCTTGGCCGGATCGAAGACCTCCACCGGCGCAGCACCATTCAGGTCCGCCGCCGGGTTCTCGAAGCGCAGCAGAGCAGCATCGCGCTGCTTCCGCGCCCGCTCCAGGCTCTCGTCCTTGACCAGGCCGTAACCGCGGATCAGGTCCGGGTAGCTGAGCAATTCTATGGCGGCGGCGTGATTCTCGGCGTTCAGTTCGCCGATCACCCTGTCCACCAACTGCTCGAACTCGCCGATCAGGGCGCGCTCCATCTTGCGCTCAGCGGTGTAGCCGAAGATATCCAGCGGCGTGCCGCGCAGGACTTTCAGTTTCGCCAGCAGACCGAAGGCCCTGTACATCCAGCCGCCAAATTTGAGCTTGCGCGGGCGACCCAGCGCCTTGTCGAAGGGCGCTATCAGCGGCGGTGCCATATTGAATTCCAGCTCGAAGTCGCCGGCGAAGTTCTCTTCCAGCGCCTTGATAAAGCGGCCATCCGTATAGAGGCGAGCCACCTCATACTCGTCCTTGTAGGCGAGCAGCTTCGCATAGTAGCGCGCGACCACTTCCGCCAGCGCCTCGCTGCCGGGCACTTTCAGAATTTCCGCCGCCTTGACCCTGTCGACCAGAGAGCGGTAGCGGCTCGCCAGCTCGGCGTTCTGGTAACCGGTCAGATGCTCGACGCGGTGCACGACTATTTCTTCCAGGCCGCGCGGCAGTTCGACTTCTTTCTCGTCCCGCGACAGCAGTGCGTCCAGCCCCTTGCGGTTGGCGGCGGCCAGGCGGCCGGCGGCGAAGCCCTGCAGGTTGCCCTCCACGGCGACGCCGTTCAGCTCGATCGCCTGCAGCAGGGAATCCTGCGCCAGGGGCAACAGCCCTTTCTGCCAGGCGTAGCCCAGCATAAAGATATTGGCAGCCAGGGTATCGCCCAGGGCGGCGCTGGTCAGCTTGTGGGCCTCCACCGCCTCCAGCTCTTTCACCGCACCGCTGAGAGTGTCCAGCACCGCCTGCGGCGAGTGCACGTCCTCACGCCCCAGTACCGAGGCCGCGGTCGGGCTCAGATGGGTGTTCACCACGGCGCGGCTCAGGGTCTCGTCCAGCTTGGCCAGGCAGGCCTGCAGGTTACCCGCGGCAATCAGGTCGCAGGCCATCAGCGCATCGGCGCGACCGTCGGAAATGCGCACCGCCTGCAGCGCCTCCGGCTCGGCGGCAAAGCGCACGTGGGAATAGACAGCCCCGCCCTTCTGCGCGAGCCCCGTCTGGTCCAGGGTGCTGCTCGCTTTGCCTTCGATATGCGCCGCCATTGCCAGCAGCGCACCTATGGTCACCACGCCGGTGCCCCCAACGCCGGTTACCAGCAGGTTGTAGGGTTCGCTCAATGCGGGCAACTGCGGCGGCGGCAGCTTTTCCGCCTCGGTGCGCAGCACGTCGCCGACGCCGGCGCGCTTGGCCAGCCTGCCGCCTTTTACGGTGACGAAAGACGGACAGAAACCGTTGACACAGGACATATCCTGGTTGCAGCCGGTCTGGTTGATGCGGCGCTTGTCACCCAGGGCGGTCTCCACCTTCTCCACCGCAATACAGCTGGATTGCTGCACGCAGTCACCGCAGCCCTCACACACCCGCTCATTGATAAACGGGCGCCCCTCCGCTTTCGGCAGCAGGCCGCGCTTGCGCTTGCGGCGCAGTTCGGTGGCACAGGTCTGGTCGTAGATGATGACAGTACAGCCTTCGGTTTCGCGCAGCTCCTCCATCACCACGGGCAGATGGTCGCGGTGGCGGATCTCCACCTCGCTGGGAAATGTCAGTGCACCCTTGTACTTGTCCGGGTCGTCCATCACCAGCACGACTTTGCGCACGCCCTCCCCCAGCACCTGGCGACAGATCATGTCCGGTGCCAGCTCGCCGTCGTGGGGTTGGCCGCCGGTCATGGCGACGGCGTCGTTGAATAGTATCTTGTAGGTGATGTTCACCTTGGCCGCGACAGAGGCGCGGATGGCGAGGATGCCGGAATGGAAATAGGTGCCGTCGCCCAAGTTGACGAACACATGCTTCTCACTGGTAAAGGGCGCCTGGCCGACCCAGTTAACGCCCTCGGCACCCATCTGGGTGAAGGTATAGGTCTCGCGGTCCAGCCACTGGGCCATATAGTGGCAGCCGATGCCGGCCAGGGCACGACTGCCCTCAGGTACCTTGGTGGAGCGGTTGTGCGGGCAGCCGGCGCAGAACATCGGCAGGCGCGACACACTGGAACCGGCCTGCTCGGCGACGCGCTCCGCCAGCGCATTGAGACGCATCAGACGGTGCCTGCCGCGCTCATCCAGTTTCTCGTCGCCCAATACCCTGCCCAGGACCTGGGCGATAATCGCCGGCGACAGTTCACCGTACATCGGCATCAGCGGACGGTCGTTCTCATCCACCTTGCCGAGGATTCGCGGAAAATGCGGATCCTTCTGGTGCACGTTGTACAGCTCTTCTTTCAACTGCACTTCCATCAGGCTGCGCTTTTCTTCCAGCACCAGCAGTGTGTCCAGGCCGCGGGCGAATTCCTGGATGCCGGGCACGTCCAGCGGATAGGTCATACCCACCTTGAGGATACGGATACCGAGCGCTTTCGCCCGCTGTTCGTCTATACCCATATCCTCGAAGGCCTGCATCAGGTCCAGGTGCGCCTTGCCGGTGGTGACTATCCCCAGGCTCGCGCGCGGGTTTTCCAGCACCACCTCGTTCAGCTTGTTGGCGCGGGCGAAGGCCAGGGCCGCCGGGCGCTTGTAGCGCCACAGGCGCTCCTCCTGTTCCAGCGGGTTGTCCTGCTTGCGGATATTGAGGCCGCCCTCGGGGCGCTCGATTTCCGGATAGGAAAACTGCACCCGCTCCGGATCCACCTCGACGGTAGCGGAGCTATCCATGTTTTCCGCCAGGGTGATCATCGCCACCCAGCAGCCGCTGAAGCGGGACAGTTCCAGGCCGTAGTGGCCGTAGTCCAGCACCTCCTGCACGGTAGCCGGGTTCAGTACCGGAATATGCATATCCACGAAGGCGAATTCGGACTGCCCCGGATAGGAAGAGGACTTGCAGCCGTGGTCGTCGCCGGCGACGATCAGGGCACCGCCCTTCGGGGAGGAACCGGCCGCATTGGCGTGGCGGAAAGCATCGCAGGAGCGGTCGACACCCGGCGTCTTGCCGTACCAGATGCCGCAGACACCATCCACCTCGGCGCCCTCAAACAGGCCTACCTGCTGTGAACCCCAGACAGCAGTCGCCGCCAGCTCCTCATTCACGCCGGGCTGGAAGCGGATATTCTGTTCTTCGAGAAGTTTTTTCGCGCGGGCCAGCTGCTGGTCATAGCCGCCAAGCGGCGAGCCTCGGTAACCGGAAATAAAAGTGGCGGTGTTGAGCCCGCGGGACCGGTCCATACGCATCTGGTCGATGGGCAGGCGCACCAGAGCCTGGATACCCGACAGCAACACGCGCCCCTTCAGGGTGGTGTAGCGATCGTCCAGGGAGACCTGCTTTGCCTGGCCTATCACCTGGGACTGGGCCGCGCCTTGCGCGCCGCTTACTTTTTCACTCATACGCCTACTTCCGGTTATCTATCCAGTTCGAAACGACTTTCGGACTATTGGTCATTATTCTTTCGGCTTTGCTGCCATCAGCCGTCGGCAGTGTAGTTTGCCCGGCCCGGATGAGCGGACTGGCGGGCAATCACAAAAAGCGTAGAATCTGCGACGGACTGGTCAGGGTCATACTAGTGCGTTAAGCGCAATAGAGCATTGCTTTATTTACACATATGCGCGTAAAATTATGATGAAAATCTCGACCAGTACAAATTTTGTAGGATAGGAGTTTATATGAAGCGTTCGACAGACCTGGATGATTTTGACCGTAAGATACTGCGAGCGCTGCAGGAGAACGCCGATTATTCCATGGCGGAACTCGGAGACAAAGTGGGCCTGTCCCACACACCCTGCTGGCGCCGAATCAAACGCCTGGAGGCCGAGGGCATAATCCGCGGACGCGTCACCCTGCTCGACCCCCGTAAACTCGACCTAGGGGTCACAGTATACTGCTATGTCACCATTCACAACCACGACGAAGAATCCCTGAACAGTTTCGAGTCCGCCGTACAGGACGTGCAAGAAGTCGTGGAGTGTTATTCCACCAGTGGCGACAAGGACTATGTACTGCGTGTGGTGGTGGACAGTGTCGAGCACTACGAGCAGTTGCTGAAGCGTTCGCTGGTGCACCTGCCCAATGTGGCATCGGTCAATTCCACCTTTGCGTTGAAGCAGGTCAAGTACACGACTCAGCTGCCGCTTTAATTTCACGTCTGGGAAATTATCATCAAGGGCAACCCGCATGTTTGCCCTTACTCGCGAGGAACATCAAGCGCCGAACCTCCATCCAGCTTGGTGGCGGCCCTGATGCCGGTGGCTATTTGCGGGACACGCCGTGAATACATCCCTGTAGGCTTGTCGGCGAGGTCCCTCTCGCCAACAGTCCCTCAAATAGCCACCGGCATCAGGGCCTTCGCTTCAAGCACTGGTATTCTTCCGCTGCTCCCGAGCCTCAGAAACTGATATTAATTCAGCGCCTTTAATCCTACCAGTACCCGATCCAGCACCTGCTGCAGATCCCTGCCGTCGCAGTCCACGGTGATATCCGCATATTTCCGGTACAGCGCCTGCCGCTCGGCAAACAGCTCCTCGAACGACTGCCCCGGCGCCTTGGCGATACCGCGGCTCTCGTAGTTGTGAATGCGACGGCGCAACTCATCTGCGGAACAGTTCAGGAAAACCACAGGACCGAAACGCTGCAGGTTTGCCATACCCTCTTCGCTGTACACGACACTGCCGCCGGTGGCGATCACATGATTGGGCAGGTCGGCATCGGCGATCACCTCGCCCTCGATACGGCGCAGGTTCAGGTAATCGCTCTCGTCCATGATTTCCTGCAGCGTTTTGCTCTCGCGCAGCTGGATCAGCACGTCGGTGTCGACGAAATCCAGAGCCAGCTCCTTGGCCAGCAACACCCCCAGGGTACTCTTGCCGGCGCCCGGCATGCCTATCAGGACAATACTTTTGTTTTTTTTCATTTCGCTATTTTATTACCGATACCGCCGGGAGTCAGTTACCAGTGAAACCTTTAGCGGCACCGGTCAATCGCCGTGACGGGGAAACACCAGCGAGCGCAACCAACCCCTCAGGGAGTTGCCCTGCAGCAGCATCCGATCCAGTTCATCCATATTGTGGGCCTGGCGGAAGGCATCGGCGAAGAGGGCCTCGCGGGTGATCATACGCCGGCGGGGATTGATCTGCTTGATCTCGTGGGCCGGGTTTCCGGCCACAACGGTATTCGCCGGCACGTCTTTTGTCACCACACTGCCGGCACCAATGACCGAATTGTCACCGATGCTGACCCCCTTGCAGATAATGGCGCTGTCCCCTATCCAGACATTGTTCCCCAGGCGCACCGGTGCGGTGCAGCGGAAGGGGCGAGTGCGATTGTAGAGACCGTGCCAGTCGGAATCGGAGATATAGACGTTGGCAGCGATCATGCAGGCATCGCCAATGGTAATCGACTCGGCAGCGGAAATGCGCACACCGGGAGAAATCAGCACATAGTCGCCAATGGTGATAAAGGCATCGCCGCCCTTGTGACCCAGCGTGGTAAAGCGAATACACTTGTCCGGTGTGGAGATCAGGTGCGGATAATCGCCCAGGCGGATATTCTTGCCGAACACAGATACGGAACCCGGATCCATGATTTCCGGGTCAGCGCCGACCGCATCAAACTGCGGCAACAGGAAGTAGCGCGTGCGCCACTTACGCCACCGCAATAACCAGTGCTTCAACCAGTAGGGTCTATGATCCTTACGCATTATTCACAACCGACTAACCCGCCTCTTACTCAACGTACACCGCACTCAATTGCATTTCTGGAGGCGGCGGTTTACTGTTTGCGCCACGAAAAGAACGAGCGGTAATTCATGTCACTCAAACTGCCCATCGACATCCACACCATCAAGGGATTTCTCGCTGCCCACGAGGGAGAGGCACTCTATCATCTGGCCGCCGAAGCCAGCGCCCTGGGCCCCAGCCTCGAGGTCGGCAGCTACTGCGGCAAGTCCACCGTTTACCTCGCCTCTGCCTGCAAACTGACCGACAGCGTACTGTTTGCCGTGGACCACCATCGCGGTTCCGAAGAGCACCAGCCCGGGGAGGAATACCACGATCCGGACCTCTTCGATGATCGCGCCCAGCTGATGGACAGCTTCCGTACATTCCGCGCGAATATGCGCGCTGCGCAGCTGGAGGACTGGGTGGTACCCGTCGTCGCCCCCTCGGCCGTTGCCGCGCGCTGTTGGAATACACCCCTGGGCCTGGTATTTATCGATGGCGGCCATTCACTGGAAGCCGCGATGACGGACTATCGCAGCTGGTCCCGCCATATAGTGCCGGGCGGCTACCTCGCCATTCACGATATTTTTCCAGACCCGGCCGATGGCGGCCAGGCGCCCTATGATATTTACAAGCTAGCCCTGGCTTCCGCTCAGTTCGAGCTGGTGGAGACAGTCGACACCCTCGGTATTCTGCGCCGGATCTGACAGCAGTCGCACGGATGTAAAGAGCCCGCTCGCCGGCGTCAGCCCGGCGAGCGCGTCCGCCGCCAGCAGCATGGCGCCCACCGTCCAGGTGGGTTTCTCCTCCGGCCAGATCGCCTTGTCGCGGTAAACGTAACCGGTCCAGTAGCCGCCGTCCCCATCCTGCCAGCGGTGCAGTGCGCGATAGAGTTTCGCCGCGCGACTGCGCTCTCCGGCCGCCACCAGTGCCATGGTCAGCTCGCAGGATTCCGCCACTGTCACCCAGGGTTCATCACTGACACAGCGACAGCCGAGCCCGGCCACGACAAATTCATCCCATTTTTTCTGCAGTCGCGCGCGCGCCGCGCTGCCGGAGAAGACACCAGTCAGCACCGGATAAAACCAGTCCATCGAAAAGCGCGCCTTGCTCTCCCAGGTGCGATCGAAGCGCTCGGGCTTCTCCCGCAGTGCCCGACCCAGCTGCGCCCTGCCCTCAATCCAGCGCGGGCGGGATTGGCCCAGGGAATGGGCAATATTGATGGCGCACTCCAGGCTCTTGTATATCGAAGAACAGCCGGTAATCAGCGCATCCTCTTTGGGCCGGCCGTCACCGTCGACCGCCCAGTGAATCTCACCGTGCCCCGTCTGCAGCGCCAGCACGAACTCCACTGCGCGCTCGACCATGGGCCAGTAGCGGCGCAGGAAGTTTTTATCTTCTTCGATCAGGTAGTGATGCCAGATACCGGTGGCGATATAGGCCACGAAATTGCTCTCGCGGCGCTCGCGGTTGTGCACTTCGCCGTCTTTGTATGCCGCCCACCAGCTGCCGTCGGCGAGCTGGATATCGGCCAGCCATCCGTACGCCTTTTCTGCCGCGGCGTATTCACCGGCAATACTGAGCCCCATCGCCGCCTCAACGTGATCCCAGGGATCCGCATAGCCGCCGTCGAACCAGGGAATGGCACCGTCTGCCTGCTGCCGCGAGAGAATATAGCCCGCACTGGCGCGCAAAAAACCGCTGGGAAATAGCGCATTGCCGGACAGTGCGGGAAGTGCCAGATCGCTCAAGACTGCACCTCCATTGCCACTGCCGCTGTCTCCTGCCCATACTTCCGGGGCTCATCCGGGGGCGACTGCGGTTTGACAAAGTAGAGCACTATGCTTTTGCCCAGAATCGGGTTCAGTAGTTTTTCCAGTGCGCGGGTCAGCAGTGGTTTTTGCATCAGGTCCCAGACCAACAGGCGATGATAGGCCGCGAGGAGACGCGACTCCGGCTTGCTCCAAAGCAGGCACTTAAGCCACCAGAAGGGTGCGTGCAGGGCGTGCGCCTTGTGGCGAGCAAAGTACTGATGTCCCAGGCTTTCGATACTGTTGCGCAGTTCGCGCTCGCGGAATATCCGGATATGGCCACCCTCCACCTGATGGTACTCGTCGCTGAATTGCCAGCAGACCCACTCCGGGAAAAAGGTCGGTACACTCGCGGCGAAGATACCCGCGGGCTTCAGTACCCGATCTATCTCCGCAAGGACACCGCGGTAGTCCAGGATATGCTCGAGGACTTCGGAGCAGATCACCACATCGAAGCTATTATCGGCGAAAGGCAACTGCAAGCCGTTGCCGACCCCGAGTAGCAACCGCCCCGGCGTTTGCGGCTCACCCACAAATGGCTTGGCGCGCTCACTGGCCGTGCGCACATCGTCGATACTCAGATCGATACCTACCACATCCACCGCCTCGGACACCAGCAAGTGGATTGCGTGGCGCCCCTCGCCGCAACCCAGATCCAGCACTCGCTGCCCAGCCTGCAGATTCAGATTGCGCAGTTCGACAGTAATCATCAGGCTGCCTCCGCGCCACTTGAGGCCTCGGTGCGTGTCGCAACGCGCGGCAGCGACCTGACCCGCGGTTCGCCGAGAATCCGGCGGTAATAATCCACCAGGTGTGCCGCCGCCAGGCGCCAGGAAAACTGCTGCTCGATACGCTCCCGGCCCTTGCGCCCCAAATCCTGACGCAGGGACTCATCGGATAGCAACTTATGCAGCGCCTGCGCCAGCGCTACACAGTCTCCCGCCGGCACAACCAGACCAGCATCGCCCACCACTTCCGGCAAGGCGCCGCCATCGCTGGATACCACCGGTACACCGCAGGCCATGGCTTCACCGGCCGGCAGGCCGAACCCCTCATACAGGGACGGACAGGCCACTACGCTTGCGCTCGCGTAGTACTCCACCAGCTCCTGGTTGGAGATACCGGATACAAAACGCACCGCATCCTGCAACTGCAACTCGTGCAGTAATTGCTCTGTGGCGCCGCCTTCCTGAAGGCGCCCGACTACCAGCAACTCGAGTCCAGGATGGCGCTGGCGCAGCTCCGCCAGCGCCTGTAGCAAAAAGCGCAGCCCCTTGAGCGGCTGGTCGGCAGATGCGGTGGTCATGATACGCAGCGGCTTGCGCACTACCTGCGGCTGCGGCTTGAACAGATCCGTGTCTATACCGTTGTAGATCAGCTGGATCTGCTGCGGATCCACACCGAACTGTTCGACAATATCCCGCTCTGACTGGCGCGAGACAGTGACAATATTGCGCAGTCTGCGCGAAACCCTGATCTGCATCCCCAGGAAGCTGTGCCAACGGCGCACTAGCAGCCGGTAACGCCAGTCCGGCGCCGCGTCCAGGGCCAGTTGCCGGTCGCGGGTAATCGGATGGTGAATGGTGGCCACAACCGGCAATCCACTTTTTTCGATATCGAGCAGGCCATAACAGAGGGACTGGTTGTCGTGCACTATGTCGTAGTGGCAGCCATGCTCGCGCAGGTACCTGGCCGCGCGGCGGCCGAAAGTGTAGGGCTCGGCGAAACCGCCGGTCAGCTTGCCCCACCACTCGAAGAAATCGGTCCAGGACAGCAGGTGACGCCATTTCAGCGCGCGCGTGGGACGCTCTTCCTCAAACAGGTTCAGCCCCGGCATCTCAATCAGCTTTACGCGCGGGTCCAGTACCGGATAGGGCTGCCCGGAGATAACATCCACCGTGTGACCCGCCTCTACCAGCGCCTTGCTCAGATAGTGGAGATAGACCCCCTGCCCCCCACAGTAAGGATGGCTGCGATAGCCCAGCAGGCAAATTCTCAGTGGTCGCGACTTCAGTGGCTGCGGCGGCGCGACCGATGGGCCGCCCGTACAATTCCTCTCTCTACCCTTGCCCGAGGCGGTCATGACTTCCCCATCTGTGTTGTTCTATTACCGGAGGCTGGAAACTGCGAAGAATACACTGGCGCAGAAATGACTGCCAGACAGAATCAGTTCACGTTGATTGCTCCATCCGTAGCCCTCGCCCTTAGGGCAGCCTTCAGCCGTACTAAGCGGCAATCCTGCCGCTTAGTGACATATTTTCAACACGCACAGAAAAGCAGGTGAGCGGCCCGGGCCCCTCACCTGCCTCGCGAGATGCAGCGGGTGGATTAAAAGCTGAAGCGATAGCCCACGCCCAGATTGAACATCCAGGGACTCATGTCCAGCTCATCGCGTACACGCACTGGCAGGATGATGGAATCACTGAATCCGGGCACCAGTGTCTCGGTGTCGTAACCGATGTAGATGTCCGGTTCGGCATCCACATACATCGCGGAGGCGTTGATCTGCCAACCGTTGTCACGGCCGAAATTGAAATCCACACCGACCTGCGCCGTCCAGGTGAAATCGCTGCCGAAATCCAGCAAACCGAATTCACCAAATTGATCGCGGAAAACCGGTCGCAAAAACTCCTGCTCGATATCGACGTAGCTGACACCCAGACCGACGTAGGGCTGAATCAGGCAGGTGGGGCTCATCGGATACCAGTTTGCGAAAAGACTGGTGGTATAGGTATCGAAATCGCCGACCCCCTGGGAGAAGCTACCAAAGGAACTGCCTCCGGTACTGGCAATTGAAGTGAGTGTTGCATCGAGATTGGCGTCGGCACTTAAGTAGAGCTCTATCCCCAGGTGCTCAATCGGTAACCAAACGCCACTGATATACCAGGTAGTATCATCATCCAGGTCCACGTCGGTAAACACGTTGACATTTACAAAATCACTCGCCACCGGGTTTTCGATCGCGGGATCAGCCACGCTGAATACCTGGGTTCCAGAAAAGACGTTATCGTCCGGCTCTACATACGAGGCGCCGACACGCAACATGACGGTTCCAGCGGTATATATTCCCGGTGATGGCTGCTGTACTGGATAACCAGATGGGCCCGCCAGGGCCGGCTGGGCGGCGAAGCCGGCGTATCCCGCCAGTGCCATGGGGATTAGGAGGGACTTCAATCTCATGGGGTAACTCCTTGTAACGCTGAAAAGCTCCTTCGCCGCAGTTGCGGTTACTTCCAGTATAGGTGGGCTTTTTCAACATGCAGCAAGGCGTACCAATTAGAGAGCGGATCTGGGGAAATATATTCCGACAGTGTGTTGCCGGACAAAAAAAATGCCCGCCAAATGGCGGGCCAGATTTCTCGAACACACTTTCAGGAGGAGAGTCTCAAGCGCGTTACGCGCTTAACCTAGGTATAGCAAATGTTTATCCCCGCCTGCGATTCCTGTCGCCAAAGCCGTCGAGTAGTTGTGGCAAGTGCCGCCCCTCTGTGGATAGGGTCACACCCGGTGCAGGTAGCTCTGGTACTCCACATCGGTCACGCGCGCACCTATCTCCGCCAGTTCCTGGCGCTTCAGTAGCAGGAAGAGTTCGACAAAGCGCGGATCCAGGTATTTCTGCCACAGGGGACTCTTCTCGAAGCGCTTCAATGCGTCGCTCCAGGTGTTGATCAACTGCTCGCTCTCCACCTGGTAGGCATCGCCTTCAACCGGCGCCGGGGGCTCCAGCTTGTTCTCGATACCGTGGCAGACTCCGGCGAGGATCGCTGCCAGCACCAGGTAGGGATTCACATCGGCGCCGGCGATGCGGTGCTCGATGCGCCGCGCTTCCGGATTGCTGGCCGGCACTCGCAGGGTGGTGGTGCGGTTGTCATAGCCCCAGCAGAGGTTGAGCGGCGCGTGGGAACTCTCCTGGAAACGACGGTAAGAATTGCTGTGCGGCGCGAAGAAGGCCATCGCGTCATTGGCGGTGGCCAGCATGCCGGCGGCTGCCTGGCGCAGCAGCTCGGAGCCTTGCTCGCTGCCGTCGTCGAAGACATTTTTGCCGCTGTCGTCGATCAGGCTCATATGCACGTGCATGCCATTGCCGGCCTGGTCGCCGAAGGGTTTGGCCATGGTGCTGACGCGGAAGCCGTGACTGCGCGCCACCCCCTTCAGCAGGCGCTTGAACAGCAGTGTCTGGTCGGCGACCTTCACCGGGTCGGCGCTGTGCAGCAGGTTGATCTCGAATTGCCCCGGCGCGCACTCGGACAGGACGGAATCCGCCGGGATGCCCTGCTCTTCACAGGCGGCGCGCACATCGGCGAAGAAATGCCGCTGGGCGTCCAGCTCCGAGAGGTCGTAGACATCGGTGGACGGCACCAGCTCGGCATCGTTGTCGCTGACCGGACGCGGCCGCGCCAGGTGGTCCGCCTCTTCGCGCAGCAGGTAGAACTCGAGTTCGGTGGCGCACACCGCGGTGTAACCGAGCTCCTTTAGTTTTGCGACCACGCCCTGCAACTGGGTGCGGGGATCGGCGTAGAGCGGCGAGCTGTCCGCCTCGTGCAGCTGCATATGCAGCTGTGCCGTCTGTTCCCGGTGCCAGGGCGCCAGGCAGATGGGTGAAACCGGGATGCAGATGCCATCGCTGTCGCCGCTGGCGAATACCAGCGGACTGTTTTCAATATCCCGCCCCCAGATATCCAGGCTGGCGGCACTGCGCGGCATCTGCAGGCTGCCCTTCAGCAGCTTTTCCGCCGAATCCGCCGGCAGCCACTTGCCGCGGGGAACACCGTTGATATCGAACATAAAGCCCTCGATCCATTTCAGATCGGGGTTTTCAGCGAGGACCTGGCGCGATTTTTCCAGCAGTTCCGGTAGCGGTATAAATTCTTTTTCCTGAGACATAGTTTGCCTTTACCGGGATCCCGGATTCGGGGCCCCTTGATGTGTCCGTGGCGGTCCTGATACCGCTGGCTGTTTGCGGGACGCGCTGTGAATACATCCCTGTACGCTCTAATCGGCATCCCTGCCTCATAAGGCCCCGCAAACAGCCAGCGGTATCAGGACCTTCGCATCAAATTTCGGTTCATTTTCCCGAGTCCGGGACCCGAGAATATTACGCCAACGCCTTGGCCGTGTCGTCCAGCGCGCGGTGCGCCTTCTCCACCAGCTCGTCCACCTGCTCGGTGGTGAGGATCAGCGGCGGCGCGATGATCATGGTGTCGCCGGTGGCGCGCATCACCAGGCCGTTCTTGATGCTCATATCGCGGCAGATACCACCGGCGGTGCAGTCATCGTCGAAGCGCGCGCGGCTGCCTTTGTCCTTGACCAGCTCCAGCGCACCCACGAGGCCCAGGCTGCGGGCCTCACCGACAATCGGGTGATCCCCCAGCTCAGCCCAGCGCTTGGCCAGGTAAGGGCCGGTAACATCGCGTACGTTTTCGATGATCTTCTCGTTGCGCAGGATATTGATGGTCGCCAGGCCGGCCATACAGGCCGCCGGGTGCGCGGAGTAAGTGTAGCCGTGGGTGAATTCACCGCCCTTGGCCTTGATCACGTCCGCCACGCGGTCGCTGACCATGGTGCCGCCCAGCGGGAAGTAGCCGTTGGTCACCGCCTTGGCGAAGGTCATCAGATCCGGCTGCATGCCGTAGTAGTCGGCACCGAACCACTCGCCGGTGCGACCGAAGCCGAAAATCACTTCGTCCATCACCAGCAGTATGTCTTCGTACTGGTCCAGCACCTTTTTCACTTCCGGCCAGTAGGTTTCCGGCGGGATGATCACGCCGCCGGCGCCCTGGATCGGCTCGGCGATAAACGCGGCCACCTTTTCCGGGCCCAGCTCCTGGATTTTTTCATCCAGCGCACGGGCGGCCTGGACACCAAACTCCTCCGGGGACATGTCACCGCCCTCGCCGAACCAGTAGGGCTGCTGGATATGTTCGATATAGTCCAGCCCCTGGAACTGCTTGTGCATGCCGTTCATGCCGCCGAGGCTGGCGCCGCCGATGGTGGAGCCGTGGTAGGCGTTCTTGCGCGAAATGACGATGCGCTTCTCGGGCTTCTCCTGCAGGTCCCAGTAGCGGCGGATAAGGCGCAGGTTGGTGTCGTTGGCTTCGGAACCGGAACCGGTGAAGAACACGTTGTTCATGCCCGCCGGCGTCACTTCCGCCAGGGCGTCCGCCAGCTCGATGGAGGGTACGGTCGTGCACTGGAAAAAGCTGTTGTAGAAAGGCAGCTTGTTCAGCTGCTCGTAGATGGCGTCGCTGATTTCCTTGCGGCTGTAACCCAGGTTACAGCACCAGAGACCGGACATGCCGTCCAGCATCCGGTGACCGTCGATGTCGGAGATATAGGCGCCGTCGGCGCTGGTGATCACACGGGTACCCTGTTTGCCCAGGTCGTGGAAGTCGGTAAAGGGGTGCAGCAGGTGCTCGCGGTCGTGTTGTTGCAGTTGACTCTTGTTCATGGTCTCGCTCCTGATGAAACCGCCCCTGGCCCTGTCGCAGACGTCCAGGCCAGAGGCGACGGCAAAATGTGATCACATTTTAGTGTGAGCCGAGCCGGATACGCAATAGGGATTGTAGATTCCGGGGCAGGGCTCGACGGAATAGCTCCTCTCTTTCCCGGGCTGCCGAGTATAGGGCCAGAGGGAGAGGGTCATCCGGAGAGAACACCAGTGCCAGCTGTTAAGGCCTTGCAATCGGTTGCCGCCTCGACCGGGAGATGACAGTTGTGTGATTTGAAAAATGCTTGCATCACCCGCCAAAATCTGGAAATTCCTTTGTATGGCCCGATATTCATCTCGCTTTCCCGACATGAATACAAAAGAATTCGTTTGATTTTCAAACAGATATAAGGATATGCCCATGACGTTTGGCCAATTTATCAAAAACCAGCGCGAGGCGAAAAACTGGACTCAGCCTGAGGCCGCAGCCCAGATCGGCATCGAACAGTCCTATTTGTCCAAGCTGGAAAACAATAAGGCCGTCCCCTCGCCCGAGAGCTTCGACAAGCTGATGCAGGCCTACGAATTCGACATGGCCGCTGTTGGCCAACAGGTGACGGATACCGAGCTGCACAAGCTGAAAGACATAGCTCAGGTGCGCGATTTAATTGTCAATCACAAAAAACGTAGTGAACGGACCCGGCGCTCGTGGCTGCTTGCGGGGTTGCTGGCCCTGATGGTGGGTTCGGCGTTAACGGCCTACGGCACAGTTATTAAGGACGCCAAGGTCGGTACCTTTCTGTACGAATCCAAGGGTTGGATCAAGCAGGGGGAACCGCCGTTTCTGTTTGCCGAAATGCCTGAGTATCGGAGCTTTGTCCCTCGCATGCAAAACGTGGCATACAGGGAGCACATCCGGCAGCATCCATTGTTTGCCCGGCTGGACTACAAGCAAATTCGATCCCCCCAATACCTGGGCGCGTATTATGACGTCGAGGAGAAGGGAAAGCTGCGTCGCTTTGCCTTTGTAGGGCGTGATCGCACTGCTGCGATCCCCGTCGCCTTCTATACGAGTATCAGCTTTGGCGCCATGCTGCTGGCCGGCGCCATGGGCGCTTTCTTTGTCAGCCGCCGCTGGTAGTGCCCGGACGGCTCGCGGCGGCAGTCTCACCGCGCGGAGCCAGCGAATCGCCGGGGAACCCTGGAAACAGAATCAGATACCGCAGTCCAGCGCATCCAGCAGCATATGGGTGATCAACCCGATACCCAGATAGCGCACCGGTTTCCAGGGCAGGAACATCATGGCGCCGTAGAGGGAAATCGGCAGCATCTTGTGCAGCGGGTGGAAGTTGATACTGCAGCGGCCGGGATCATAGATGGGGCTGGCCAGCAGGTGATCCAGGTCCACCAGGTTGGCGGCGAGCATGATCAGCGCCGCCCTCTTCCAGTCGGCACGGAAGCAAAACCAGGCGATGGCCAGCGGCACCAGCAGGTGCAGGGCGATGTGGATGTAACTGAACATATTTATAGAAGTTCTTCTGCGGAGATGGAGCCGAGGCCCTCTTCGATATCCTGGCGGATGGCGGTGCGCACGCTCTCCGCGTCGCCGGAACCGATGGCATCGATCAGGTCCTGGTGGCGGTCGGGCAGCTCCTGCACGCCGAAACGCTGGAATACCAGGTGCTGCAGTGGCGCCGTCTGCAGCCACAGGCTCTCGATCAGCGACAGGATGATATGGGGCCGCCCGAGGCGGTAGAGGGTGAAGTGGAACTCCAGGTTGGCGGTGACATATTCCTCTATGTCCTTGTCCGCCAGGGCCGCAGTGACCCGCCCGTCCAACTGGCGCAACTGGTCCAGCTCCTCCGGACCGACATAGGGCAGCGCCTGTGCGGCCGCCTGGCACTCCAGCGCCACCCGCGCCGCGCAGATTTCCGCCAGTTTTTCCGGGGTCATGGTGGGTACCGTCACCCTCCGGGTGTCGGACAGCTCCAGCGCCCTCTCGGAAGTGAGTCGGCGCAATGCCTCGCGCACCGGCATGGGGCTGCAGCCCAGGTCTGCGGCCAGGCCGCGGATGGTGATCGCGTGGCCGGGCAGAAACTTGCCGCGCAAGATGGCGTCGCGCACCTGGTAGTAGACCCGCTCCTGGGTGGTTCGGTACTCCTCCTGGGGCGCGCTGAACTCCTGTGCATTACTCACGCTGCGGTTACCCGTGACAGCTTGTGGGGAATATCCTCTGAGCCCACCTCGATCAGGTGATCGGCAACGGCGCCGGTCTGCCACAGCTCGTAAAAGTCATCCGCTACCTGCCTGCTCATATCCACCACCCTGTTCCAGTACTTCAGCCGCTCTTCGGTGCTGAGCTTATAGAAGTCGTTGCGGTCGGGAATCTTACCGTAGGGCAACCGGGCAACAAAGGCCGGCGACGGCGACACCAGCAGAGTGTTCTGCATGTCCCCGCCCCGGACCCGGCGCCAGAACAGGCTCTTGTCGAACCACCCCGGCACCATATAGGGGAAGAAATGCGGATAGAGCGCCAGCCCCTCCGGGTGTCCGAAACGCAGGTCAAAGTGGTAATCGGTGATACCGCCATCGCGGTAGTTGCCGGCGGGCGCGCCGTGGGGGTTCTGCACACCGGCCATTACCAGCGGGATGGAGCCGCTGGCCAGTACCGCGTCGCAGACATTCTCCTCTGACAGCCGCGTATTGACGGTGCGCAGGCTGTCGAAGTGTACGCTGGCGCTGTCACCGTTATGGAAAACCACCCTGTCCCAGAAAACACGCAGGCTGTGGCGGGACATGGCGTTGGCCAGTGCCGAAGCCAGCAGCGCCGGCGCCAGCAACGCGCGCCTTTCACTGGCCAGGGGCCCGCGACCACGCACCGTCACGAAATGGCTGTGCCAGATGGGACTGTTCGCCACCTGGCGCGCGCCCTCGCCGCCCAGCGCGTCCCGCAATATCTTCTCGCCCGCCGCGGTGATCTCCACCGGCGTCGGTCTGCCCGAGTCATAGGTCTGGTGAATATAGCCGAACTCAAGGCGCTCCAGCGCGCCGAGAGAATCCTCCATCGCGTAACACATATTGCGGAAGCTGCCGATGGACGAGCCCACTGTGGCGACAGGCTGGCTGCGGCCCTTGAAGAACTCTCCCATCAACACCCGGTCCAGCTGGCTGATGACCAGCCACTTGGGACCGCCGGAGGCGCCCACCAGGGTCGAGAATTGCTCCTGGCGCAGGCCCTCCTCGCGGATACGCTTCGCGGCAGAGGTGCCGGCCAGTAGTACGCAATTGGATCTTTTCACTACTCTTCTCTAACTCAATTCGGAGCCGTAGGGTGCGCCGCGCGCACCGTCCAGGCCAGCCGGTGCGCACGGCACACCCTACGCAAGCCCGGAATATTCCGGTCTACCACTCGCCGGTATTCTCCATGGAGGCCCAGGGCTCCTGCGGCTCCAGCGGTTCACCCTTTTGCAGCAACTCGATGGAGATGCCGTCCGGGGAGCGCACAAAAGCCATATGGCCGTCGCGGGGCGGGCGGTTGATGGTGACGCCTTCGTCCATCAGCCGCTGGCAGATCGCATAGATATTATCCACACGGTAGGCCAGATGGCCAAAGTTGCGCCCACCGGTGTAAGTTTCCGGATCCCAGTTGTAGGTCAGCTCCAGGCAGGGCGACTTGCTTTCCCGCGCACTGTCCGCGTCACCGGGCGCGGCGAGAAATATCAGCGAAAAGCGACCCTTGTCATAATCCTTGCGGCTGACCTGCTGCAGCCCCAGCTTTTCGCAATAAAACTTCAATGACTCGTCCAGGTCCGCCACGCGCACCATCGTATGTAGATATTCCACCGCACTACTCCTTCCTTTTGTCTCCATCTACAATGCCGGCAGCAAAATAAAACACCCGCATTGCAGACACCAGAACCAAATGTACCAGAAATACTATCGACAGTTTTTACAGGCCCCCAGTGGCAGCCCGACTTCCATGCTGCACATGGCGTGCCACTCCCACCACTACTGGCCGGACGTCACCCTCGATGCCGTGCAACAGTACTGGCGCGACTCGGCCCTGCTCGCCGACGACAAGTGGGGCCCCATTTTCGAGGAGAAGATCCCCGCCTGGCAGGGCGCCGTGGCCCGCACACTGAATCTGCCGGACCCGGACCGCATCGCCATTGCGCCCAACACCCACGAGCTGGTCTACCGGTTGCTCAGTGCCTTCGACCTGAGCCGGCCGCTGCGCATCCTGACCACCGATGGCGAATTCTACAGCTTCGCGCGCCAGCTGCAGCGGCTCGATGAGCTCCCCGGTGTCGAAGTGACCCGTATTCCCAAAGAGCCCTACGCCACCCTGGCAGAGCGCTTCGAGCAGGAACTTCACCGCGGCGACTACCAGCTGGCCTACGCCAGCCAGGTGTTTTTCGATTCCGGTGTGGTATTTCCAGAGCTGTTGCAGATTGCCGGGCGCAAGCCGGCGCGCACCGAATTGGTGATCGACGGCTACCACGCCTTCTTCGCGCGCCCCATCGATCTCGGCGAGATAGCAGACAAGGTATTTTTTACCGCCGGCTCCTACAAATACCTGGGTGCCGGCGAGGGAATGTGCTTTATGAGCATTCCCGCGAACTGCCAGCTGCGCCCGCTGAACACCGGCTGGTTTGCGGAACTGGCGGAGCTGGAGAACCGCGCCGACCGGGTCGGCTATGCCGACAACTGGCTGCGCTTTGCCGGCGCCACCATGGACTACTCCGCCCTGTACAAAGGCCTGGCTATATTCGAGCTGTTCGAGCGCGAGGGCATCAGCGTGGAAAGGATCCACGACTATGTCCTCGCGGCGCAAAAGCGCTTTCTCGACACCATGGATGCGGTCGATCACCCTCTGCTGAACCGGGACAACCTGATCTACCACGACCTGCAAAATGGCCACGGACACTTTTTCACCTTCGACTGCGGCACCGCCGAGCAATCGGAGCGGCTGCAGCAGGAGCTGAAATCCCGCGCAGTGTTGTCCGACCGCCGCCAGCGGCTGCTGCGACTCGGATTTGCCATTTATCACGGAGAAAATGAAACTTACCGGCAGGTTTTCCGCTAGGGAACCTGCCGCTCAGCTTGTGTTCAGATAACAGCGCCTATGATCGGGCCACTTTTTTAGAGTCACTTACAAGGAAAAAGTCATGAAGGTTGTAAAACTATCGGCCATTGCCCTGCTCGCAGTACTCGCCACCGCCTGCGGTAGCGATCACCCCGGCGAGCCTGGCACCCTGGTCTCCATTTCCGCCAATGGCGAGGCCAGCAAGGTGCCGGATGTAGCCAATATCTCCGCCGGAATGGTCACCGAAGCCGAGGACAGCGAAAAGGCGATGCGCGACAACGCCGAACAGATGGATAAATTGATCAAGGCGATCAAAAAAGCCGGCATCGACGACAAGGACGTGCAGACCAGCGGTATCAGCCTGTCGCCGCGCTACCACTACCAGCAGGATCGCAAGCCGCAGATCACCGGCTATATCGCCCGCAACACCGTCAGTATCAAGGTACGGGAGCTGGAAAAGCTGGGCAAGATTCTGGATGACCTGGCAGCCGCCGGGGCCAACCAGATTCACGGCCCCAGCCTGGAAATCGGCGAACCGGAACCGGTAATGGCCGAGGCCCGCGAGCAGGCCCTGCAAAAAGCCCAGGTCCGCGCCGAGACCTACGCCAAGTCACTGGGCATGAAGGTACGCCGTATCGTCAGCATTTCCGAAAGCGGCAGCGGCGGCATTCCTCGCCCGATGATGCGCGCGGAGATGGCGGCGGCCAAGGCGGATGTGGCGACACCGGTTGCGCCAGGGGAGACCACGCTGACGGTGAATCTGGATCTGGTATTCGAGCTGGAGTGATTCCTTAATGCGGAAATCGGAATGCGGAATTAATTGGCACCGCATTCCGCATTCCGCATTCATGAGGCGCCTCCCTGCGCCTCACCCGCTTCGCGGGCAGCCTTCGACTGTGCAAATTAGTTCCAGAAAAGTTTGTCATCATTCCGCATTCAGAAAAACCTTGCCGTCCTTCATCACAAACCGGACCTTCTGCAACTCGGAAATATCCTCCAGCGGATCGCCGGCCACAGCGATAATGTCCGCCTTTTTGCCCTCGCTGATACTTCCCAGTTCGTCCTGAACCCTGAGCAGCCTCGCCGCATTCCAGGTGGCGCTGCGGATGGCATCCGCCGGGGTCATACCGCCCTGCACCATCAGCGCGAACTCGCGCGCATTATCGCCGTGGCGGCTGACGCCGCTGTCGGTGCCGAAGGCGATATTCACACCGCGCTTGTAGGCATTGGCAAAGGTCTGCTGGATCAAGGGACCGATGGTGGCCGCCTTGGAGCGCACCATTTCCGGGAAGAAACCGTCCAGTGCGGATTTCTGTGAAACCCACTCCCCGGCCAACAGGGTGGGCACATACCAGGTGTTGTTGCGGCGCATCAGTTCGATGGTCTCGCCATCCATGTAGGTACCGTGCTCAATGGAATCGACACCGGCGCGGATGGCGCGATCGATCCCCTCCTTGCCGTGGGCGTGCACCGCCACGGTAAAACCGTAGTCCCTGGCGGTGGCGACAATCGCCTCCAGTTCGTCCTGCATGAACTGCGGATTCTGGCCGCTCTTGGCCACACTCAGTACACCGCCGGTGGCGGTGATCTTGATCAGGTCGGCGCCATCCTTGTAGCGCTGCCGCACCGCTTCGCGGGCGCTGGCCGCGCCGTTCACAACCCCTTCCGCCGGACCCGGGCTGCCCATCAGGTCCTGGCGGTAACCATTGGTGGGATCGGCGTGACCGCCGGTGGTGGCGATGGACTTGCCGGCAGTAAAGACGCGCGGCCCCTCGATGGTGCCGGCATCGATCGCCTTGCGCAGGCTGACGGTGACATTGCCGCTGTCGCCCAGGTCGCGCACGGTGGTGAAACCTGCCCGCAGGGTGCGCCGCGCGGCATCGACGCCGCGCAGTGTGTAGTCCGCCGGGTTCCAGGTGAAAGTCTCCATATAGGTGCGCGGGCCGAACTCATAGACCAGGTGGGTGTGCATATCCATCAGACCCGGCAGCACCGTGTAATCGCGCAGGTCCACCAGCTTCTCGCGGTCGCGCTTGGCAAAGCCCTTCTGCACCGACGCTATGCGGCCGTCGACGATATGGATTGTGCGATTTTCCAGCATCTCACCGCTCTCGCTGTCGAACAGTTTGCCGGCGTATATCGCCGTGGCCTCAGCCAGTGCCTCGGAACAGCTGAGGCCCACAACAAGAGCCAGCAGCGCGGCGACGCGACTGAGTAAGTTGCCCCGTTTGGTATTTGTTGTCATTGTCCCACCCGTAAAATCCAACTTAGAGTCGTATGGTTTTTATTGAAGCTACACAATCTACCCCAAGCGCCCCCCCAACCCAAGGGAAGAGTCCCAAGGGGTGCGTCGCCAAGTGATGATTCGAGAGGATGCCCGATGAAGATCTACGAATTCGCCAGTGCCCCCAACTGCCGCCGGGTCCGCATGTACCTGGCCGAGAAAGGCATCGATATGGAATATGTACCGGTGGACCTGGCCAAGGGCGAAAACCTGAGCGAGGAGTACCGCAGCAAAGACGTCAATGCCAAGGTGCCGGTGCTGGAACTGGATGACGGCAGCTGTATCGCCGAGTCGGTGGCGATTCAGCGTTACTTCGAGGAGCTGCAGCCGCAACCGCCGCTGTTCGGCCGCGATGCGAAGGAAAAGGCGCTGGTGGAAATGTGGACCCGCCGCGCCGACTTTAACATGATGCTCGCCGTGGGCATGTGCTTCCAGCACACCTCCGGCTTCTTCGCCGACCGCATGGCAGTATTTCCGGACTTTGGCGAGGACGCCGGCAAGCGGGCACTGAAGTTCTTCGATGTCCTGGATCGGCACCTGGCGAACAACCAGTACCTGGTGGGGGATTATTTCTCGGTGGCGGATATCGGCATGTTGTGCAGCCTGGATTTCGGCAAGGTGGTGCAGCTGCGGCCGGATGCCGAGAAACATGCGAATCTGGTGCGCTGGCGGGATCAGTTGAATGAGAGACCCAGCGCCAAGGCCTGATTAAGTCGTCACCCCGGCGCAGACCGGGGTCCAGCGACCTCAGCAATGGATGCCGGCCTGCGCCGGCATGACGAGCGGATTAATCACCTGACGGCAACACTTCCACCGGTCCTATATCCAGCGCCTCGATTTCCTTCTGTATCTTGCCCAGGTCGCCGACAATCACCCAGGTAAACTGCTCCGGTGCCAGGAACTCCTGCGCCGAGGCCTCGACGCTGTCTTTGGTCAGGGCCGCCACCCGCTGCGGATATTCGGCGATATACGCCGGCGGCAGCCCCTTCTCGACCTGCCAGGTGATGCTGGACAACAACTGCCCCTTGGTTTGGAAGCGCCCGCTCTGCTTCAACACTTCGTCATCGCGGTAGTCCGCCAGCTCCTCCTCACGCACCGGCTTGTCGCCGAGATAACTGCGGTATTCTTTCAGCAGTTCCTCGATCGCCGGTGCCGTCTTGTCCGTCTGTACCGGCGCAAACAGGATATAGGGGCGCTGCCCCTCAGTATCCAGAGACACGGCACGGGCACCGTAGGACCAGTGCTTATCTTCGCGCAGATTCATATTCACCCGCGAGGTGAACTTGCCAGCGATAATATTGGCCATGGCGTCAAAGGCCTCGGCACCCTCTGGCTGCCAGGGGGGCATCACCAGGCCGGCCATGATGTAGCTCTGCTCCGCACCGGGACGGTCCAGCAGATAGACCCGCGCCCGCTGCGGCCGCTCCACTTGTGGCACCTGGACTTGCGCCAACTCGGACTTGGGCGCCTTCCAGCCTGCGAGCGCCTTGTTCAGCAGTGTCTTGATTTCCTCCTCGGTGACATCGCCGACCACGGTCAGCATGGCGTTGTCCGGCCGCACCCAGTTCTCGTGGAACTGCACCAGGTCATCGCGACTGATCGCCCCTATGCCCTCGACGGTGCCGGAACCGGTCAGCGGCGATCCGTAGGGATGTCCCTTGCCGTATAGCAGCGGCGGCAATTCGCGCAGGGCCAGCCCCTGGGGCTGGGCCTTTTCCTGAGCGATGGCGTCTATGCGATTGGATTTCACCCGCGCCAGATCTTTTTCCGGGAAGAGCGGCTGCAGCACCACCTTGGCAAACAGCTCCAGCGACGGTTCCAACTGGGTCTTCAGGGCACTGAAGGTAATGCTGTTGTAGTCCAGGCCGCTGCCGGCGCCGATACTCGCCCCCAGCTCCTCCTGGCGCGCGCTGAACTCCAGGCCGTCCAGCTCCCCCGCCCCCTCGCTCAGCATCTGCGCGGCCATGGAGGCCAGGCCCGGCTTGTCGCGGTCCGCGGCCGCACCACTGCGAAATTGCAGATTCATAAAGACCGCCGGCGTATCGTGGCGCTCGGCCAGCACCACAGGCAGGCCGTTGTCCAGGGTGAAGGCTTTCTGCTCAGGCAGCTCCAGCTCCACGGTCTTGTCCACCGCCGGCAACTTGCTGCGATCCACGCCCTTATCTGCCGAAGAGTATTTTTTCTTCGGTTTCACGATCAGCGTGTAACTGTTCGGCTTGAGCCAGCGGCTGGCCACATCCTGCACTTCCAGTGCGGAGACCTTGGCGTACTCCTCCAGGCCGCCAATCAGCGCCCCCGGATCGCCGTAATAGAACTCTGATCGGGCGAGGATATCGCTCTTGCCGCCGAAGCCGCCGGTTTTTTCCAGACCTTTCACCAGTCCGGCAAACTCGCTCTGCTTGATACGGCGCAACTCTTCCGTGCTCACACCGCCCTTGGCAAATTCGCGCAGTTCCGCATCCAGCAGCTTTTCCACTTTTTCCAGCGGCTGCCCGGGCTTCACATCTACCATAATGACCAGCTGTCCGGCCAGCTGGCGTCCGTAATAGAAGGCACTCACACCTGTGGCCACCTGCTCATCGCGGACCAGGCGTCGGTACAGAAGCGAGTTCTTGCGGTTTGCCAGCAACGAAGTCATCAGGTCGAGAGCATCCTCCTCCTCACTGCCAATGGCCGGTACATTCCATACCTTGTAGATGCGCGTCTGCGGCACCTGGTCGAAGATGATTTCGCGTTTGTTGACCTGCGCTGGCAACTCCCAATTCTTCAGGCGCGGCTGCACCTCTGTACTGGGAATATCACCGAAATACTGCCGCGCCTTGGCCATCGCCTCCTCGACGGAGATATCGCCGGCGATCACCAAGATTGCATTAGCCGGCTGGTAGTAATCCGCAAACCACTTTTTCACATCTTCCAGGCTGGCGTTGTCCAGGTCCTCCATGGAACCGATCGGCGTCCACGAATAGGGGTGGTATGGGGGGAAGGTGCTGATGGCGATGGTATCGAAGGCCTTACCGTAAGGGGCATTCTCCCCCTGGCGCTTCTCGTTCTTCACCACGCCACGCTGCTCGTCCAGAACTTCCTGGGTGATGGCGCCGCTGAAATGGCCCATACGGTCGGATTCCATCCACAGCGCCATATCCAGCGCCCCCTTGGGCACTGTTTCGAAATAATTGGTGCGGTCGTTGTTGGTGGTACCGTTCATATCCGTGGCACCGGAGCGCTGGAAAGGTTCGAAGTATTCGCCGGGATAGTTTTCCGAGCCGTTGAACATCAAGTGTTCGAACAGGTGCGCAAATCCGGTCTTGCCCGGCACCTCATCCTTGGAGCCCACCTTGTACCAGATATTGATCGACACCACCGGCGCCTTGTGGTCCCCGTGCACTATCACCGTGAGGCCGTTGTCCAGCACTTCTTTGTGAAAGGGAATCTCCAGCTTGGGCGCCGCCACATAGGCCTGCTTGTCCGCCGCCGCGGCGCGACTGCTGGCGGCGGCTTCCTTGTCTACAGACAGCGCACGATGACTCTCTTCGTCCGGCTGGCCGCAACTGGCGAGAAAAAATGTACTGAGAAACAGGCAGATTAGGACTTGGCGCAATTCCATGTTGTTATCCCTGATAAAGAACGGCTCACAAGAGGGGAAGTGTAGGCAACAAAATGGGGCTGGTGTCGGCTAATTCGCCGGAAACTCCAAATAATGCGGCAGGCTGCAGGCAAAAAAAATGGGCACCTAGGTGCCCAAGTAAATACATCACAGAGAGAAGCGATGATGCAAATCGCCAAAGGGGAAAGATTACCAGTAGGAGCCAGGCTCCTGCTCAAAAATCAAGCGGCTTCCGAGTCAGTTTTTTTTAGCGCTCCGTTTACAGCATCCTCGTGCCCGAAACGCTCTTCTGCAACGCGATCCGCCACGTGGGCAGTGGTCTCACCGCTCTCGTCGGCGCGCTGGAATACTTCCTTCATGGTGGTGCCGATAGTGTCGATATGCTCCTTCACCTGCGCCGGGTTGTAGTCGCCCTGCTGCTGGTAGTACACATCGATGATGCCGCCGGCATTGATCACATAGTCCGGTGCGTAGAGGATCCCCTTCTCGCGCAGTACCGCCGCGTGGCGCTCTTCCGCCAGCTGGTTGTTGGCGGCACCGGCGATGGCGCCCACTTTCAGGCGGGAGATGGTATCGTCATTCAGGATGGCGCCCATGGCACAGGGAGCAAACAGATCCACATCCAGGTCGAAAATCTCGTCAGCGCCAACGGCGGTCGCACCCAGCTCGTTGACGGCGCGGTCGATGTTGTCCTGGAAGATATCGGTCACGAACAGTTCGGCGCCCGCCTCCTTCAGCAGCCTGGCCAGGCGGAAGCCCACATTGCCCACGCCCTGAATGGAAACCTTGAGGCCGGCCAGGTCGGTCCTGCCCCAGCGGTGCTCGACCGCGGCTTTGAGCCCGACGAATACACCGTAGGCAGTAGACGGAGACGGGTCGCCACCGTGCTCGGATTCCTCGATCAGGCCGGAAACGAACTTGGTGCGCTCGCCGATGACATGCATATCCTCGACGCTGGTGCCGGAGTCCTCAGCGGTGATATAGCGGCCGCCCAGGGTGTTGATAAAGTCGCCCATGGCGCGCAGCAACTCGGGAGTCTTGTCCTTGCGCGGGTCGCCGATGATCACGGCCTTGCCGCCGCCCAGCTTCAGTCCGGCCATGGCAGATTTGTAGGTCATTCCGCGGGAAAGACGCAGCACGTCGTTCAGCGCCTCGCCGTCATCGGCGTAGGGCCACATACGGCAGCCGCCCAGTGAGGGTCCCAGATTGGTGTTGTGCACCGCAATAATCGCCTTCAGTCCGCTTTTGGCGTCCTGATAGAAAGCCACCTGTTCGTGCTTGTCGTAGGCGGGATGGGAAAAAATACTCATTTACTGTTCCTCTCCGGAGACCGGTTCTACAGCTGGGGAACAACCACAGCCCTTATCTGTTTTATCGGAAGGTAAGATTATATCCACCTCCGGCAGATAGGGTTTGCAATTTTTGCACAACCACACCCATTGCCAGCCAAACCATCACAAATTTTCAAATAATTTAGGATGACAGGTCACCCAGGAACGTCTGTGGAGGTACAGTCATCGATTCTGCACGCGACAATTTCCTCCCCGCACAGACCGGATCCCCTTTGCCGTCTGGATGGGAGGCATTCTAGGGTGCGCAGGTGCCGTTACACCGGGTCACATGCGTCTGGTAGAATCCGCGCCCACTATCGACCTCCAGACGACCCGTAGAGACATCTCGATGCTGAATGCCGACGCCCTCAATCAACTCAAACAACTGAAAACCGATATCCGCTCCAGCAAGGAGTTTGCCGAGGGCCGGGTGCGCGGCAGCAGCGGCAAGTTCGGATTTGTGGTACTGGACGACGGCCGCGAGGCCTTCCTGCCGCCGGCGGAGATGGAGCGCGTCTTCCCCGGCGACCGGGTGCGCATCAGTCTGAATGAGGAAGACAAGGGCAAGCTGTCCGCGGAGCTGGATGCGCTGCTGGAGAGCGAACTCAAGTTCCTGGTGGGCCAGTATGTGCAGCGCGGCCAGGGCCACTTTGTACAGCCGAGCCAGAACGGCCTGACCCGCTGGATCTTCCTGCCGCCCAAGGCCCGCGGCAAGGCGCAGCCGGGCGAATTCATCGCCTGCAGGATCAATCGCCACCCGTTTAAGGACGGCAAGGCCCAGGCCAGAGTCGAAACCGTGATCGGCAAACCGGATATGCCCGGCATAGAGCACGCCTTCGTGGTCGCCCAGCACCAGCTGCCGGAGCAGTTCAGCCAGGCGGCCCTGAAACAGGCGGAGGAGATCAAGGGCAAGCTGGAATCGGTCACCGCCGAACGCAAGGACCTGTCCGAGCTGGGCTTCGCCACCATCGACGCCCCCTCCACCCTGGATATGGACGACGCCCTCGCCGTCAGCACGCGCGACGGCGGCTGGACCCTGCATATCGCCGTCGCCGATCCATCCTGCCTTATAGCGGAGGGCAGCCCGCTGGACAGAGAGGCCGTCAAGCGCGCCCACAGCCAGTACCTGCCCGGCGAGACACTGCCAATGCTGCCCCGCGACCTGTGCGAGAACCTCTTCTCCCTGGTCGCCGGCGAGCTGCGCCCGGTGCTGGCAATTCATGTCGATATCGACAGCGACGGCAGTATCGGCGACAGCCGCTACGAGTTCGCCGTCATTCGCTCCCAACACAAGCTGAGTTACGAGCAGGTCTCAGCGTTTATTGAGGGCGACGAGACCGCTGTGCCGGAAGAGCAAAAGGAAAGCCTGCGCAACCTGGCTGCCCTCGGCGAAGCCCGGGCAAAATACCGCGCCGGCCACTCGCTGATCATGGAGGATCGCCCCGATTACGCCATCTATCTGGACGACAAACGCAAGATTGAGCGCATCGAAAAGCAGGAACGCAACGTCGCCCAGCGCATGGTGGAGGAAGCCATGCTCGCCGCCAATATCAGTATCGGCCGCGAACTGGCGGAAACGCAGCAGGGCTGCTTCTCGGTACACCTGGGCTTCCGCGACGAGCGCATGGGCGAAGTAAGGAGCCTGCTCAAGGAATCACTGCCAGAGCACGCCGAAAAGGACCTGCACCAGCTGGAAAACTACCTGGCGCTGGTCAAATACCTGGAGACCCACGACGAACCGCAGATGCAGAACCTGCTCGCAGTGCTGAAGCGCATGCTGCGCCCGGGCCAGTTGGCCAACAAACCCGGCGCCCACCTGGGCCTGGGCCTCGATGCCTACGCCACCGTCACCTCGCCGATCCGCAAATACAACGACCTGCACAACCACCGCGCACTGCGCGCCGCCGCCGAAAACCAGCAACCCAAGGTTCTCGACGACGAGCAGATTGAGGCCCTGCAGGACAGTCTGATCCGCGGCCGCCAGGCCAACCGCGCGCTGGAACAGTGGCTCTATGCCCAGTTTATGCAGGACAAGAAGGATCGGGAATTCGAAGGCAGGATCACCCTGGTCAACGGCGCCGGCCTGGGCGTGCGACTGGATGAAAACGGTATCGACGGCTTTGTGCGCCTGAACGGCAACAAGAAAAAGTTGCCTGAGTTCGATGGCAAGCACTTGCAGCTGACCTACAACGAGAAGACTTACCAGCTGGAACAGCAGGTGAAGGTCAAAGTCGCTGCAGTGGATGTGGACAAGCGCCGCATCGCGCTCGAACTGGTAGAAGCGGCCGAAGCCGAATAACCTTTAATTACCGGGAGCACTCCGCTCCCTGAGCCCCGGCCTTCGCTGGGGCGACGCCGGAACCTCAATCTCGTCGTTCCGGCGCAGGCCGGAACCCAGACAACCCCACAGCTTCCGGCCGGCACTGGGGCCGCGGCAAAACCGCGCTTCAGTCACGAGCCAATCTCAAAAAGAATCAACTCGAGGCCTCCGATGAGCAATATTGCCGAACTGAACCCCGCCCCCCTGTGGAAACACTTCGCCAGACTCTGCGAAATCCCCCGCCCGTCCAAACACGAAGAAAGGGTGGTGGCCTACATCGTCGACTTCTGCAATGAGCGCGGCCTCGACGTCAAGCTGGACAAGATCGGCAATGTCATCATCAAGAAACCGGCGACTGAAGGAATGGAGAATCGCAAGACCCTCGCCATGCAGAGCCACGTGGATATGGTGCCGCAGAAAAACGCCGACTCGGACCACGACTTCCTCAAGGATCCCATACGCCCGCAGATTGACGGCGAGTGGGTCGCCGCCACCGGCACCACTCTCGGCGCCGACAACGGTATAGGCGTGGCCGCGATACTGGCCCTGCTGGAGAGCACCGACATCCCCCACCCGGCCCTGGAAGCCCTGCTCACCATCGACGAGGAAGCCGGCATGACCGGCGCCAAGAACCTGCAGCCGGGCTACTTCGAGGCAGAACTGCTGCTGAACCTGGATACCGAGGACGAGGGCGAACTCTATATCGGCTGCGCCGGCGGCGTGGACGTGAATATACAGTTACTCTACTCCGCCGAGGCCGTACCGGCGAATCACAAGACCTTCAAGCTGAGCGTGCGCGGCTTAAGAGGCGGCCACTCCGGCCTGGATATCGACAAGGGCCGCGGCAACGCCAACAAGATCGCCAACCGCATTATCGACACCGCGAGCCGCGAGATCAGCGAACTGCGCATCGCCAGCCTCGACGGCGGTAGCCTGCGCAACGCCATACCGCGGGAATCCTTCAGCACCGTCACGGCACCGGCGGAAAACGCCGCACGCCTGATGGAAATCGCCCTGCAGGAAACCGCGCTGATCAAGGCGGAGCTGGACAACGAACCCAAGCTGGATATCACCCTGGAAGCCACCGAGACCCCAGCTAGTGTGATGGACAAAGATTCCCAACAGAAACTGATCCGCACCCTCCGCTGCTGCCCCAACGGCGTAGAGCGCATGAGCACCGCCCTGGAGGGCATCGCCGACACCTCCAACAACCTGGCCCGCGTGGTCAGCGAAGAAGTGGATGGCAAGAGCCAGGTGCGTATCCAGTGCCTGGTGCGCAGCCTGTCCGACTCAGCCCGCGACCAGCACGGCCTCAACGTCGCCGCCGCCTTCGAACTGGCCGGCGCCCAGACCTCACTGGACAACGCCTACCCCGGCTGGACCCCAAACCCCAAGTCACCGCTGCTGACACTGATGAAGGATGTGTACAAGGAGATGGAAGGCGAGGAACCGCAGGTAAAGGTTATCCACGCCGGACTGGAATGCGGCCTGCTGGCCAAGCCCTACCCCCACTGGGATATGGTCTCCTTCGGCCCGACTATCCGCCGCGCGCATTCGCCGGAGGAGCGGGTGCATATTGAGAGTGTGGGGAATTTCTGGAAGTACTTCCTGAAAGTGGTGACCGCCATTCCAGCCAACAACTGATCTCCCGACTACGCTGCCCCGAGCCAAACCAGCCCGGGGCTATTCCGCTCTCAGTCCCGGCAAAGATTTTCCAGCGCCAACTCCAAGCCCCGAGACCAGCCCCGAATACGGTCACACCCCAACCTGCCTTACGCGACTTTCCATTACATACGAATAGGGCGGGAAAATTTTTGCATTTTTTTACAAACTGAGAGAACAATAATATCGTTCCTTGGTCACAGTGGTGCCTATATCTGAACAAGGAAGATTCGATGAAAAAGCTGCTCGCTCTCTGTGCACTGTTCCCCCCCATGAGTATGGCTGACGTGGATTCCCAATTTGGCCTGGGTCTGGGCACCCAGTATGGCGGTCTGGCGGGGATAAAATATTCTGCAACAATGGATAACGACAAGATTTATCTTGGCGCTGGCCTCGCGAGCCCATCGAGCGACAGGAACATTGCGTATGGGATATCAATCGGCTGGGAGAAGGCCCTCACAGACAAGCACGCCCTTGGGCTCGCTGTAAGGACAAAAAAGCGAGAAGGCGGAGGGTATCGCAGCTACTGGGATTCCGATGCAACACCTCCAACTCATATTCACGCGAAAAAACGCTACGAAAGCTTTGTCGCAGCCACCTACACCTACTACTTCAATAATGCCTATGAAGCAGGCTTTCTGACAGGCCTCAGCGCGGGCAAGACATACATGAATACGAATGTGAAAAAGGAATTTGAGTCCGGTATGGAATACGGTTTGTATTTCGGGTATCAGTTCTGAACTCTAACAACAGACCCTGCCTGTCATATAGGCCCACTTTCACATGTCGGGCGGGGCAGTAACGAATGAGATACGACAAGGAAAAAGGGAAGAAAACGATGAGATTGATCTGGACGCTCCTCGCTGGACTTTCGCTCACCGCTTGCGGCACCTTCAACACCCTGACCAAATCGGATCACGAAATTGCAGCCAATCTGAAAAGGCAAAAATCGAACTGTGCATCTATCCCCAGAGTGTACAGCGGCGTTTCCTACAATGTGTGCAAGATGAACTCCAACAAAAACTCCATCTATTTCGATTGGCAACTGGGTTTTTATCTGTTTGACAGCGTAGCCTCAGCGGCAACTGATACTATCGCTCTGCCCTACACTGTTTATAGCCAGAACAAGAATGGTCAATTAATGGTCGCGGAACATTAAAGTGGATGAAATAATTGTTGCCCCACAGCGCCTCGCTACGGTGACTGCGCCAGGTAGATTAACCAAGATAGGAGGACTGTTTGTTTAGTCATGCAACGGTTGGGTGCAGTAACATCGACACGGCCATCGCCTTCTACGATGCAGTTTTAGTTCCGCTAGGCCTCAAGCAGCGCATTGTTACACCCGATGGAGGTCCCCCATCGGCTTGCTGGATTTATCCGGGAAGCGCCTTGCCAAGGTTCTATGTCTACATCCCGTTTGACGGCAAGCCCGCGAGCAACGGAAACGGCAGCATGGTTGCTTTTACTGCACCGTCTATTGAGGCCGTTAATGCCGCCTATGCGGCAGGAATTGCTGCCGGCGGCACCGATGACGGTCCACCCGGCCCTCGCGCCCATTATGGAGCAGGTTACTATGGCGCATACCTAAGGGACCCTGACGGGAACAAGATTCACGTTGTTTATCGCGGAGACTTACTCTAAGTGAGCGAACTGCATGGATTCACGTGGGTAGACCAGGCAGGTATAACAAGTAACCGCGATGTCAAGCTGCCAGCTCACCCCATACTCCCCCGCAGAAAATTCCGTCTCTTAGAATCACATTACAGAGTTATTAGATGATCCTGGCCATTGACGTAGATTACCGGGAGTCAGATGCCCTAGCTGCCGGTATTTCCTTCAATGATTGGCAAGATGAAATACACAGCCATATATATCGCGGCGTCATTTCTGAAATCGAAGACTATGAGTCCGGCAGCTTCTATCGAAGAGAGCTGCCGTGCATCCTTCACTTACTAAAGGAACACCACCTATCTCCCGAAATCATCGTTATCGACGGTTTCGTCCACCTGGGCGATGAGTCCAGGCCGGGGCTGGGTATGCACCTCTACAATGCGCTGGACAGAAAAGTTCCGGTCATAGGTGTAACAAAAAGTCCCTTCAAGAAAACCGCAGCGGATACAAAGCTGCTGCGCGGCGACAGTGCAAGGCCGCTGTATATAACCGCTGCGGGAATGGAGCTTGAGACTGCAAAGGCTTGCATACTGTCCATACACGGTAAACACAGGATTCCGACGCTGTTAAAGCAGGCAGACCGCGAGTGCAGGAGAAAATAACCCAGTGGCCCAAGCGGTAAATTCTGTAACCGATCTCTTCGCCACAGCCCCCAGCGCGGCGTTGAAATAGCTTGAACTAGCGCTGCTAGTCCTGCGCTGTTTCGCCTTGCTCTGGGGCCTGTGGCTGTGAGCTCTAGTTACCGAATTTACCGCTTGAACCACTAGCGCCCACCGCGAACCCCCACCACCTGTCTATCAGCATTCGCCCTGCGCGCTGCATCGGCGACCTCTATAGTCACAATCGTCTTGCCAATCGGCCACAGGGCAATACCGGCCAGTTTCAGGTGCTGAATGCCGAACGGAATCCCGATAATGGTGATAAAACAGCAGAGTGCGCTGCACAGGTGACCGAGTGCCAGCCACAGGCCGGCGAAGAGAAACCAGATAATATTGCCGATCATACCGAAGGGGCTGGTGCCTATATCCCCGCGGTTCGATAGCTCCTCGCGGTTGATCGCCTCGCGGCCGAAGGGCAGGAAGGTGAACTGGCCTATTACGAAGCAGGCCCTGGCCCAGGGCAGACCGACGATGGTTATCGCGGCCACCAGGCCGACCAGCCACCACATCAGACCCATAAAGACGCCGCCCAGGATAAACCACAGGAAATTGCCAATAGCGCGCATTTTCTTCTCTCCTTGTGTCCCCTGTGTGTCAGGGTAGTTGTCGCTATCAATCGGAAGCTGGGCGACATTCTTGCACAGAATTGGACCGCTGCGGCAATGAGAGGCAGCGCATATTTTCGCAATGCCCGTCCCTTTCTAGCGGCGACGCGACGGCGACTTCCGGTTCGCTTCCCTGGGTGTGGTGCAGACACAGTAAATTCCTGCCTCTGCAACTCGGCGCCGCTCACCGAGCGGCCTTTTGTGTTTGCGGCAGGCCAGAAGGCACAAACTTAGGGCCCCGCATGGGCGCTGCGCGAGACTGTTGGAGCCTGCCCTGCAGGCGATTGTGACGGGATCACTGGCAATGCGGTTTCGCCAGCAGGGCTGGCTCCCACAGGGTAGCTACTCTCAACATAGCGCCTCTCGGATCGGGCATTATTTTTCCGGCACCAACCCAATCACCCCTACCCGGCCATCCGCGCCGGCGCCGAGTATCAACTGCGCGCCTGCAGCAAGTGTGTAGAAACCCTCTCCCGGCAGTGGCTGCCAGCCAGCGCCGCCGTCAAAGGAGATATCGTTGGCGGTCTTGCCGCTGGCGATACAGGTGTTTTCGACACAGGCCATGGCTGTGAGCAGGCCGCGTCGACCGTTGTCGGCCACCACCCAGCCGTCGGCGCCGAGCATGGCCAGGTTGTTGTATGCACCGGGCCTGTCCCGATAGTCCCCGCCCATTGCGAACAGTTGATCACGTCGGTTCAGCGCCAGTGCATAGCCGCCGGATGTCTGGCTTTCACTGTGCAGCGGTACCCGGCTGCGCTGCCAGCTGTGGCCGTAATCCTCACTCGTGTAGACCGAGGCCTGGAATCCACCGGTGGTAAAGTATGCACTGCCGCCGGGGCCGGTAATCAGCGTATTGCCACTGGCGGCGAAGGCGGCCTCGTTGGGCACTAGCGGCGGCAGCTTGTCTTTGGCGATCCGATTCCAGCTGCGCCCACCGTCTTTCGTAACCACGACCACGTAATAGCCATCCACCGGATCTCCCAGCAGCAGGCCGCGATCCCGGTCCCAGAAGGCGATGGAGTCGAAGAAGCCGCTCTCGTCGGGGTTTTCAAACAGCAGCCGCCATGACCCGCCGCCGTCTTCGGTCAGGTAGAGACGCGACTGGGCGCCGCTGCCGACGCCCATCACCATGGCGGTCTGGTCGTCGAACAGTTCGATATCGCGGAAGTCTGTCGCCGGCTGCTGTTTTACGGAAACATCCTGCCAGCTCTTACCCCCGTCTGTGCTTTTGAAAACGGTGTTGTCAGTACCGCTGACCCAGAGACTGCTTGGGCCCACCGCACTGCCGCGCAGGGAGTCGGGCTTGTCCAACTGTGTCACCTGCCATTCGGGCATTGCCACAGCGCCGACGGCAAATGAAATAGAGACCAGAATAAGGAGTATGCGCATCACTGAGTCTTCCCCCCTTTTAATAGATTTTTATTGATTTTTTCGCACTGCATCATAACAGAAACAGACCCTGTCGCCGGCAATGGCCATCGATCACCATTTTCACGGCCCGCGACGAAGCAAAACCCGGAATCATTTCGACGGAAAAAATTGACGCAATCCTCGCAGTGAAAACAAATTGTAAATTTCATCGGATTGTAAAAAACCATTCATCATTTCAGGTCATTGTACGCGCGCCAGAACAAAGAGCAGTCGCATACAACATCGATCGGGCGCTGTGCCCTTCCAAAGTCCGAAGACTGCCAAATGACCTGACAATACGAGACAACCGGGGACACTCCGATGAAAACTGCAAAAAAACACCTGGCTTCGGCCATCTCCCTCGCTACCGCCATGGCGGCCACCCCCTGGTAGCACAGGAAAACATTGACAAGAACGACGGGAAACTCGAAGAAGTGATTGTTCTCGGCAGCGGCGAGACCTTCAACAGCAATGCCGTGTCCGAGCCGATGCGCAGGCAGCAGTCCACCATCACCAGTGTCAATGCGCTGATCGACAACCTGCCGGGCGTTTCGGTGAACGAGGGGGATACCTACGGCTTCGACGACTGGTCCACCAATATTTCTGTGCGCGGCTTTACCACCAGCCTCGACGAGCAGCAGATAGGCACCGCCATCGACGGCATTCCCAACGGCGGCTCCGGCTACGGCGGCGGCTCCAAGGCCAACCGCTTTGTCGATCCGGCCAATATCGGCGGTATCGAGGTATCCCAGGGCACTGCGGATATCGCCTCCCGCTCTCACGAGGCGCTGGGCGGCACCATCGACTACAGGACCGACGACCCGCTGGACAGCAGCCGCACCCGCGTCGAGGTCTCCCTGGGTGAGTTCGATGCACAGCGCCTCTACCTCCGCTATGACACTGGCACCTTTGCCGAAAACACCAAGGCCTGGATCTCCTACTCCAACCAGCAGGCCACCGACTGGATCACCGAAACCGCCGAGAACGAGCGCGAACACGTCGCCGCAAAACTGGTGGCGACCTACCCGGCTGGCACCATCAAGGGCTATGTGTCCTACGACGATATCCACGAGGACAACTACCAACGCATCTTTTCTGAAGCCCAGTTCGCGCAGTTCCCGGATACCGACTTCCTGACCGGCGAATGGACCGGTATCCCCTACATCGATCAGCTCTACCGCCAGGGCTGGTCCACCCTGCGGGAAAACCTGCTGGCCTACGCCCAGTTCGATTTCGATATCACCGACACCTTGAACGTGCAGGGCGGCTACTACTTCCACACCAACGAGGGCCGCGGCGACTGGGTGCCGCCCTACCTGGTGGACGTGACCGACGACGGCGAAAACGGCCAGTCCGAATTCCTCGGCGGCAGCACCGCCAGGACCGGCCGCAGCAGTGGCCTTATCTACTTCGTGGACGCGGACGGCAATGCGCTGACGCCGGCCAAAGGCTGCGAGTCCCAGATAGTCACCATCTACGGCCCGGCCGATTCCCAATACGATCCCAGCTGTTATGCGGCCGGTGCCATTCCGGTGATGTCCTACCGCCACACTCACTATGAAAAAGAACGTGCGGGTTTCACCTTCGACTTTACCCACGATAGCACCATCGCCGGCCTGGACAATGAACTGCGCGGCGGCTTCTGGTATGAGGATGCCACCCGCGACGAGCACCGCGACTGGCACAAGATCACCGATGCAACCCGGGGCCACGGTTTCGATTCCACGCCTTACTGGGTACAGTACGACCGCAGCTACCCGCAGGTGACCAACAAGTGGTACCTGCAGGACTCGCTCACCATCGACAGCCTCACCCTGAGCCTGGGCGCAAAGCAGTTCCTGGTGGATGTGGAGCGCGATGACCTGTTCCACGAGACCCCGGATGCAGACGTCAACTCCGATTCCGACATACTCCTCTCTGCCGGCCTGGTGTGGGAGACGCCGATGGCGGGCACCGAGGTGTTTGCCGGCTACGCAGAGAACTTCAAGGCCATCGGCGACGATATCCTCGAGCGCCCGCAATCGGACCTGGACGCGATAGAACCGGAAACCTCCGAGAGCATCGAGCTGGGCCTGCGCTATGCCGGCGATGCGCTGTCGGCCACGGCCACCTATTTCCAGAACGATTTCAAAAACCGCATCATCTTCCTGGACAATAATACCGTCGCCGGGCCCAGCTACCTGATCGGTACCAACGGTTCCTACTTCAACGCTGGCGGTATCGAGTCCGACGGACTGGAACTGCTGCTCGATTACAACATCAATGAGTCGCTCAACCTTTACGCCTCTTATACCATGATCGACGCCGGCTATCTCGGCACCGGCGATGCGGCGGTGGACGAGGCCCTGGATCTGGTGCCCGGCAACGACGTGATCGGCATCGCCGACCAGCTGGCCGTCGTCGGCCTGGATTGGACATCGGAACGCTTCTACGGCGGCCTCTCCGCCAAGTTCACCGGCGACCGCAGCGTGAACCTGGCCAACACCTGGACGGCGGAATCCTACGTGGTGGCCGATGCCTACCTGGGAGTCAATCTCTCCAGTGCCAGTGACTACCTGAGCAACGTCAACCTGAACCTGGTGGTGAACAACCTGTTCGACGAGGAATACCTGGGCACCGTAGTCGCCGGCGGCGCCTGGATAGGTGCACCGCGCACCACCTCGCTTTCCGCCACTGTCGATTTCTGATTCACTCAATGCAATCGATACAACAAAGGCGGGTGGGATATTCCCCACCCGCCTTTTTCCGCATTGACGAACGAGAATCGTCGAAACTCTCGCCCTTCAACCATTCTACGGCGACCTGGCCAGCCCCCGGTCAAACACGACACTCCAGGCAGGCCCGAATACAAACCACAAAAAGGCCAGCCCCTGCAGAAATCCATTCCACTCAAGGAGTGCGGCGCTATTGTCCGGCGAACTGGCCAGCAGGACCATCAGGCGCAGCAATATAAAAGTGATACCACAGGCCGCCAGCGCCCTTGCCCACAGCTTCAGCTCATACACCAGATTACCCCAGCCGTCGGGCGGAGTCTTGAGCGGCTCGGGTCCGCCGGCAAACCGGTGGGCAAAGCGCGCATCCGCCCAGTTGATGGCCCGCCGCCCAAAGGCCAGCGAAAAGCCGATATAGGCCGCCGCCAGTCCGTGGAAGAAGGTCGCCTCGGCGCCGTTGCGCAGATCCACGACAGTGGTTACCAGGAGAAGCAGGTCGATCACCGGCGTACTGAACAGAAGATAGAGGCCGACTTTCTGCCATTTGAACAGATAGCGCGCAATCAATCCCAACAGGAGAACAGCCCAGAAGGCGATCTCACATCCGAGGATAAGCACTAACAAAATATTTTCTGTCATTTGTTCACTGCCGAAAGGGATGGATTCTTTCGTCAAGAATACCGCACCGGCGGTCGATTTACTGTTCGGGTCCGAATATGGCCAGTCGGCGACGGGGTGCGGGCGTATCGTCAACCGCGTGAAACACGATCCCCCAAACATGGACTTTTTACTATGAACAGTTACGAACAGATCAGGTCTCTGCACACTTCCGGCGAGTTACTCCTGCTCCCCAACGCCTGGGATGTGCCCAGCGCCCTCGCCTTTGAGAAGGCCGGCTTTGATTTTATCGGCACTACCAGCTGGGGCATCGCGGCCCTTCTGGGATACAGGGATGGGGAGCATATCCCGTTCGATCAGATGTTCACCGTGGTTGAGCGGATACTGAAATCCTGTAGCGCCATGGTGACGGTGGATATGGAATCGGGTTACGCGGAGGATACGAATACGATAATTGCCAATATCGGCAGGGTCGTCGATGCCGGTGCTGTCGGCATCAATTTTGAGGACTCGGTAAAAAATGCGAGCGGCCAGCTCCGCGCCATGGAGCATCAGGCCGGTACCATTTGCTCGATCAAGAACACCATTGCAACGGAGGCAGGTCCGCTCTTTATCAATGCGAGAACCGACACATTTATCGTCAACAAGGATCCGGAGCGCGCCCTGCGGGAGACCATAGAGCGGGCGCAGGTCTATGCGGAAGCCGGTGCCGACTGCCTGTTTGTGCCCTTCCTCAGCGACGAGACGCTGATCGGAGAGCTGATCGATAATTGCGTCCTGCCCGTCAATATACTGGCACTGCCGGGGGCGGCAGATAAAAGGAAACTGCAGGAACTGGGAGTCAGCCGGCTGAGTCTGGGCAACGGCGTATACGATGTCGCGGCCAGGCGGCACGAGCAGCTCGCAGGTCAGCTCAGAGATGCCGGCTCGCTCGGGCTGCTATTTGGAACCGATCCGATAGAATAGGCCGCACACTGTAGCGACGCCGTGGGGAGCCCATGCCCAGTAAACGCAAGTCCATCAAAGCCATACTCTTCGATCACGACGGCACCCTGGTGGATTCCGAGCCAGGGCATTACCAGTTATGGAGACAGGTACTTTCCGGCTACGGCGTCGACCTCAGCGAACGGCAGTATGCCGAGCACTACGCCGGCGTGCCGACCCGCGCGAATGCGCTGGATATGATTGCGCGCTTTTCCATCGACGGCACGGCGGAAGCCCTCATGCGGCAGAAGACACAGGCAATGGGCGCATTCCTGGCCAGGAATGCCTTTCCACCGATGCCCGGCGCGCTGCAGATAGTGCGACGCTTTTACGCCCTCGGCCTGCGACTCGCCATAGTGACCGGCTCGGAGAGCGAAGTGGCCAAGGCCACCACCCGCACCTATGCCCTCGAGCCGATGTTCACAACCCTGGTGGCCGGCGACCAGGTAGAGCGCAACAAGCCGCACCCGGACGGCTACCTGCTGGCGATGCGGCGCCTCGGCGTCACTGCGCAGGAGTGCATCGCGATAGAGGATACGGAGCATGGCCTGGCTGCCGCCGCCGCGGCGGGGATCACCTGCGTCGCGGTGCCCAACGCCATGTCGAGGCACCACGACTTCTCCCGCGCGACCGCTACCTGTGAGGGACTGGCCGAAGTCGAGCGCTGGATCGAGATAAACTATCTCAGCCAACGCTGAACCCTGAATTGCGCAGAACTTCAACTCCACCAGCCGGGAGACGACAATGACACCGGGAATCGCTGTCGCCAAGCGAGCCAAAATCGCGCACAGAATACACGAGTATTCTCACGATTCTTCCAGTGAATCCTATGGACTGGAGGCCGTGGAAAAGCTGGGCGCTGAGAAAACCAGGGTGTTCAAGACGCTGGTGGTGTGCCTCGACGGCAAAGAGCTCGCCGTCGGCGTTGTGCCGGTATCTTCGATGCTGAGCATGAAGCTGGTGGCCAGGGCCGGCGGCGCCAAGAAGGCGACCATGGCCGACAAGCCGGATGTGGAGAGGTCCACAGGTTACCTGCTGGGCGGGGTCAGCCCACTGGGACAGAAGAAGCGCCTGAGGACCTTCATCGACACCTCGGCTAAAAACCATACAACCATTTTTGTCAGCGCCGGACGCCGGGGCCTGGAGATCGAACTCGGCCCGGAAGACCTGCAGCGACTCACAAGCGGCTCCTTTGCCGAAATTTGCCAAGCTGACCCTGGCCGAGCCCCACCGGTTTCCGCATAATTGCCGGCCGCTCACGAACAAACGAACAAGTGGCCCGATGTAATGTGGTTTAAGAATCTGCGCGTCTACCGCCTCACCAAGGAATTCGCCCTCAGCGCCGAAAAATTGAACGAACTTCTGGAACCGCAGGCCTTTGTGCCCTGCGGTAGCCAGGATGCAGCCCGCTACGGCTGGGTGCCGCCGCTGGGGCGCCACGGCAGCCAGCTGGTGCACGCGGCCAACGGCTACTTTATGGTCTGCGCCAAGAAGCAGGAAAAGGTGATCCCGGCCGCGGTGGTCAATGAGAAGGTGGAGGAACTGGCCCAGGCCATCTCCGAGAAGGAGGCCCGCCAGGTGGGCCGCAAGGAGCGCCAGAACCTGAAAGACGAAGTGCTGCTGGAAATGCGCCCCAAGGCCTTCGCCCGCTCGCGCCTGCAGTACGCCTATATCGCGCCGAAAGACGGCTGGGTGGTGGTGGACGCCTCCTCGGCATCGGCCGCGGAGGAACTGCTGGAAAACCTGCGCGAGGCGATCAGCAGCCTGGCGGTGGTGCCGCTGGCGGCCAAGAACCTGCCCCAGCAGACCATGACCCACTGGCTGCACGCCCCCGAAGCGCCGACCCAATTCGAGTTCGGCCACGAGTGCGAGCTGCGCGATCCCAAAGACAGCGGCAGCGTGATTCGCTGCAAGAACCAGGACCTGTGCGCGGAAGAAATCCACAACCACCTTGTAGCCGGCCTGCAGGTGCACAAGCTGGGATTGACCTGGCGCGGCGGTGTCGAGTTTCTCGTCGACGACCAGCTGTCCCTGAAGCGGGTCAAGTTCGGCGACGAGCTGATCGAGAAGGCAGACAGCGCCGACGCTGAGAATGCGGCCCAGCGCTTCGATGCGGATTTTGCGGTGATGACCCTGGAGATCTCCGCACTGCTCAAGGACCTGCTGGCGGCCTTCGGCGGCGCCAATACCGAGTCCGCCAGTGTCGAGGAAATCGTGGCCAAGGCCTCCCGCGCCGAGGCGGAACAGGTGGCCGCCGAAGTGGAGGAAGTGGTTTTCTGATTCCCCCGGACAGTGCCGCCTTCCGGAAAGAAAATTGTCGATATGCGCCGCCTCAGTTCGACCCAATCGGGTAGTGACCTGAAAGGAGAATAGCCATGTCCCCACCCAAAATAGTTTCCAGAGCCGAGTGGGAGGCCGCCCGCGAGCAGTTGCTGGTAAAGGAAAAGGCGGCCACCCGAGAGCGGGATCAGTTGGCCGCCGAACGGCGCCGGCTGCCGGTGGTTGCGGTCGAGAGGGCGTACACCTTCGAAGGCCCCACCGGTCGCGCTGGCCTTTTGGACCTGTTCGACGGGCGCCGCCAGTTGATCGTCTACCACCATATGCTCAAGCACGCCGACAAAAATCCCTGCTCCGGCTGCTGCATGTTTGTCGACAATATCGGCCACCTGGCGCACCTGCACGCCCGCGACACCTCGTTGGTACTGGTATCCCGCGCCCCGATCGATGAGATCGAAACTTTTCGGCGCCGCATGGGCTGGGAGATCCCCTGGTATTCCACACTCGACGGCTTCAATCCCGACTTCGGCGTCGACGGCAGCTTTGGGCTGAACATCTTCCTGCGCGACGGCGAGCGGATATTCCACAGCTACTACACCAGCGGTCGCGGCGTCGAGGCCCTGGGCAGCAACTGGTCTTTCCTGGATCTTACCCCGCTGGGCCGACAGGAACAGTGGGAGAATTCGCCGGAGGGCTGGCCGCAGGAACCGCCCTACCAGTGGTGGCGCCTGCACGACGAATACGGCGGCTCAGGTTGAGCCGCCGTTTGGCATTTGGGATCATCTGGCCGTGGCCGCTGTCTCAATGCTGCCACCGTCAATGACACCAAGCCAGGCCGCCCCGTACCCATGACTATCGCCGCCCGATTCCTGCTGCTTCTACTGCTTATCTCCCTCGGCGCCTGCGGCGGCGGTGGCGGCGGTTCTTCTTCCGCCCAGAACAGCGACAGTGGTGGCAGTAACGGCGGCGGTGATACTGGTAACGGCGGCGACGGGTCGGGTGACAACGGAGCCAGCGGCCACCGAGTAGCCGGCAGCGTGCACACAGAGCGCTTCAGCGACACCGACTCCGACAGCAACGACCCCGGCGCACCCAGCACCCCCAACAACAGCCCCGACCAGGCCCAGGCCTTGGGTAACCCGGTGGTGCTGGGCGGATTCGCCAGCGCCGAAGGCAGCGGCGAGGCCGGCCACCGCTTCCAGTCCCAGGGCGATGACAACGACTGGTTCCGCCTGCCGCTATCCGGGGGACAGAGCATCCGCCTGACCATCCACGAGCACCAGTTGGCGGACGCCCTGAGCACCGACCTGGACCTCTACCTCTACGATCCCACCGATACCGGCAATCCGGTCGCATCCAGCACCGGCATCACCAGCGGCGAATCCATCCAGGTCCCGGAGAGCGGCGACTATCTGCTACGGGTGCACGCCAAGGCCGGGATCAGCGGCTACACACTGCAGATCGACAGTAGCGATGACCGTGGCGGCCTCCTCTCCTCCCCGTCCATTGGCAACGACTTCGCCCCCGGGGAACTGATCGTCCGATGGAAGCGCTCGACCGGCGGCGGCCAGGTGCGTGCCCTGGCCGGGGCCGAAGGTGAAAGGCCGCGCCGCTACCGACTGGCAGACGCCTCCGCCGAGCCGCCGCGCCTCCCGCCGCTACAGCGCACCCACCCCCGCGCCGGCCCCCGCGCGCTGCGCAAGCTGCGCACACTGATGGAACTGAAGGCGCTGCAGGCGGATGCAGCGGTCGAATACGCGGAACCCAACTACCGTTACCGGGCACTGCGCGCCCCCAGCGATCCCCTCTACCTGCGCCAGTGGCACTACCGCAATATCCACCTGCCCGAAGCCTGGGATATCACCACCGGCAGCGGCGACGCCATAGTGGCGGTGCTGGATACCGGTATCTTCAGCGGCCACCCGGATTTCGAAAACAAGCTGGTGGATGGCTATGACTTTATCAGTGATGCGGAGAGCGCCCGTGACGGCGACGGCATAGACAGCGACCCGGAGGACGAGGGTGACCTGGCCCTGCAGAACCGCAGTTCCTGGCACGGCACCCATGTGGCCGGCACCGCCGGCGCCCTCACCGACAACGGCGCCGGTGTCAGTGGTGTCGGCTGGCAGACCCGCATCATGCCACTGCGCGTGCTGGGGGTTTCCGGCGGCAACAGCTACGACACGGCCCAGGCGGTGCGCTACGCAGCCGGGCTGGAAAACGACTCGGGTACTGTGCCCGCGCGTAGAGCCGACGTGATCAATATGAGCTTCGGCGGCTCCGGCCTGTCGCAGACACTGCAGGACGCCATCAGCGACGCCCGCGCCACCGGCGTTTTACTGGTGGCGGCAGCGGGCAACGACAACGGTGACACACCCATCTATCCGGCGGCGATGAAAGGGGTCATCGCCGTCAGCGCCACCGATTTCAACGACGACAGGGCGCCCTACTCCAACTTCGGCGACTGGGTCGACCTGGCCGCGCCCGGCGGCGATATGACCGCCGACGCGGACGGTGACGGCTTCAGCGACGGCGTGCTCAGCACTCACGTCGAAGAGAGCGTGGCAAACACCGCTGGCTACGCCAGGCTGCAGGGCACCTCAATGGCCAGCCCCCACGCCGCCGGCGTCTTTGCACTGATGAAAGCCGCCAATCCGGACCTGACACCGGATGACCTGGACGCACTGCTGATCGACGGCCAACTGACCCGCGACCTGGGCGAGAGCGGGCGCGACCCCGTCTACGGCCACGGCCTGCTGGACGCCTACAAGGCGGTACAGGCGGCCGGCCAGGAAGTGACAGAGCCGGTGATCAGCGCCGATCCGGAGGTGCTGAATTTCGCCGGAGTGCATACGGAATTGCAGGTGGAGATCCGCAACCTGGGCGCCGACGGCGCTTCGGTATCCGGCAGCCCTCTACCGGGTGCCGACTGGATCACCGGCGTGCAGACTACTGACGATGTGGATGCCAGCGGCTTCGGCACCTACCGCGTCAGCGTAAACCGCAGCGACCTGTCCGACGGTATCTACAACAGCGAAGTGGTATTCCCCATGAGCGGCACCGACGATTACCGGCTGCCGGTCAATATGGAAGTGGGCAGCAGCAGCAGCGGCCACTACGCGGGGCACCTGTATATCCTGCTGGTGAAACCGGTCGGGGACGGCGAGTACGAAACCCTGCAGCAGCTGAGCCTGTCCACCGACAACGGCGAGTATCCGTTCGAGTTCACCGGCATAGAACCCGGTGATTACGTCGTCGCCGCCGGCTCGGACCTCAATGCCAATGGCACCATCTGCGATCCGGGGGAGGCCTGCGCCTTCTACCCCGCCAGTGGCGGCGACAGCTTCACACTGGATGGCGACCGGCAGGGCCTCAGCCTAGTGGCCAGCTACTTCAGCAGTGCAGAGGCATCCGCCAGCAGCAGTGGCACAGAACGCGCGCGGCCGGGGAGTTTCAAGATTCTGCGCGACTGAGCGGCGACGCCCGATCCTGAACCAAGCATGTAGGTAGGAGAGAGTATTGTGCCCCCTGACCTACATTCACATCATTCGGGAAATCAGATTTCCACCACCGGCCGCCCCGGCTCACTCCACTGCACGTGGTACTTCTGCTGCTCCGGGCGGTCCACCCGCGAGAAGGTATGGGCACCGAAGAAGTCGCGCTGGCCCTGCAGCAGGTTGGCCGGCAGGGATTCCATGCGGAAGGCGTCGTAGTAGCTGAGCGCCGAGGACAGCGCCGGAACCGGAATACCGTTCAGGGTGGCGTCAGCCACCGCGCGGCGCCAGTTGCCCTGGTGCTCGGCAATCTGCTGTACAAAGAAATCGTCCAGCAGCAGGTTGGAGAGTTTTACATCGCGCTCGTAGGCGTCGCTGATGGACTGCAGGAATACGGCGCGGATAATGCAGCCGGCGCGCCAGATACGCGCTATCTCGGCAAAGTTCAGCTGCCAGCCCTGCTCCCGCGCAGCCAGTTTCATCAGGTCGAAGCCCTGGGCGTAGACGCAGATCTTGGCGCAGTAGAGGGCGTCGTGCAGCTGCGCAATGGCCTCGGCGCGCCTGGCCGGGGCTATGGCTTCCACAGTCGGCCCCTGCAACTTCTTCGCCGCGCGCGAGCGCAGCACCTTGCGTGTGGACAACGAGCGGGCGAATACTGCCTCGGCAATACTCGGCGCCGGGCAACCCACTTCGAGGCTGCTGACCGCGGTCCAGAGACCGGTGCCCTTCTGGCCGGCCCTATCGAGAATCACGTCCACCAGCGGTTGCTCGGTATCCGCATCCACCGTGGCCAGCACCTCGGCGCTGATACTGATCAGGTAGCTGTTCAGCGGTCCCTGGTTCCACTCGCGGAAGACCGCGGCGATATCCGCCGGCGACATTGCCAGCGCGCTGCGCATCACGTGGTATGCCTCGCAGATCATCTGCATATCGGCGTACTCGATGCCGTTGTGCACCATCTTCACATAGTGGCCGGAACCTATGGGGCCAATATAGGCCGCGCAGGGCTCGCCCTCTTTCACCGGGTTGCCGGGCTCGAAGCGCTCGATCGGCTGGCCGCTGGCCGGATCCACCTTGGCGGCGATGGCGTGCCACACCGGCTCGATACGACTCCAGGCGTAGGGATCGCCACTGGGCATCAGCGATGGCCCGAAGCGCGCGCCCACTTCGCCACCGGAAACCGCGGTGGTAAAGAAAATCAGCTTGCCCTCGTAGCGCCTGCAGCGCTCCACCGAATCGGTCCACAGGCTGTTGCCGGTATCGACGACGATGTCGTCGGCTTTCAGGCCAGCATCCAGCAACTTGTTGCACACATCGTCCACCGGCGCACCGGCGGGTACGGAGAGAATAATCAGGTGCGGCGCCTTCACCTTGGCCAGCAGCTCGGTGTAGGAGTTGCAGCCCTGCACCCGCGGCGGCCGATCGCCGCGTTCTTTTGCATCCTGTTCCAGCAGCGCGTTGAGGCGGTTCTGATCCAGGTCGTAGGCGCAGACTTTGTAGCCGTTATCGGCCAGGTTCAGGATCAGGTTCTTGCCCATCACCCCGGCGCCGATAAAGCCGATATCACAGAGTGCGTCGGACTGTAATTCAGACATGGATCTCTCCGGAAAAACATGGTGCTGCTGTCAGGGGGCGCGGAGTATAGCAACAGGGGCCCGGAGGCGGGAGGACAAATATTGACCAGCTGGAATGACGGGGAAACGGGGGGATGCAGCAAAGCTCTGCGCTCAGAGCAATATCCCGACAAAGAGGATCCGCGCACTATTTAGTGTTGAAAATCGATATCATCCCGAGTTTTTGCCCCACCACTGCCAATTGCGAGAATAGTTCGCTATGCTCGGTCAGAACGGACCGGTCACGGCCAAATTCACCGAAGCATCAATATGCCCGCAACGAGCAACAGGCCTGCGCGATTTACTAACTCGTCATATTTATCCGCATCATGAGCATCGATATCGAAGTGGTTCTTTTTGATCTGGGCGGCGTGCTGATCGAGCTGCGCTCCAGCCCCCTGCCACCGGAATGGCTGTCTAGCGGACAGACGTTCGACAGCATTGGCTGGTTCCAATCAGAAACGGCACTGCGCTTCGAATGTGGCGAACTCTCGCCCGATGAATTTGCCCGAAGGTTGCAACGGGATCTGGGGCTCGAGGTCGACAATGCGGAAATAATCGACCAGTTTACCCGCTGGCCAATCGGCCTTTTCGCGGGCGCCCGGGACCTTCTGTTGCAACTGCGGAAATCCCACCACCTGGCTGCGCTGACCAATACCAACGAACTTCACTGGCCGCGACTGGTCAATGAATTCCGTTTGCCCCAGTACTTTAGCCAGATCTTCGCCTCGCACCGGATGGCACTGGCAAAACCCGATCTTCGCGCCTTCCGCCATGTGATGGACGCCCTGAATGTGGCACCGGAGCGGGTACTCTTCTTCGACGACAATCCGACCAACGTGATCGCGGCCAGGCGACTGGGAATCCGCGCCCGTCAAGCCTGCTCTGTCGAACAAGTAAAGGTACATTTGCAAGAATCTGGTTTACTGGCGGATTAGGGGAGACAAGCAGTGGGCGAATCGGAAAAAGACAAAATGCTGCGCGGGGATCTCTACAACGCAGCGGATACTGCGCTGGCAGAGGAGCGCCTGCGGGCACGCCAGCTGTGCCACGAGTATAACAACTCGGCACCGGAAACCCGCTTGCTGCGCGACAGGCTGCTGCATAGACTGCTCGGCACCAAGCCTGAAAACTGTGCGATCGAACCGACATTCCGCTGCGACTATGGCTACAACATCCACCTGGGCAATAACTTTTTCGCAAACTTCGATCTGGTTGTCCTCGATGTTTGCGAGGTCCGTATCGGCGACAATTGCCTTATCGGTCCGCGGGTCAGTATTCTGACCGCAACCCACCCCACCGACCCGGATGAAAGGCGCAGCGGGCTGGAGTACGGTCTCCCGGTTACCATGGGTGACAATGTCTGGATAGGCGCCGGTGCGATCATCAACCCCGGGGTCACCATCGGCGACAATGTGATTATCGCTTCCGGTGCCGTGGTAACCAGGGACGTCTCCAGCGGAAAAGTTGTCGGAGGCGTGCCGGCCAGGGCCATTGGCAGCCCCGACTGACCCCTCCGAAAAAGCGGAATTCATTTCCACAAACGACCAGTCGAGCGCCAGGGGAATGCAATCAGTAGCAATCTCTCCCGGGTGCGCAGGTGGCTGTAGTGGGAGCCCGATCACTACCCATTTCGTTGCCGCAACTCATTGACCCCAAGAGTGCGACTGCAAGCAGACCCACACCCGGGTAAACTATCGCCACAATCTGAGCAGGCAGGAGCCACCCCTTGAATGCGATCCGACGCTGCCCTATCCCGGAAGATGCCCTCCTAAACCGCTACCGGAAGCCTGGCTGCTACACCGACTGCTATAGAACGGATATGGCTACCGGGATTTCACAGGAACAGTATGTAGCGGCCTTTTACACCACCGGCATTTTCAAGCTGGAGCGGCTGATCCTGCACTGGACTCTGTCCAGGCCGTCTACGGACGAGGAGGCTGAGCGGTTGGCCGCAGGCAGTATCGACGAGTTCGCTGCCTGGCGCGTCGAGGGGCGCGCGGATAACCAGCTGTTGCTTTGCGACATCTACGGTCGCACCCGCTCCTGGCTGATGTCGATGCCCAGACGGGCCGAGGGAGCCCCGGGCACGCGCCTGTACTTCGGCTCGGCGGTGCTGCCGAAAGCGGACAGCGGGACAGGCGCCCCAGGTATAGGCCCGGTCTTCAACGCCCTGCTCGGCTTCCACAAAATCTATTCGCGCCTGCTGCTGGGCGCGGCCAAGGGGCGGTTGAAGGCCCGGGTTGCCTGAGCGCGAGTTGGCCCTGCCGAATGCCCTCGGTACCAACCGGGTACAGACATCGGGTAAAATCCCACAACCAGATGCGCCCCTCTCCGCGGCAGTCGCCGCTTGCGGGCCTCACGGCATTGCCGCCGCTCAATGAATTCGCAGGTAAAACACCATGTCCTCACTGCAAGACCAACTGCTGAAAGCCGGGCTCGTCGATAGCAAGAAGGCCAAACAGGTCAGTAAGGAAAAGCGCAAACAGCAGAAAGTCGCCAAGAAATCCGCACAGCCCCAGGTCGATGAGACCAAGGCCGCCGCACAACTGGCGCGCGCCGAAAAGGCGGCCAGGGACCGCGCCCTGAACGCCGAGCGCGACGCCGCTGCCCAGAAGAAGGCCATAGCCGCGCAGATCAAGCAGCTGGTGGCGACCAACAGACAGCCGAAGGGCAACGGCGATATCGCCTACAACTTCACCTTTGACAAGAAGATCAAGGCCATCTACGTCACCGAGGCGGTACGCGACCACCTGGTGGCCGGGCGCCTGGTGATCGTCGGCCTGGACGAGCAGTTCGAACTGGTGCCCCGGGTCATCGCCGACAAGATCGCCGAGCGCAATGCCGATATAGTCGTGCAGCCGGCAGCGGACAGCGCCCCGGCGGATGAAGACGATCCCTACGCGGACTACCAGATCCCCGACGACCTGATGTGGTAAGCGGGCGTCTCTGATGGAGCAGGCGGTCGTCGCGGCGGTACAGCAGTGGCTCGCGGATGTGGTGGTCGGCCTGAATCTCTGCCCCTTCGCGCGCAGGCCCATGCGCGCGGGCCAGATCCGCTACAGGGTCAGCGGGGCACGGGACGACGAGGTGCTGATGGCGGAGCTGCTCGAGGAAATGCAGCTCCTGGACAGCAGCCTCGCTGAAGAAGTGGAAACCACCCTGCTGATAGTGCCGAACCATCTTCGGGACTTCGCCGACTTCAATCAGTTCCTCGAGCTGGCCGAGTGGCTGATAGAACGCCGCGACTACACCGGCATCTACCAGCTGGCCAGCTTCCACCCCGACTACCAGTTCGCCGGCACTGCACCAGGTGATGCGGAGAACCTGACCAACCGAGCGCCCTACCCGATACTGCATCTGCTCCGCGAGGCCAGTATCGAGCGGGTATTGAAGAATTACCCGGATCCGGAATCCATTCCGGAAAACAATATCCGCCGGGTCGAAGCTCTGACAGAAGAGCAGAAGCGTCGGCTGTTTCCCTACCTGTTCGATAGCGACAAGTAACCCGCACCCACCGCGCGGACTCCGCATCAATAATAAATAAAAAAGGAGAGATCAATGCCGAGCGAAAGCTCCATCCTCGCCCCGGTTGTCGTCCTGGTTGCCTGGTCACTGGTCATGTGGGTCTGGATGTACGCCACCCGCCTGCCGGCCATCAGGCGCGCGCAGTTGCAACTGGATCCCCAGGCCCCGCGCGGCGAGCAGGTGAACACCCTGCCCGCGTCGGTGCGCTGGAAGGCGGACAATTACAATCACCTGATGGAACAGCCCACCATTTTCTATGCTGTCGCGCTGTCCCTGGCGCTGATGGGGGAAGGGAGCGGCACCAACCTGCTGCTGGCCTGGGCCTATGTCGGCCTGCGGGTGATTCACAGCCTGTTCCAGGCGTTGGTCAACAGGATTGAAGTGCGTTTCGGGATATTCGTGCTGTCGACATTGATGCTGATAGGCCTTACCTTCAATGCCCTGCGGGGCCTGGCATAGGCCTCCGACATCAATCTGAACCTGGGACTCGCTCGCCCTCCGAGCGAAGATGTTCTAGCCCCGACTCCCTGCCACACTGGTATCCCTGCTCCAGCAGCGCGGCCTCGCGGGTAAAACGCCCCACGGGGAAATGCGCAGGCGGCGCTATCACGGTTACACGACAGTCCTCCGGCGGCGACTGGATAAAGTCCAGCGCCCGGTTGTAACGCTCCGCCCTGTCGAGCACTGCTTCAAACAGCCGCGCGTGGTCGTGGAAAAACTGCTGCATCAGTTTCGGCTTCGGGCTAACCCGTTTCCGATAGCCCAGGGGCCGCGACAGCACCACGGTAATATCGCGCGCGCCCTGTTCGTAAGCCCTGATCACCGGAATGGAATCCGCCAGGCCACCATCGGTCATCGGCTCACCATTGACCCGGGGGAAGTCGCGGTAAAAGAGCGGAATGGCGCAGGATGCGGGAAAGACCTCGTGCATATTCTCCGCCGTCACCTGCAGGTAACAGGCCTGCCCGCTATCGATACTGGTGGTGACTGCGTAGAGCGGCACATCATTGTCGAGATAGCGGCGGATATTCAGCGGCACATCGTCGTAGGAGGCATGCCAGAGCCAGCCGACATCGCAGAAGTGCCCGCCTTTCAGGTAGCGCCGCCAGTCGATGAAATCTGCCCGGCGCGCGTGGTCCAGCAGTATCCTGCGGTTGCGCCCGTGATCTCCCGCCAGGTATCCGATCAGGTTGGTGGAGCCGGCAGAGACACCAATCGCAAAGTCGAATGGCAGATAGCCCGACTCGATAAAGGCGTCCAGCACCCCCGCCGCAAAGATACCGCGCATAGCACCGCCCTCCACGACCAGGGCGGATAGATTGTTACCGTTGGAAATACGTCTCACCATCTACAAACCCGCAGCTACCGTTTCCATTGCCTTGCGCGGGCAATTGTAAAGTCGATCCGCGATTACTTTCCAACCAGATTGACTGACTTTTCCGCCCAACCCTGCATCGGCCAGCATTTTGCCGCCGGCTCGACTGCGGGGTTAAGATTGGACGAACTTCTATTGACAACCCGGTACACAACAAAACATGGATCACCGTCAATTCCGCGCGCCCTGGAGCCACCAGCTGAAATGGATCACCGCCCTGTCCACACTGTTACTGCTCGGCATTCCACTGCTGTTGATGGGCAAGGCGCCGCAAGCGCACTCGGGATTCTACTCCGCCGCCATACTGCTGCCCCCGGCCATTCTCATTGTGAGCGCCCTCTTTGCCATCCGCGGCTACCGTATTGAGGGCGATAACCTGCTGATACTCAGGCCAGGGTGGAAAACCCGCTTCGCACTGGGCGAGCTGATCGAGGTAAAATCCGACCCGGAGGCGATGCGCGGTTCCATTCGCCTGTTTGGCAACGGCGGCCTGTTCGGCTATATCGGCCTGTATCGCAACAGCGGGCTGGGGCGCTACCGCGTCTTTGCCACCGATATGTCGAAAGCCGTGGTCCTGCGTTTTCCGGAGCGCACCCTGGTGGTGACACCCGACAGGCCACAGCAGTTTGTGCAGGCGCTCAAGAATTGCTGATCGCCTCGCCGCAACCCGCTCCCCCAACAAACCCGGGGTGATTTAAGGACCCATTCGCATCTTGTTGCGCGGGGGGTATCGCCAACTACACTGTAAAACTCCACAGCAGGAAGGCGCGGTAACGTAAGCAGGCTAGTGGTCCATGCGGTAAATTCCAAAATGACTAGCAAGCTGTTCAGCGATGCGCCCGCCCTCAGCTGTCCGACCTGATTCGCGCCCTGGACCTGCAGGATATCACCCTGGCAGGACAGAACTGGGGTGGTCCGGTGGTTGGACTGGCGGCGGCGATGAATCCCGAGCGATTTACCGGTGCGGTGTTTTCCAACACCTACCTGCGCCTGCTCAGGAAGCCGCCGAAGGTAACGCCGTACTTCCGTTTTGCCAATATGCCGCTGATCGCCGACGTAGCATTCCGCCTGCTCAATCTTCCGCTACCACTATTGACCTGGGTCCAGGGGGACCCGAAGAGTATCGGCCGACGAGAAAAGCGCGCCTACAGGTATCCGCTGCGCGCCCTGCGGGACCGCACCGCACCATTGGCTCTCACGCGTATGGTTCCCACCACCCTGGAGCATCCCACCATTGCCGAGCTGGCCCTGGTGGATCGCTGGGCACGGGCTTTCGCCAAACCTGTGGAACTGTTGTGGGGATGCAAGGATCCAATACTGGGCGAAGCATGGCGCGTAAACCGCAATCTGCTCCCCGACGCCAATGTGCCCAAAACCAGTGCCGGACATTATCTGCAGGAGGAGGTACCGGAGGATATTGCCAATGCGATTCAGCGGGTGCTGGCAGCAGACAGGTTATTTACCCGCCCGCCCAAGAAGTAGGAGAAAGGCAGCCCCGAGGCGGTACACGGCTCCATCCATCTGTTTCGCTATACCTGCCTGTTCCGCAACAATAAACGGGGCCGCTCGCGCCTTCGCCGCCGATCTATTGAAGGCCGCGCTCCTGCACATCCCGGGCCGCAAAATTCCACGCGCAATACCTGTGCTTTAATTTGGGGAGGGTTTCCCGAACAGACAGGCGGAGGTAAGATCATGAAAATGCACCGGAACTACTCGCTGGCGGAGCTGCTGGCCCTGCCCGCTGCAGACCAGGCACAGGGCACAGGTGCTGGGAATTTCCGCTCCCAGAGCGAAACCACTTTCAGCACCACTTCCGAGACCACTTCCGACGGCACCATCCGCGGCAACGACACGGCGACATACCGATTGGGCGCCACGGCCGGGCAGCATTTGCACGTATTGCTGCAGACAGACAACGCCAGCAACTACTTCAATATCTACGCGCCGGGCAAGGATCCGGGCGAAGAGGCCCTGTTTACCGGCTCCGTTGACGGCAACAGCTACTCCGCCATAGTGCCCGCAGATGGCCTCTATACGGTTCAGGTCTTCCTGATGCGCAATGCCGCGCAGCGCAATGAGTCGGCCCACTACAAGCTGCACACAGTGTTGAAGTCCGGGCCGAAAACCTCCGCGCTGGAAAACGGCAACTCCACCTGATAGCGCCCCGGATATTCTCGGCAAACGGGAGGCCACCGTGCTCACTGACCAGCAGGGCAATTCGCTGTCGGGCGCCTCGGCCCAAGCCCTGGATCTGTATGGCCAGGCGCTGGAGTCCTTCAACCTCTACAGCGGCGATCCCTTTGCGCCGCTGGAGCGAGCGATTCAGGCGGCGCCACAGTTTGTCATGGCACATATCCTCAAGGCCTATCTCTACGCCACCGCCACCGAACCCGCCGCATCTCTGCAGGCACAGAGAGTCGTCGTGCACGCCAGGTCACTGCCATTGGATGAACGCGCTGAATCCCACATCTCGGTGCTCACGGAACTGATGGCCGGCAACTGGACCAGGGCCGCGACGATGCTGGACTACCACAACGCGACCTATCCGCGCGACCTGCTCGGCATCCAGTGCGGGCACCTGATGGATTTCTACCGCGCCGGCACCCGCAACCTGCGCGACCGCATAGCGCGGATACTGCCACACTGGTCTGCGGAGGTGCCCGGCTATTCGATTCTGCTCGGGATGTACGCCTTCGGCCTGGAAGAATGCGGCGACTACCGGCGCGCAGAGGAATACGGGCACTCGGCCATCGAACTGCAACCTTTCGACTGCTGGGCCCACCACGCCGTCGCCCATGTCCTGGAAATGCAGGGCCGCGCGGAGGAAGGTATCGACTGGATGGCGGAACGCGAGCCCTTCTGGGCCGGTGACGACAACTTCTTTCGCGTGCACAACTGGTGGCACAAGGCCCTATACCACCTGGACCTGGACCAGGTGGATCAGGCACTCGCCATTTACGATGGGCCCATACGCGGCCTGCGGAGCGATATGGCCCTGGACCTGGTGGATGCCTCGGCCCTGCTGTGGCGCCTGGCGCTGGCCGGCCGCGACCTCAGTGAGCGCTGGACAGAACTGGCGCAAGCATGGGAAAAACACGCCGACGGCCGCCACTACCCGTTCAATGACTGGCACGGCGTCATGGCCCTCCTCGGCGCCGGGCGCGATGCCGATGTGGAGCGAATCGCCAACAGTATCCGCGCCGCCAGCAGCAACGACACGGAAGTGGCCCGCTGGGCCTGGCATACCGGCCTGCCCCTGATCGAGGGCTTCACCGCCTTCTGGCGCGGCGACTACCACAAGGCTGTAGAACAGCTGTACGGCGCGCGCGCTATTGCCAACAGTTTCGGCGGCAGTCACGCGCAGCGGGATATTATCGACTGGACACTGACGGAAGCGGCGCTGCGCGCCGGTCGCAGGGAACTGGCGGAAGCCTTCGCCAATGAACGCCTGGCACTGAAACCCCACAGCGAAGTCAACCGTCGCTTTCTCTACCGCGCCACCACAAGAAGCGGCGACCAGCCTGCCAGCCCCTGATAAAAATTCACCCTTTTATGCAAAGGCGCGGCTCCATCCGCGCGACTTTTTTTGCGAGGCCGGCCTTCTCCGCCGCATCCACCACCGCGCGCACATCCTTGTAGGCGCCGGGCGCCTCCTCCGCCACACCGCGCATAGACGGGCTGCGGATAAGGATGCCACGTTCCGCCAGCTCGTCCACGACGGAGCGGCCCCGCCACAGCTTGGTGGCCCGGTGGCGGCTCATGGCGCGGCCGGCGCCGTGACAGGCGGAATTGAAGGACAGCCCGGCACCCTGCTCCGAGCCGGCGAGAATATGGGACTCGGTGCCCATGGAACCGCCGATCAGCACCGGCTGCCCCACCGCGCGCAGCGTCTCGGGGATTTCCGGATTGCCGGGCCCGAAGGCGCGGGTGGCGCCCTTGCGGTGTACATACAGCTTGCGCTGCCGGCCCGCCACCGGGTGGCTTTCCAGCTTGCAGGTGTTGTGGGACACGTCGAAGATCAGCGTCAGGTCCGCCTTCGGCAACACATCGGCGAAGACCTGCCGGGTCAGGTGGGTGATGATCTGGCGGTTGGCCAGGGCACAATTGATGCCGGCGCGCATGGCACCCAGGTAGGCTTGGCCCAGTTCTGAATTGATCGGTGCGCAGGCCAGTTCCCGATCCGGCAGCTCGATACCATGCCTGCTGGCAACCAGTACCATGTATTTCAGAAACTCGGTGCCAATCTGGTGGCCCAGGCCGCGGGAGCCGCAGTGGATAAATACCACCGCGTCGTTTTCCCTCAGGCCGAAGGCGGTGGCGATACGCGGATCGTAGATCTCCGCCACCCGCTGCACTTCCAGGTAGTGGTTGCCGGAACCCAGCGTGCCCATCTCGTCCTGCTGACGCTTGCGCGCCCGCGCCGATACCTCCCCCGGATCCGCCCCGGCCATGCAGCCCTTTTCCTCGATGCGCTCCAGGTCCCCCGGTTCTCCGAAGCCCTGCTCCACCGCCCAGCGCGCCCCACCCTTCAGCATCGCGGTCATGCCCTTGTCGTTCAGGTGAATGCGACCGGTGCTGCCGACACCGACAGGCACCTGTCTGAAGAGTGCATCCACCAGCTGTTTCTTGACCGGCTCTATTTCCTCGATGGAGAGGCCGGTGCGCAGGGCGCGCACACCGCAGGAAATATCGAAACCCACACCACCGGCGGAGACAACGCCGCCCAAATCCGGGTCGAAGGCCGCCACGCCGCCGATGGGAAAACCGTAACCCCAGTGGGCGTCCGGCATCGCATAGGCCGCCTGCACTATGCCCGGCAGGCTGGCCACATTGCACAGCTGTTCGAACACCTTGTCATCCATTTCCCGGATCAGCGTCTCGTCGGCGTAGATAATCCCGGGCACGCGCATCTTGCCGCTGGGATCTATACGCCAGCTGAATTCGGATTCCCGCTGCAGGGGGTATTCCTGACTCATTGAAATCGCCTTAAACGTCGATAATGCACTGGGCCAGCCAGTCGCCATTCTCCTGCTGTGCGACCTGCAGCGCCGTATAGGTAGCGCCCTTCACTTCCACCGCTGGCCTGTGCCTGCTCCGGTTCACCATTTCGCCCCAGGCGCTGGCATCGAGCCTGCCTCCCTCGATGGTGATTTCAAAGCGGGAGAACAGCAGTTTGCGCGTGGCCATCTCGTAGATCAGGGCATTCAGCCAGTCCACCAGCAGCAATTCCGGATCCGCGCACTCGCAGTCGATATCCACGCGCTGCTGCGGCGCCACCCTATCCAGTTCGGTCACCGTCGCAGTCAGCGCCAGCGCCACCTGTTCGAAGGCCTGCGCCATTGTCTGTCCGTAGCCACGCAGCCCCATATCCGCCTCGTGACTGAAGTGCTCCCAACGGATACTCACTCCGGGATCCCATCCGATTCGCCCGCACACTGCCATGGAATCTAGTTGAACCGCACCGCATGTAAAGCATGCAATGCACTGTCGCCGGCGGATTGCATGGAATTCATCGGACTTGGCATCAAAGCCCCGACTGCGCATACTGGCCCGTATATTCCAATTGGGGCAGAACCATGAAGTGGGCTCTCACATTCCTGTCGTTTTCGCTGCTGTTTTTGTCCGCCGGCAGTCACGCCGCCTGCGTGATACTGCTGCACGGCCTGGGCAAGTCCGATTCGTCCATGGCCAAACTGGAAAAGGCCGTGGCCGCGGCCGGCTTTACCGCAGTCAATGTCGACTATCCATCGACAGACTTTCCCATTGAGGAACTGGCCGGCAGGGCCATAGCGCCGGCGTTGGATAAGTGCGCAGGGCAGGAGCAAGTCAATTTCGTCACCCACTCCATGGGCGGCATACTGGTCAGGCAATACCTGAGCCGGGTGCCGATCGACAATCTCAACCACGTTGTCATGCTGGGGCCGCCAAACAATGGCAGCGAAGTGGTGGACAAATTGGGGGATTTCCCCGGCTTCCGCTTTATGCTCGGCGACGCCGGCCTGCAGCTGGGCACCGGCGAATTGAGTGTGCCGAACAATCTGGGCAGTGCAGATTTCGATGTGGGCATTATCGCCGGCACCCGCAGCATCAACCTGATACTGTCGCAGATGATTCCCGACTCGGATGACGGCAAGGTCTCGGTGGAGAGCACCAAGCTGGAGGGGATGAACGATCACCTGGCAATGCCGGTAACCCACGTTTTTATGATGAAAAATGACAAGGTGATAGCGCAGGTCATTCATTACTTGCAGAACGGCCACTTTAATCGGGATGAATTAGCCCGCGATCAATAATTCCGGCCGTTAACGAGAAACTCAATATTCCATGGCAATTCACTGGCACTGGTCTTCATTCGGTCAGCTGACCCGAGACCAGCTTTATGAAATCCTGCGCCTGCGCCAGGAGGTCTTCGCCGTGGAGCAGGAATGCCCCTACCAGGATGCCGACGGCAGGGACCAATTCGCCTGGCACCTGTCTGGCTGGAGCGGCGAGTCGCTGTTCGCCTATCTGCGCGTTGTCTTTCCCGGCAAAAAATACACGGAGCCATCTATCGGCCGGGTCCTGACCAGCGAATCCGCGCGCGGCACCGGCCTGGGCCGGGAGTTGATGCGGCGTGCCATTGAAAACACGCAACGGGAATTTCCACAGGCGTCGATCCGTATTTCAGCGCAGCAATACCTGAAGAAATTCTATGGAGAGTTTGGCTTTGAGCAGGTTTCCGGGCCTTACGACGAGGACGGCATAGCCCATATCGAGATGCTGCGCCGCCCTTGAGCCATTAAACCGCCAGGCCACCCCGGCTTGCTTCTGCGGCCTTGATTCCCGCCGCCTGGCGATAACCCGCCCACACAAACCAGGCCGCGAGTAGCAACGCTACCGTGTGCACTGCCAGTACCGGCCCCTGTCCGACCTGGGCCGGGTAGATCAGGCCATGTACCGCCACCAGCAGTAACAGCAGTATAGCGCTGCCCCACTTGAGCAGCATTGCACTCCTGGTTTCATCCCGTAGCCACAGAGAGAGACCGAGGCAAGCGACCAGGCCGGCCAGGAAAAATCCAATCAGAGAAAAATTGCCCACGACAGCGCCGAGCGCAGCCATGGCTATGGCGGCCGGGGTGCCCCACACACCCGCACACCAGAAGTCGTTGACCCAGTCGCGGCCACCGCGGCGCGCGAGCCAGACATTCACGCCGGTGACCGAGACCACCGTCAACGCGAGTCCCAGCAGCAGATAGGCCAGCTTCACCCAGAAAGTCGTGCCCTCGCCGCCGAAATGTCCGAAGTGAATACGGTAAACGGAGTACAGGATCTGGCGCCCGGCGATGCCGTCGGACAATCCCTGGTGGTTGATATATATTCCATCCGCGTCATAGCGGTAGATTTCCGAGTAGACCAGCCGTCCGGGCAGGGATGCGGCAATCTCCAGGAATTGCCCGCTGGTATTGGGCTTCTGCACCACCAGGTAAATCGGCTCGGCCTCGGGCGCCCGCTGCTGCAGCTCCGCCAGGGCGGCCGCCACATCAACTTTCTGCACTGGCGCCTCCACTACCGGATCACCGCCGTAAATATCCGCGATCAGCGCCTCGCGATCGCCGCCGTAATAGGCGGGTGCGGCGGTCAGTACCAGCAGGCCAGCGAGGCCGAAGAAGGCACCGGTCAGCGCAATCATCAGGTGAAACGGCAGGCCCCATACCGACAGGCGATTGTGGATATCCGCCTGCTCCAGACGGCGCGAGCCGCCCAGGCGGAAACGGAAGGCGTCCTTGAAAATACGCGGATGCGCCAGTAGACCGGAAATGATCAGTCCCAGCAGCATGGCGCCGAGTGCACTTACCAGCAGTATGCCGATATTCGACGGCAGGTGCAGGTAGTAGTGCAGCTCCACCAGTAGATGTGCCAGCCCCTCCCTGGGTTCCGCCCCCAGAGTTCCGTCCTCCCGCAACAGCCACTCCGCCTCCCCGTCAGACAGGTGCATGCGCCGCTCGTGATCGGTGGGCAGGACTACATACAGGGATTCCGGGCTCTGTTCCTGACGGCTCAGGTAGTCATTCAATGCGGTTTCGACGGTGGTACTGTCGAACTCGCTGAATTCCGCCACATCCGGCTGCTCCCAGCGCTGAATGACATCCTTGTACACGACCAGGGCGCCGGTCAGGCAGACCAGGTACATCAGGTAACCGATCACCAGGCCGACTACCGAGTGGGCGGAGAGGGAGCTTTTGACCAGCGCGGGGGAGGGTTTGAGCTTCATAGGGCGCTTTTTACCGGGAGTCACATAAAAAGAAAGACCGCGGCAACCGCGGCAACCGCAAGGAGAATCAGGGCATTGCGGGCGAGATGCGCGCTCGCGCAGATCCACACCGAAGCCGCACCCCAGGCCAGCGGATACGCGAGGGCGGCGAATGCCATGCGATTGCCGGAGGCGAAAGGCAGCAAACCGCTGAGGGCGACAGTGACCAGGCAGGTGGCGACACAGGCGATGGGGCCCGCCGTCACAAAGGTGCCCCACTTGTGCCAACGGGAGGTATCTCCGAGCGTATCCGCGACGGCGACGTCGACATTGCGCGCCGGCTTGGCCTGCCTCCGCTCGACACCCAGGGCACAGATGATCCAGGCAACGAGGCTGACGGCGATCAGTGCATAGCTGGTGCCGAATTCACCGCCCGCCGCACTTGCCCAAATGAAAATACCGGCGAGCACTGACAGCCAGCCGCCGGCTGCGGAAAAGCCGCCGAGCAGTTTCCGCCCGCGCCAGGAACGCCACAATAAGTATACGCCGGCGCCGCAGAGCAGCGGCGCCAGTGCATTCATCCACAGGGAAGATGCCATTTAGTCGTTCACCTTAAAAAGTATACCTGGCCTCCGCCGTTACATAGCGACGCTCACCGTAGAAACAGTCTCCCCTCGCCAAACAGGAAGTCGTATGCACTTCATCCGTAAGGTTCTTGGCATTCAACTGGAACTTCCAGCTATCCACGACATAGCCAATGGTGGCATCGTAAAGGGTGTAATCGGGATTGCTGTCCGGGAAAACCGGGTTGTCGTCGATACCTGTGTAGCTTTCCCCCACATGGCGCAAGCCCAATCCCAGGTTCAGGCCCGGCACCCAGCTGCTGAATTCATAGTTGCCCCACACGGAAAACTGTTGCTCAGGTACAGCCTGCAAGGCGTCGCCCAATTCAGCTGGATCGTTACTATCGGTGACTTCAGTATTAGTGGTGCTGAAGTTCGCGATCAGGTTGAAATTCCCCCAACTGCCACTCGCCTCCAGCTCCACGCCATCTATGGTGACTTCCCCGGTTTGCACATCAAAGGTCGGATTTACCGGGTCCGTTGTCAGGCGGTTTTTCTGTTTGATTTCATAAGTCGCGGCCGTGAACAGGAGGTTTGTGCCCACTGGCTGGAACTTAACACCGGCCTCCACCTGCTCACCTTCCACAGGCTTGAACAAGCGGTCATTCCGGTCGGCACCACCGACTGGCTCAAAGGATTCCGTGTAGCTGGCATAGGGCGAAATGCCGTTATCAAAGGCATACATCACGCCGAATCGCATGGTGGTCGCATCGTCTTCATTCGAGGCACCACCGACGCTACCGGATTCAACATTATCGCGGCGCAGGCCACCGGTAAATACCCAGTCGTACAGTTTGACCTGGTCCTGTACGTAGAAACCCAGCTGCTCTGTTGTAGTGGAAGCCGACGACTGGAAGTACGCGGGGCCAGTGGGCACATTGCCATAAACAGGGTTGAAAATATCGATAATGCCGCCGTCAAAATAGCTGCGATCGTTATCTATGGTGGCATCCTGGCTGTCCACGCCAAAAGAGACCTGGTGCTCGAGAGGGCCGGTATTGAAAATGCCTGTGGCGCGCAGATCGAAGATAAACAGATCACTGGTCGCATCGCTCACATAGGCAGTACGCAGCGCTTGCCGAATGTCAGGGTTGAGTCTGCTACCGTCAAAAGCCGCCCACATGGAGTGGTAGTCCACCTCGCCCTCTGAATAGCGAACACTGGCGTTGATACCCCAGTTGTCGTTAAAACGGTGGTCTGCCCAAAGGCTGTAGGCGGTCTGCTCTGTGTCGTACTTGTCCCAGCCCGGTTCGCTCAGGAAAGTGTCGGTGGGTATTTCACCATTGACATTCCCGATACGGGTACCACCCCAGGGTAAAAACGCGGTGGATGTGCCGGTCTCGTCGTTCTGGTAGCTGGTGAGGAAGGTGATCTCGGTATCCGCACTGGGTCGCCAGGAGATGGACGGCATCAACAGCAAACTGTTGTCATCCACGTGGTCTACCTGGGCATCGGCGTCGCGCTGGTATCCGACCACGCGGTAAAGCCACTCGCCCTCGCCGTCCAGTGCCCCGGTAATATCCCCGGCAATCACCTTGCGATCATAATCGCCCGCCTGAACAAATACCTCTCCGCCGAACTCTCTCTTGGGGCGCTTGGAGACCAGGTTGACGATACCGCCGGTGGAACCCTGGCCGTAGAGTACTGAAGACGGGCCTTTCAACACTTCCACCCGTTCGAAGGCGTAGGCGTTGGCTCGGGAACCACTGTAACTACCAAAAATGGACTGAAGGCCATCGATAAAAAGTACCGGGTCCACGCCGCGGATGGTGGACCAGTCACCGCGGGCATCGATTCCGTAGGTGCCGCCGTTAACACCGGCGAAATGCTGCAGCGCATCCTGCACCGACTTGGCCCCGATCTGGTCGAGGAGTTCCTTGTTGCGCAGGGAAATCGAGAAAGGCGTTTCGGTAATCGGCACATCCAGCTTGCCGATGGAAGTCTGGCGGGACAGGTTCAGCTCGCCGGTGACAGAGACCTCTTCCAGATTCTCGCCCTGCCCTGTCTGCGCCATTGCAGAGCTGCTGGCGACCGCTACGGCCAGGGCCAGTAGGGATCGATTCAATGTAGAAGCATTCTGCGAAGCGATTTGGTGAAGACGGCGATTGCGAGCGGTACCCATGGCGATCCCTCAGTAACTCAGTGAATGAACAGTGTGCGGCCACCCGGGGCCGCTACAGGGCGCCAATATTAATAGGAATCGTTATCATCTGCAAAGTTACTGGAACTAAATTTCAAATTAAACGTCGACGACCGGATCACTGCCCCCGGAAATCCTGCGCTAGCGCAAAGCCCTCAAGAGAATTGATTGAAAAATGCACGCATTGCGAAAAAGGCGCAGCGGGAAAAGAGAGTGGGAGCGGCGCCGAGCAGCCGAAGTGCTGAGCAGGATGAGAATCAGCACTCAGCGGCTGACTGTACCGGAGAAAACATTGAGCACCACCACGCCGGCCACAATCAGGCCCATGCCGATCACCGCCGGCAGGTCCGGCACCTGCTTGTAGACCGCCGCTCCGGCGATGGCCACCAGCACAATGCCCAGGCCCGACCAGATGGCGTAGGTAACACCCACCGGTATGGTGCGCAGCACCAGGGTCAGCAGGTAAAAGGCGATGCCGTAACCGACGACAACGATCAGGGTCGGAATGGGTCTGGTAAATTGCTCGGTGGCTTTCAATGCGGTGGTGGCCGCGACTTCGGCGACTATGGCGATTGCCAGATACAGGTAGGCTGTTTGCATTTTACTCGCTGCCCATAAAAGTCGGGGGCCACTCGGCCCCCGGTTGCAGAGACTCTAACCGGTAAATCAGGGGTAGGTGTAGCTCGCCTGCAGCCCCAGTGGAAGTCCAAGCGTCCAGTAGGCCACCAGGAACAGCGACCAGCACAGCAGGAACACCAGCGAATAGGGCAACATCATCGACACCAGGGTACCGATACCGGTGCCCTTCACATAGCGCTGGCAGTAGACCACCACCAGCGGGAAGTAAGGCATCAGCGGCGTGATAATATTGGTGGAGGAATCCCCCACCCGATAGGCGGCCTGGGTCAGGTCCGGGGAGAAGCCGATCTGCATCAGCATGGGTACGAAGATGGGGGCCAGCAGCGCCCACTTGGCGGAGGCGGAACCGACAAACAGGTTGACGAAGCCCACCAACAGAATAATCCCCATCAGGGTGACCGGGCCCGGCAGGTTCATGGCCGCGAGCAGGTTGCCCCCCTCCACCGACAGCAGCGTACCGAGGCCGGAGCGGGCGAACTCGGAAATAAACAGCGCGCAGAAGAACGCCATCACGATGTAGTAGGCCATGGAGCTCATGGTCTTGGACATCGCATCGATCACGTCCTTGCTCTGCTTGAAGGTGCCGGCAGCATAGCCGAACACCACGCCGGGAATAATAAACAGCAGGAAGATCAGCGGCACAATGGATTTCATCGCCGGCGCGCCAAATGAAGCCAGCTGCCCCTGGGAATCCCGCAGTGCAGAGGTCTCCGGCAGCATCCAGGCCACCAGGCCGACAATGCCGGCCACCATCACCGCTACCGACAGGTAGAGCGCTTTCTTCTCGCGCCCGCCCAGCTCATGAATCGCCGGCATATCTTCCTTGTCACCGTCGATGGCGACATTTTTCAGGCGCGGCTCAATCACCTTGTCGGTCAGCCACCAGCCCAGTAGGGTGATCACCAGGCAGGAGGCCGAGGTGAAGAACCAGTTGTTGAGCGGGTTCAACTGCATGTCTGTGTCGACGATCTGCGCCGCCGTCTGGGTAAAGCCCTGCAGCAGCGGATCTATGGCGGAAGGCACGAAGTTGGCCGAGAAACCGCCGGAAACTCCGGCAAAGGCGGCGGCGATTCCGGCCAGCGGGTGGCGCCCGGCCGCGTAGAAGATGACCCCGCCCAACGGAATCACCAGCACATAACCGGCATCCACCGCCGTGTGGCTGACGATGGCTACCAAAATGAGCATGGGTGTCAGCAGCAGCTGCGGCGTTACCGCCAGCAACTTCTTCAGCACCGCATTGATAAAGCCACTGTGTTCCGCCACACCGACGCCGAGCATCGCCACCAGCACCACGCCCAGGGGCGCGAAACCGGTAAAGGTGGTAACCATGCCGGAAAGGAAGCGGGCAAATTCACTGCCGGAGAGCAGGTTGGTCACCTGTATCGCTTCGCCGGTGGCCGGGTGCAGCGTGTCGAAGCTGACACCGGACAACATCCAGGACAGCACCCAGATGGCGAGCATTAGTATCAGGAAGAGAATCGCCGGGTCCGGCAGACGGTTGCCCACCACTTCGATAAAGTTGAGCGCCCGGTCGATCCAGCCGCTTTTGGCGATGCTGTCGTTACCCGAGCCGGGATTTGCCTGAATGTTTTCCATGTTGGATCCCTGTAGTTATTAATTTTCTGATTGTGTTTTTTGTAGGAGCGGCCCATGGCCGCGATCAGTGGTGCTTATTGGCACGGATAGATCGCTGCTGTGGCGGATGGCCGCCCCGCCGCTCCTGCAGCGAGGTTGCTCCGGCAACTGTCAGCCTATCTTGCGGATACCCACCGCGTGGCGCAATTGCTCGATAAAGGGCGCCGCATAGGCGCGGGCCTTGTCGGCACCCTTCTCCAGTTCCACTTCTATCTGCGCCGGGTTGGCCAGCAGCTCGTTGTAGCGCTCGCGGGCCTCGCCTATCTGGCCGTTGATCAGCTCGAACAGTTGCTTCTTGGCCTCGCCCCAGGCAATGCCCTCCTCGAAGGCTTTGCGCATTTCCGCCGCCTGCTCTTCGGTGGCAAAGGCCTGCCAGATCTGGAATACGGTGGAGGTATCCGGGTCTTTCGGCTCACCCGGCTCCAGCAGGTTGGTCTTGATCTTGTTGATATGCTTCTTCAGCTGCTTTTCCGGCAGGAACAGCGGGATGGTGTTGCCGTAGCTCTTGCTCATCTTGCGGCCGTCGAGGCCCTGCAGCACGGCGACATGGTCGTCCACCACTGCCTCCGGCAGGGCAAAGTGCTCGCCGTAGTGGTGGTTGAAGCGCTGGGCGATATCGCGGGCCATCTCGATATGCTGCACCTGGTCCCTGCCCACCGGCACCTTGTTGGCGTTGAACATCAGGATATCCGCGGCCATCAGTATCGGGTAGCTGTAGAGGCCCATGGTAATGCCGAAATCCGAGTCCTCGCCATCGGCGCGGTTGGCGTCCACCGCAGCCTTGTAGGCGTGGGCGCGGTTCATCAGGCCTTTGGCGGTCATGCAGGTGAGCAGCCAGGTCAGCTCGGGAATCTCGTGGATATCGGACTGGCGATAGAAGACCACATTGTCGGTGTTCAGTCCCAGCGCCAGCCAGGTAGCGGCAATCTCCAGGGTGGACTGGTGCACCTTCTCCGGCTCCTGGCACTTGATCAGCGCGTGGTAGTCGGCCAGGAAGTAAAAGGACTGGTTTTCCTCCACCTGGCTGGCGGCGATGGCGGGGCGGATAGCGCCCACGTAGTTGCCCAGGTGGGGAGTGCCGGTGGTAGTGATGCCGGTCAGTACGCGCTGCTTGGTCATAAATCCTTACTATTCCGTGCTGCATTCTCGGGAAATGAAGGGCGGATAATAACCTTTTCGCGGCTGGGGTTGTATGGGCGGGAATGGAGCGCCCCGTAGGAGCGGCGGGGCGGCCATCCGCCCATGGCCGCGATCGCACTCCCGGAGGCCTCAGGACTATTCCGCTGGCGGCAGGGTCTGAAACATTGTTACCCGGACCTGGCATTGATCGCGGCCACGGGCCGCTCCTACAAGAATCCCCTGCCCGCGGCCAGTTCGCCGAGCAGTTGGCGGTAGTCATCGGCCAGATTGGTCCAGCCGAGATGGGACACATCCGGCACCTTGAGCTTCTTACCGCGCTCGACTCTGTCGGCGCACTGGAGCATGGCCCGGCTCAAGTTGGCTGCACAGGATTCGACGTCTTCCGGAAAGTGGTAGCCGACGCGGCCGAACCATTCCGGATAGGCGAGATTATCCGGTACCAGCGGCTGGCAGCCGGCGGCCACCGCTTCCAGCACCGCCAGGCCCTGGAAGTCGTGGCGCGCGGTGGACAGCACGGCATGGCTCCGAGCCAGCAACTGTCGGTAGCCCGCCGCCTGAATCTGGTAGCCCCAGGCTCCCAGGGCGTCGTGCTTTTGCAGCAGCTTGTGGATCTGGGCGAATTCCGGCGGCCGGCGGCGGAATTGCTGGCCGACAAGATGCAGGGTAAAGGGTCGCTTGTGCTGAGCGAAGCGACGCAGCGCGGCCAGCAGGATATCCGGCCCCTTGTCGTACTCCCAGCGGTGGTTCCAGATAAAGGTTGGCCTGGAGGGACGCTCGTGCGGCCCGGATAAGGCCTCCTCCTCCAGGGGCACCGGCAGGATACAGGACTTGCGCTCTATCTCGTCGCAGAGTCCCGGCGGCACGCAATCCGGGAAGCGCTTCAGCAGCTCCGTTGCGCCCTCGAGTAGTGTGCGGCGGTTGAAATCGGAATTGAACAACAGCAGGTCACCGGCGAGCGCGGTGTAGATATTCAGCAGTTGCGGCTCCACCGACTGGAAGGCGTCTTCGCTGACGGGGTAGGCGAACTGGTTCTCGTGGAAATAAATGGCGGTCGGCACCGACGCAATCTGTGGCACCAGGCCGCGCAGGGCGGCCAGGTCGGTCATAGAAGTGGCGACTATCAGGTCCCAGGGCTGGCGCAATGTTTCCGCCGCCTCCCCCCTGCCCCAGCTCAGGCTGTTGCCGCGGATACGCCAGCTGAAATAGCGCGGCGGCAATGTGAGCTGCGTCCACTGCCATTCTGGAATTGCGGCGACCAGACCGCGGCGCCAGCGTTTGTGGCTGTCTGCGTCGTAGGCGGAGAGGAGCAATACCTTCAACGTCTGACTATCTCTAAGAATGGGGACCCTACGGCATCAATCGCCATCAATCAAAAGTGCGCACATTGGTCAGTCGCGCAAACAGGCTGGAGGTATCCCAGCGACCGCCGCCCAACGCCTGCACCTCGCTGTAGAACTGGTCCACCAGCGCGGTGACCGGCAACAGGGCACCGTTGCGCTGGGCTTCGCTCAACACTATGGCCAGGTCCTTGCGCATCCAGTCCACCGCAAAACCGTGTTCATACTCGCCGGCGAGCATGGTCTTGTAGCGGTTCTCCATCTGCCAGCTCTGCGCCGCCCCCTTGGAGATGACGTCGACTACCTGCCCGGCATCCAGGCCGGCGGCTTTCGCGAAATGCAGCCCTTCGGCCAATCCCTGTACCAGGCCGGCAATACAGACCTGGTTGACCATCTTGCACAGCTGGCCGCTGCCCACAGGACCCAACAGGTTGACGGCGCGCGCATAGCAATCGACCAGGGGCCTGGCCTGCTCATAGTCCGCCTCTTCGCCGCCCACCATCACTGTCAGGGCTCCGTTTTCGGCGCCCGCCTGGCCACCGGATACCGGCGCATCCAGGAAGCCGATGCCCTTTTCGCGGCCGAGTGCGGCCAGTTCCCGCGCCACATCGGCGGAGGCGGTGGTGTGGTCGACGAACAGGCTTCCGGCTTCCATACCGGCGAAGGCGCCCTGCGGGCCTGTCACCACCTGGCGCAGGTCGTCGTCATTGCCCACGCAGGCGAATACGATTTCCGCTCCGCGCGCCGCTTCCGCCGGGGTCGCACAGGCCTCACCGGAATAATCCCCCAGCCACTGCTGCGCGCGGCTGGCGGTGCGGTTGTAGACCCGCACCGAGTGGCCGGCTTTCGCCAGGTAGCCAGCCATCGGGTAACCCATAACCCCGAGACCGAGAAATGCGACTGTTGCCATTGCGGTTTACCCCCAGATCATCCAGATAAGCGCCGCACCCAGCAGCAGGCGGTAGATCGCGAAGGGTGCCATGCCGATGCGGCTGATAAATTGCAGGAAAAAGTGAATACACAGGTAGGCACTGATACAGGACAGAAGAGTGCCCAGCAGTATGTCATCCCAGGGCACCGACTCCAGCGACAACAGGTCGAAGGTCAACAGCATGGCACTGAGCGCAATCACCGGGATGGACATCAGGAAAGAAAAGCGCGCGGCCGCCTCCCGCTGCATGCCCAGCATCAGGCCGGCGGTCATCGTAATACCGGAGCGGGAAGTTCCCGGGATCAGCGCTATGGCCTGGGCGGCGCCGATCAGCAGCGCCTTCTTCCAGTTGAGCTGTGCCAGTGTCTGGGTGCGCGCGCCGCGCACATCCGCCCACCACAGGAGAATGCCGAATCCGATAGTGGTGGCGGCAATCACGGCAGCAGAGCGCAGGTGAGTTTCGATAAAACCCTTGAAGGCGAGCCCCACCAGCCCGGCGGGGATAGTCGCCAGCACTATCAGCCAGGCCAGGCGCCCCTCGTCGGTGAATTGCCTGTTCACCAGGCCACCGAGGCCATCGCGCAACAGGCCCCAGATGTCCTGGCGAAAATAGACCACCACCGCGATCAGCGAACCGAAGTGAACCGCCACGTCGAACGCCAGTCCCTGGTCCGGCCAGCCGAGCACCTCTTTGGGCAAAATCAGGTGCGCAGAGCTGGAGATGGGCAGGAATTCGGTCAGGCCCTGGACCAGCGCCAGTATGACAATTTGAAATATTTCCATGGGATTGCCTGATTACTGCGAGCGGATTTTCTGTCGTTTTTGCCAGGTGACTTCATTGCGCAGGTACAGTGGCTCCAGCGCCTCTGCGGCAACAGTGGCACCGCTCTGCCACAGCGGTAGGGCCAGTTCGGCGATGTCCCGCGCGCGGATCGGGACCTCCAGGTCTCTTTCTTTTACCACCGCAGCAGCGGTTTCCGAGGGTGCTTCACCCTCTTGGAAGTAGTGCCAGCCGGGACCGGCTCCGTAGATTGACTGCGGCAGGCCGGAATCCCGTAGTTTTTCCACCACCTGCTCCGGGTTCTGCACCGCCTCAGGCAACAGGCTGTCGCTGGGCGTATCCGCCCCATAGACACCCCAGTAGACCTGCTGCATACGCGCGTCCAGCATGGCGACTATGGGTGCCCCTTCCCATGACGGGTGCAGTTTGCGCGCGCCGGCAGCCATGGCGGCGAGACTGGATACCGGCACTACCGGCTTGTCGGCGGCAAAGGCCAGCCCCTGGGTGCAGCTGATGGCGATACGCAACCCGGTAAAGGAGCCGGGGCCGCGGCTGACCGCCAGCGCGTCCAGTTGGGCGAGTTTGAGGCCCGCATCCGCCAGTACCCGATCGACCATGGGCAGCAGGCGGCGGGTGTGGTCCCGCTCCGCCCGCACGAACTGCTCACTGGTCTGGCCGTCGCAATAGAGGGCCACGGAACAGGCTCCGGATGTGGTGTCCAGGGCGAGAATCTTCACAATACTCTCAGATCTGAATTTGGGGGGCGAATTGTGGCACGGTCGCCTCGGCGAGTCATGTGCAACGGCGACAGCCGTCCAAAACGAGACAAAACGGCAGTGACTGCCGTTTGCACAGCCGAAGGCTGCCCGAAGGGTGAGGGCCATGGATGGCCCGAATAACAAAACGGCTAGGACTGCCGCTTGCACAGCCGAAGGCTGCCCGAAGGGTGAGGGCCATGGATGGCCCGAATGACAAAACGGCTAGGACTGCCGCTTGCACAGCCGAAGGCTGCCCGAAGGGTGAGGGCCATGGATGGCCCGAATGACAAAACGGCTAGGACTTCCGCTTGCACAGCCGAAGGCTGCCCGAAGGGTGAGGGCCATGGATGGCCCGAATGAATACTCCGGCAAAGCCGTAACGCTGCTCACTTAACGGTTTGGGTGGCGGTGACGCTACCGGGTACCGCTTTGTGAGACACGCCGTGAACCCATCCCTGGGGGCCTTTAATCGCCATCATGGCTCATAAAGTCTCACAAAGCGGTACCCGGCATCGCCACCTTCACAGAAACTGCAGTTAAGTGAGCTTCATTACGGCAAAGCCGGGGAATATCAAAAGGTGCCACCCGATCCGGGTGGCACCTGGCGCAGGCCGTCAGGACTTCTTAGGCGGGCGACCGCGGCGGGTAGCCTTCTTCGGTGGGCGGCCTCGGCGGGCGGTAGTCTTCTTGGCTGCCTTCTTCTTCGCGGCCGCCTTTTTCGGGCGACCGGCTTTCTTCGCAGGCGCCTTCTTCACCGCTTTTTTCTTGGTGACCTTTTTCTTTGCGGCCTTCTTCGCCGCTTTCTTGGCCTCCGCCTTTGCTTTGGCCGCAGCCTTTTTCTCTAGCACCTTGGCCTTGGCGGCGGCCTTCTTGGCCGCAGACTTGACCTTGGCCTCCGCTTTCTTTTCCGCCGCTTTTATCTTCTTGGTATCCGCCTTGCTACGCACCTTCTTCCAGCGGCTCTCAAATGCCTTGAGCGCCGCGGCGAGATCTTTCTCCGCCTTGGAGGAAAGGCTGTCAGCCATTTCGGTGACTTTTTGCTTGGCCGCCTCTTCGGCCTGGCGCACAGCATCCATCGCCTTGGCCTTGGCCAGCTCCACCTTCGCGGCCGCCACTTTGGCGCGCAAATCCTTCGCCTTGGCGTTGGCACTGGTCAGTGATTTTTTCGCGGCCGCAGTACTGCTTTTCTGCACCCGGGCCCGCGCCTTGGCAACGCGATCCAGTTGCGCATCCAGCGACTTGGTCGCCGTATCCACCGCCTTCTGCGTCTTGGTGACTACCGGCGATACCGCGGCCGGAGCTTTTGCTCGCACAGCGCGCTTGGCCCGCGCTTTCTTTTTCGCTACTCGTGCCATCCCTTGTCTCCTCTCTCTATATAAGAAGAAGTACATCCAAAAGTGTGCTGGCAAATATTGCCGTTTTGCTGCCGAATACCGCCCCCGCACAGGCGGGCTTTACAGGCAGAGTTTGCTGATTTCACAGCGAGCCGCACCGATTTAATCGCTGCAACTGTATCTAAGTTAATAAAAATAACCCGCTTTGCAAGAAAAAAGGACAAAAATGAGAAGCTTTTTATTAAAAAAGCTGGTTTTTTGTCGATTCAACCTGGGAATTCAATTGTGAACAGGGCTGATTTCAAAAATTCTGTACCTTCTGGGTCAATGATGGCATCGCGCGGGAAGTTTCTCCGCGACGATGGAAGCAAGAGCTTCGATATGATCGCGGCGCAGATTAAGCGCGGGAATATATCGATACTCTTTGCCTCCCGCCTGAAGGAAGTTAGCGCGATTCTCTACCGATATTTCCTCCAGCGTCTCCAGACAATCCGCTGAAAATGCCGGACAGATTACATCGACACTGGCTACGCCGCTCTCACCCCATTCGACAAGTGTCTTATCGGTATAAGGCTGCAGCCACTCCGCTTTGCCAAAGCGGGACTGGAAGCTGGCCTGCCAACTGTCGCCACCCAGCCCCAGTTCCGCTGCCAGGCACTCCGCTGTTTCGCAACACTGGCGATAATAGGGATCTCCCTTGGTGACATTGGCTTTGGGGATACCGTGAAATGACATCAGCAGCTTTTCCGCTGCACCGCGTTTTTGCCAGTGCTCCCGTACCGAGTTCGCAAGGGCGCGAATATAGGCAGGGTGCCGATAATAATCCCGGATCACACTGATATCCGGTATATCGCGGCTGCGACGATAGATTTGCGCCACCTGATCGTATATTGCGGCCGAAGTGGTTGCCGAATATTGTGGGTAGAGAGGAAAAACAATAAAGGATTCAAAACCTTGCCGGCGCAATCCGTCGATAACCGTCTCCAGGTTCGGCCTGCCGTAAGTCACCGCGTAGGTGACGGTAACATCCGCCCGCCGCTCCCCCAGGTACTCCTGCAACAGTTCCGCCTGGCGACGGGTGTAGTAGAGCAGTGGCGAACCTTCAACCGGAGCGCCGTCGGCGCTGCGATTCCATATGGCGGCATAGTCCGGTGCAATGCGCCGCGGCCGCAGCGGCAAAACCAGGCCGTGTAAAATCGCCAGCCAGAGAGGGCGGGGAATCTCCACCACGCGCGGATCTGAAAGAAAGTCGCGCAGAAAACTTCTCACCGCCGACGCGGTAGGCTCCGCCGGCGTACCCAGGTTCATCAGGATTACGGCTGTGGACATACTTGGACCTGCAGTAAATGGAACTTGGAGATATTAACGGCTTCCGCCCTGCAAACCCACCGGAGCTGACTGGGGTGGCACTTGCAGACACAAAAAAGGCCCCCGTCTGGGAGCCTTATTGTGCGATTGGGCAGTGGCCGGATCAGCTCAGGGCTGCAAAAACCTTTTCACGGATATCATCCATGGAACCGATACCCATCACCTTGCTGTATTTCGGTGCGGATTCCGGCGAGCGCTCAGCCAGTTCGCGGTAAAAACCGACCAGGGGCTCTGTCTGCTCGTGGTAGACCGACAGGCGGTTGCGCACTGTCTCCTCGGTGTCGTCGCCGCGCTGCACCAGTGCCTCGCCGGTGACGTCATCCACACCCTCTTCCCTGGGCGGATTGTAAACGACGTGGTAAACGCGACCGGATCCCTCGTGAACCCGGCGACCGGACAGGCGCTTGACGATCTCTTCGTCATCCACGGCAATTTCCAGCACGTGATCGATGGCGATATCCGCGTCCAGCAGCGCCTGAGCCTGGGGAATGGTGCGCGGGAAGCCGTCAAACAGAAATCCATTGGCGCAGTCCGACTCGGCAATGCGCTCTTTTACCAGGGCGATGATCAGGTCGTCGGAAACCAGTTTGCCCGCGGCCATGATGTCCTTGGCCTGCAGCCCCAGCGGGGTACCCGCCTTCACGGCGGCGCGCAGCATATCACCGGTGGAGATCTGCGGAATGCCGAACTTCTCTGTAATGAACTGGGCCTGAGTGCCTTTGCCGGCCCCCGGCGCCCCCAAGAGAATGATTCGCATAGTCAGTTTGCCTCCCCAATGATATCGGCGGATCGACGCCACCAGGCCAATGCCCGGGGCGCCAAAAGAGCGCTACCTTACACGCTGGCCCACTATTGGGCAAGGCAGAGGGGCCGCGGCCTGGGGGCACAATCCTGTAGCAAAACTACCGGGCTAAACTTGCCTGGGTAGCTGACGAAATTCTGACCAGGGGATGACTGCCGATGAAAATCACCATCTACAACGCCCACCCCTATGACAAACTGTACTTCGATCGCTTCAACCGCCAGTTCGGTCACGAACTGCAATATATTGACACCCACCTGGACGAAACCACCCTGCCGCTGTGCAATCCGACCCCGGTGATCTGCATCTTTGTCAATGATCCGGTACAGAAACCACTGCTGAAGCAGATGCGGGCACAGGGCATAAAAATGATTGCGTTGCGCTCTGCCGGATTCAATCACGTGGACATCCGCGCTGCCAACGAACTGGATATACTGGTGGCCAATGTACCCGGTTACTCCCCCTATGCGGTGGCCGAGCACGCGGTGGGAATGATTCTGTGCCTGATCCGCCGCCTGCTGCGCGCCCACGCGCGGGTACGGGAGGGCAACTTCTCCCTGGACGGGCTGATGGGGTTCGATCTGCACGGCAAAACCGTGGGTATTGTGGGTACGGGCAAGATAGGAGAGGCCTTCGCAAATATCATGCAGGGCTTCGGCTGTCGGCTGCTGGGGCTCGATCCAGTGGAAAATCCCCGCTGCAGTAAGCTGGGCTTGCTGTATGTGTCGCTGGAGACCCTTTGTCGCCAATCAGACATCATTTCCCTGCACTGCCCGCTGCTGCCGGAAACGCAGTACCTGATCGACGATGCGGCCATCGCCGAAATGCGCGACGGCATCTGCCTGATCAATACCTCGCGCGGCGCGGTGATCGATACGGCAGCCGCTATCCGCGCGCTCAAGTCCGGGAAAATCGGCTACCTGGGGCTCGATGTCTACGAGGAGGAAGAGGACCTGTTCTTCGAGGATCGCTCGGAGACGGTGCTGGATGACGATATCTTCGCGCGCCTGCTGACATTCAACAATGTGCTGATCACAGGCCACCAGGGCTACTTTACCCGCGAGGCGATCACCAATATTGCCAAGACGACGCTGGAGAATGTAACGGAGTTCGAGGAGAAGGGGCGTTGCGGCAACCAGTTGATTGCGCCGGGCTGAAGATTGGTCGGTGGTGAGCTTAAGGAGAGAGGAGTGGAGCCAAGCGCAATCCTCCACCGGCCACCGATCACCCCCCCTCACCACTCTTGACCCTGTCCCAGAGCTTATCCAGCTCTTCCAGGCTCGCGTCCGCCGGCCGGCGCCCCTGTCGTATTAACTCGGCCTCCACCCCGTTGAAGCGGCGCTCGAACTTGCGGTTACAGTCCCGCAGGGCGCTTTCCGGATCCACTTTCAGGTGGCGGGCGGCGTTGACGCAGGAAAAGATCAGGTCGCCCAGCTCCTCGCGGGCCTGCTCCAGGCTGCCCGCCTCTACCGCCTCGCGCAGCTCGGCGATCTCCTCCTCGATCTTGTCCAGCACGCCGCCGATACTCGGCCAGTCGAAGCCCACGCGGGAGGCGCGCTTTTGCAGTTTGGCGGCCCGGGTCAGCGCCGGCAGCCCACGGGCCACGCCATCCAGTGCACCAGCCTCTCCTTTGGCGCCGCGCTCGGCGGCCTTGATCGCCTCCCAGTTCTGTTTGACCTGGGCCTCGTCGATTGCGTCAGTGCACGTCTCACCATCCAGGGCGCCATGCAGGTCGCCGCTGGGAAACACATGCGGGTGGCGGCGCAGCAGTTTGCGCACCAGGGTATCGACAATTCGGGAAAAATCGAAATGCCCCTCTTCTTTGCCCAGCTGGGCATAGAAGATGACCTGGAACAGCAGATCGCCGAGCTCCTCATTCAGGTGCTCGAAATCCTCCGCCTCTATCGCCTCGGCCACCTCGTAGGCCTCTTCGATGGTGGACGGCACTATGGTGGCGAAACTCTGCTTCAGGTCCCAGGGGCAGCCACCATCGGGGTTGCGCAGCTGGGCCATCAATTGGAGCAGGTCTTCGACGGTGTACTGACTATCTTGCACGTTATTTCCCTTTCCGCATTCCGCATTCCGCATTCCGCATTCCGCATTCCGCATTCCGCATTCCGCATTTAGTGCAGTATCCGCCGCTTGGCCGATGCCACATTTGGCAGCTGGTTGATGCGGTGCAGCACGCGGGAGAGTTCCTCGAAGTTGTGGATCTCCGCGGTCAGCACCATATCCACCGTGTGTTTGTGCTTGTTGGAACTGGTCTGCATGGCGGTGATATTGATGCGCTGGCTGTCGAGCATGGTGGTGATGTCACGCAGCAGGCCGTGGCGATCATAGGCCTCTATCATGATTTCAACTGCGTAGAGTTCCTTGGGCTTTTCCGCCCACTCCACCTGCAGCACCCGCTCGTGTTCCTCCGCCTGCATACGCAGCATATTGGCGCAGTCCTTGCGGTGAATGGAAACGCCGCGACCGAGAGTGATATAGCCCATGATCTCGTCGCCGGGCACCGGGTTGCAGCAGCGGGCGATATGGGTCATCAGGTTGCCGACGCCGTCGATGTATACATCCGCCTTGCCCTCGCCCCGTGCCACCGAGGCGGTCAGGGAGGGGACCGGCTCCACCCGATCCACCTTGACCATGCGCTGGGCCGCATTGAGGACCTGCCCCACGCCGATGTCGCCGGCGCCGACGGCCGCGTAGAGGTCGTCCAGTGAATGCATGTTCAGTTTCGCTGCCAGCTTTTCAAAATCGAAGTCGTTCAGCGCCAGCTGCTTGAACTCGCCATCGAGAATACTGCGGCCGTCGGCGATGTTCTGGTCGCGGGCCTGCTGCTTGAACCAGTGAATTACCTTGGCGCGGGCGCGGGAGCTGGTGATATAGCCCATGCCGGAGGACAGCCAGTCGCGGCTGGGCGCTTCGCGCTTGCCGGTGAGAATTTCCACCTGATTGGCGGTCTGCAGTTCGTGATTCAGCGGCACTATGCGACCGTCTACCTTGGCACCGCGGCAGCGGTGGCCGATTTCGGTGTGGATTTTGTAGGCAAAATCCAGCGGCGTGGCGCCGCGGGGCAGGTCGACAACATGGCCGTCCGGCGTAAACACATAGATGCGCGTATCGACGTCGCTGGACTGCAGGTCGTCCTGCAGCGGATTGCCACCCACCTCCTCGTGCCAGTCGAGCACCTGGCGGAGCCAGGAGATCTTCTGCTCGTAGCCATCCACCCCTTCCGCCTGCCCGCCGGATTTTGCGTCGGTGCCCTTGTAACGCCAGTGGGCACAGACACCATATTCGGCCTCCTCGTGCATGGCGAAAGTGCGGATCTGCACCTCCAGCACCTTGCGCTCCGGGCCTATTACCGCGGTGTGCAGGGATCGGTAGCCGTTCTCCTTGGGCGAGGCGATGTAATCATCGAATTCGTTGGGGATATTGCGCCACAGGTTGTGCACTATGCCGAGCACCGCATAACAGTCGCGCACCGTGGGCACCAGTATGCGCACCGCGCGGATATCGTAAACCTGGGAAAAACCAATATTCTTGCGGCGCATCTTGCGCCAGATACTGTAGATATGTTTTGCGCGACCGAAGATGTCGCCGGCAATATCCGCGCGCGACAGTTCGCCGCGCAGCAGTTCCAGCACCTCGTCGATATATTTCTGCCGCGCCAGGCGCTTTTCGTCCAGCAGCCGGGCTATCTGTTTGTAATCACCCGGCTCCAGGTAGCGGAAGGACAGGTCTTCCAGCTCCCACTTGATATGGCCGATACCGAGTCGATGCGCCAGGGGCGCATAGACGTCGGCCACCTCGCGTGCAACTCTCTTCCGCTTGGCCGGCTCGGCATTCTTCGCCGCGCGTATGGCACAGGTGCGTTCTGCCAGTTTGATCAGCGCCACGCGCACATCATCCACGAGCGCTACCAGCATACGGCGGATGTTTTCCGAATGCTCCTCCACTGCAACACTCTGGCGCTCATCGCCGGTGTCAGCACTGCGGCTGCGGATGGCGGCCATGCGCAATACGCCGCGAATCAGCTTGGCCACTCTTTTACCGAATTCATCTTCGACGGTCTTCAGCGGCAGGCGTTTTTCCCGCACCGCGCGATAGAGTACTGCGGCTGTGAGGGCCTCGGCATCTATCTGCAGGTCGGCGAGAATTTCCGCCATTTCCAGGCCGGTAGTGAAACTGCTGGCACCTTCGGTCCAGATATTTTCGGCGGCGATAGCCTGCTTCTCTGCCTCGGCACTCATTTCGGCGGCGCGACGCAGGGTTACCAGGGCGCCACCGTCAAGGCCCGCCAGGGTCTGGACATGGCGCAGCCAGGACTCCAGATCCAGTTCACCGTCACCGCCGACAGAGTGGTGCTTTCTTACTTGAACCATTGATTGTCTACGTCTTTTGATCGAACAGGCCGGAGGACAGGTAGCGATCTCCCCGATCGCAGACGATGGCGACGATGGTCGCGTTCTCCAGTTCCGCCGACAATCGCAGGGCACCGGCCACGGCGCCGCCGGAGGAGACACCACAGAAGATACCCTCTTCCCGCGCCAGCCTGCGCGTCATTTCCTCCGCCTCGCGCTGGTCCATATCCATCACCCGGTCAACCTCCTCGGGCACGAAGATCTTCGGCAGGTAGGCCTCCGGCCAGCGGCGGATTCCGGGAATACTGGAGCCCTCGGTGGGCTGCAGGCCGACGACTTGTATCTGTGGGTTCTGCTGCTTCAGGTAGCGGCCGCAGCCCATGATGGTGCCGGTGGTGCCCATGGAGGACACGAAATGGGTAATGCGACCGTCGGTCTGGCGCCAGATCTCCGGGCCAGTGCCCTCGAAGTGGGCGCGCGGGTTGTCGCCGTTGGCGAACTGGTTCAGCACCAGGCCGCGACCTTCGGCCTGCATCTGCAGGGCCAGGTCCCGCGCGCCCTCCATGCCCTCTTCCGCGCTGACCAGTATCAACTCGGCGCCGTAGGCAGTCATGGCGGCCTTGCGCTCGTCAGTGGCGCTCTCGGGCATGATCAGAATCATGCGATAACCCTTGATGGCGGCCGCCATGGCCAGGGCTATGCCGGTATTGCCGCTGGTGGCCTCGATCAGCGTGTCGCCGGGCGCTATCTGACCACGGGCCTCGGCGCGGCCGATCATCGACAGCGCCGGGCGATCCTTGACCGAACCGGCCGGATTGTTCCCCTCCAGCTTGAGCAGGATGGTGTTGCTGGTACTGCCCTGCAGGCGCTGCAGCCGCACCAGCGGCGTGTTGCCTACGCAGTCGGCAATGGTGGGGTAATCCATAGTCGGTCCGGTATCGGGTACATAGAGGAGCGCCATTCTACCCGCCAGGCCCGGGCCTGCGAACCTCGGGCATATACCTATTCGTTAGTGCGATATTCTGCCGGGCCCGGATAATTCACCGCGTTGCTGTGGCTCCCCGATGCAAAATCTGGACAGTAAGAGTAGAATCGGACAAAAATAGACCAAATAAGCTTCTCTTGACCATGGCCGCATCCAAGCTTCCCCAACCGGCACAGGATTCGCCGCCCCGCCTGCGCTCCCTGCGCGCGATACTCTTTCGCTTTACCCTGGCGCCGGCACTGGTACTGGCCTTGATCCTCGGCGTGGTGTTCACGCTGCAGCAGATGCACGACCGCCGCCAGCTACTGCTCAACCACGGCCGCGCCAGTGCGGAGCAGCTGGCGGAGCTGATCGAACTGAGCGGCGGCCAGCCCACTGAGCTGCGCATGGAGTGGCTGCACCGCAGCCTGCTCACCCTGATGCTGGAAAAAGACATGGTGCGCTCGGTGCAGATTTACTCTACCGAAGCCGGCCAGGGCAAGCCGCTGGACCCAGCCACCGGCCTGCGACTGCTGGCCGGCGTGGGGCCGCGACCGCGGGTTCCGATCAGTACCGGCGACATCGAGGGCCCCGAAGCCTTTGTTTTCGAGAATGACGAAAGCCTGCAGATACTCCAACCTCTCAAGGGGAACCCCCAGCACTGCTGGATCGCCATCGAGCTGCACCGCCCCTACTTCCTCGTCGGCACTTACCAGGTCGTTCTGATCGGGCTGCTGGGGCTGATCATCTGTACTCTGGCGGCGCTGGTTTGGTCGGTTTTCCTGTCTGAACGTTTTGCCCACAGTCTTATACGACTGGGCCAGGCCCTGGAAGCCATAGGCCGCGGTCAGTTCGACAGGCGGGCGGAGGAAACCGACAACCGGGAACTGAACCGGCTCGCGGGGCAGGTCAACGAGATGGCGGACAACCTCTCCAGCTACCAGCGGGAGTACAAGGCCAACCTGCTGCAATCGATGGAGGACCTGCGCCAGTCCCTCGATAGTATGGAAGAGCAGAACATCGAGCTGGATCTGGCGCGCAAGAAGGCGCTGGAGGCGAGCCGTATCAAGTCCACCTTCCTCGCCAATACCAGCCACGAAATCCGCACGCCGCTGAACGGTATCATCGGTTTCACCAACCTGTTGCTGAAGACGGATATCGACGAGCTGCAACAGGATTACCTGCAGACCATTCTGCGCTCATCGGAAAACCTGCTGACCACCATCAACGACATACTGGATTTCTCCCGTATCGAATCCGGCAACCTGGTGCTCGACCATATCCCGATGAACCTGGGCCAGCTGCTGGAGGAGACACTGCAGATACTGGCGCCCTTTGCCTATGAGCAGAAACTGGAACTGGTGCCGCTGATCGATGCCCAGCTGCCGGGCACCCTGGTGGGCGACCCGCTGCGCATCAAGCAGATACTGACCAATCTGGTCGGCAACGCGGTGCGCAGCTCCGAGGACGGCAATATCCCGGTGCGCATGAGCGTACAGAGCAGCAAGGACTCGGAGCTGATGATCCGCATCAGCGTTACTGATCTCGGTAATCGCATCGACGAGCCGAGCCGCCGGGAGCTGCACCAGTTGCTCGTCAGCAAAACCCAGCAACAGAACCAGCAGATCAGCAGCAATGGCCTGGGCCTGGCCATAGCCCGCAGCCTGGTGGAACGCATGCGCGGCAACATCGGTATCGACGAAGCTGCCGGTGGCGGTAGCACCTATTGGGTGCTGTTGCCGCTGCTGCTGGAGCGCAACCGCTCCACGCCCGTGCGCGAACAGTTCCCCGGCTGCCGCCTGTTGATCGCCGACCCGAACCGCATGACACGCACCCAGGTGGCACAGCTGCTCAAGCAGTGGCAGGTGGAACCCATCGAGCTGTCGGATTCCGACACGCTGCAACCGGCCATCGAGCAGATGTGGCGTCACGACGCGCTGCCGGATGCAGTCATTATCGACACCGCTATTGCCAGCGCCGGCGGCAACAGCGACGCGGAGGATTTCGACGACTTTATCGGCACGGTGCAGTCACTGGTGGATACCTACCAGTGCCGCATCATAGTGCAGGGCTCGCCGGTAGAGATGCGTCGCTGCTACGAGCAGTTGCGCACCCGCGTGCTCACCTTCCTCAGCAAACCTGTCTCCCGCGATAACCTGCTGCGCGCCCTCAAACGAGCTGCGCCGCAACTGAGCCAGGGCCGCCCCAGCGGTATTCACCCGGCGCTGCCCTGGCCCGCCGTACCGCGGGTACTGGCGGTGGACGACCACGAGGCCAATCGTCTCCTGGTCAGCGAACTCCTGCGCGCCCAGGGTATAGAGGCCGTCATCGCCGCCAGCGGCACCGAAGCCCTGGAGCTGTGGCAGCAGGCCCGGGAGCGGGAAGCCGGTTTCGACCTGATCTTCATGGACATTCAGATGCCGGGCATGGATGGCATCGAGGCCACCCGGCTGATCCGTGAAAAAGAATCCGGTGCACAGGAATCCGGGCGACGTATTCCGATCATTGCGCTGACCGCCCACGCCGGTGCCGAAGAGAAGGCGCGGCTGCTGTCGGCTGGGCTCGACGACTACCTGAGCAAGCCGGTCAGCGAAGCGCAGCTCTCTCATATGATCAAGCGCTGGATGAAAATCCTGGCCCCGGCGATGCGGGAGAATCCCGGCCTGGAGCGCCTGCGCCTGGTGGATATCAGTGAGAGCCTGACGCTCAGCAACGGGGACGCCGCGCTGGCGCGGGACATGATGCAGATGCTGATCAAGAACCTGGCCTCCGATGAACGGGAATTGAAGCGCTTGAGCACTACCGGCGAGCACAAGGCCATGTTCGAGCTGGTGCACCGCATGCACGGCGGCTGCTGCTATTGCGGGGTGCCCCGCCTGCGCGAGGCAACCTGCCGACTGCAGGAAGAGTTGCGACCGCTACAGGAACGGGATTCGGGGAATATCAACAGCCAGAGTGTCGAGGCTGTAATGCGGGAGATTCGTGCACTGCGCGAGTGGGCCTCGGAGCAGGACCTGGATGTGCTGTTTGGACTGGAGGCCCTGGAAAAGGAAAGCTAGTGGGCCATGCGAAAAGCTGTGTAACAGTTCGCGTCGCCGCCCTCCAACAGGGCGGTCGCACTCTGAAGATTCCACTCAGCCCTCGAAAATTACGAACGCCAGGGCAAAGTCTTTCTCGTCGGACAGGCTCAGGTGGATCCGGCTCACTCCCATCGCGTCGGCGCGCGCCCTCGCCTCTCCAGACAGAATCACTTCCGGCGCCTCACCCCGGCGGCGGCGCACTTCAATATGCTGCCAGGAAATCCCCTCTCCGATACCCGTGCCCAGTGCTTTCCCCAACGCCTCCTTGGCGGCGAAGCGCTTGCACAGGTAGGCGGCGCGGTTCGGAACCGCCAACTGGCTCAGCGCATGACGTTCGTTCTGCGACAGCACCCGCTCCACAAAGCGGTCGCCGAAACGGCGCCAGGCGGCTTCGATGCGGGTGTAGCTGCAGATATCCGTGCCGATGCTAACGATCATTGTTGTTGTAAACCTGTCTGAAAAGTTCACGGCTCTGCAGGGGCCTTTCGCCCAGCAATGGCGCCAGCAGGAGACGGGTGAGACGCTTGGCGCTGGTCAGCAATTCCGGTGCGAATTCGCCACCCTGCAACGCCTGTTCCAGTGCCAGCAGTTCCGCGCCGGAAAACTCTCCCCCTGGCTGTCGCGCATCGCCCTGGCGGTAAACCGGAATAAAACCGGTCTCACTCTCCAACCTGTACTGTGTGCCGGTAGACACTGGACCCTGGCTGTGAGCACAGTAACTCAACTGGGGGCAGTTGCCGAGCTGGTATAGCAGCTGCAACTCAAAACGCCGCAACGGTCCCTCCAGTTGCTGCGTGTCACTGCCATCCAGCTGTTCCAGGGCCTGCAGCAGTCTCTGGTAGCCCGCGAATATCTCGTACTGGGCCTCGCCCGCGGCGAGCAGGCGCACCAGCAGTTCGTTGGCGTAGAGACCCGCGTACACGGCCCTGCCCTTTAGCCACAACGCAGAGCCGGCACTCTCAACCGGGCCCAGGGTTTTCAGGTCGCCGCGCCCGAGCAGGGTGACCAGTAGCGGCGAAAACGGCTGCAGCGATTGCGCGCGCCGCTGTTTGTCCCGCCGCGCGCCCCGTGCAACGCAACCGACACGGCCGTATTCCGGTGTCAGCAGTTCCAGGATCAGGCTGGAGTCCCGGTAGGGACGCGAGTGGAGGATATACGCGGGCTGCGGTGGTAGCTGAGGCGCCATGGCTACGGCAGATGCTCTATCTGCTCCGGCAGGGGCACCCAGTGGTGCTTGTGCACCTCGTAGATGGACGCCGGTGGCGCGGGAAACTCGGGATCGGCAAAGACACCCACGGGTACGCCGATCAGTTCCGGTTCACTGTCCAGGAACAGGTAGACAGTGGCCCCACACTGGGGGCAGAAGTGGGAGTGAATACGGTTGCCGCCATCTGCGGTTCGCACATATTCGCGGCTGTGACCTTCAACCGTCACCCGCGCTACGGGAAACCTGGCCTGTACCCCGAATACGGAGCCGGTGCGGCGCTGGCAGGCGAGGCAGTGACAGATGGAGATACGCACCGGTTCGCCCTCAGCGACCAACGCTAGCTGTCCACAGCTGCAGGCGGCCTGTCTGGTGCTCATGGCGATAGCCCGTCTACTCGTCCCGGTAGCCAAGGCTGCGCAGTGCGCGCTCGTCGTCGGACCAGCCGGACTTCACCTTGACCCAGAGGTTCAGCATCACCTTGCTGTCGAACAGGCGCTCCATATCCTCGCGCGCCTGGCTGCCGATCTGTTTGATGCGCTCGCCCTTGTTGCCGATGATGATGCGCTTCTGTCCGGAGCGCTCCACCAGTATCGCGGCGCTGATATGCAGTATCGGTCCGTCCTGCTTGAACTCTTCCACTTCCACCGTAACCTGGTAGGGCACCTCGGCACCCAGCTGGCGCATGATCTTTTCGCGCACGATTTCCGCAGCGAGGAAGCGCGAGCTGCGGTCGGTGATCTGGTCTTCGGGAAAGAAGTGCTGGCCCTCGGGCAGGTGCTTCAGGATGACTTCCTCAAGGGCGTCAAGATTGATTCCGCGCAGGGCCGAGATGGGCACTATCTCGGCTTTCGGGTGGCTCTCGGCCAGGGCCTGCAGCTGCGGCAGCAGGCCGCCCTTGTCGTCCAGCTGGTCAACCTTGTTAACGGCGATGATCAGCGGGCATTTGATACCGCGCAGCTTGTCGGCCACCAGCTGGTCGCCCTCGGTCCAGCGGGTCCGTTCCACCACGAATACCACGGCATCCACATCCCGCGCGGCGCTGGCCGCGGCGCGGTTCATATAGCGGTTGATGGCCTTGTCCTGGTCGCCGTGCAGACCGGGAGTATCCACGAATATGATCTGGTTGGGCCCCTCGGTCTTGATACCGAGCATATTGTGGCGCGTGGTCTGCGGCTTGCGCGAGGTGATCGCCAGCTTCTGGCCCAACAGGTGGTTCAGCAGCGTGGACTTGCCCACATTGGGGCGGCCGACGATGGCGACATAGCCGCAGCGTGAGGGTTGATCGTTCAAAAATGTTCTCCGAAAGGTTGTCCCCAGCTCTCTGAGTGTAAGAACCTGCGGGGCGGCCCTGCTGCCGGGGGTATTTCGCGGGACACGCTGTGAATACATCCCTGTACGCTCTCCACGGCCATCCATGGCCGCAGAAGGTCCCGCCAAATACCCCCGGCATCAGGGCCTTAGCGTCTCGCTTCTCGCTCGATCCAACTCCAGAATGTCGAGATGCGAAAATAATAAACTTAGCTTTGCCCGATAAGCCGATTATAGGCCTCGGTAGCCGCCGCCTTCTCCGCCGCGCGGCGATTGCCGGCCTTGCCGCGCACCGGTTCGTTCAGGCCACTGACCTTGCATTCAACCACGAACTGCTGCGAGTGCTCGGCTCCGGCGATGTCGACCACCTGGTATTCCGGCAGGGGCTTCTGGCGCGCCTGCAGCCACTCCTGCAGGCGGGTCTTGGGATCCTTGGCGGTTTCCAGGGACTGCTTCTGCAGGCGCGGCGCAAACCAGGCCAGGACCCGCTCGCGGGCGGTTTCCAGGCCCGCATCCAGGTAGATGGCACCGATCAGCGCCTCGACCGCGTCGGCGAGTATCGACGCGCGGCGGAAGCCGCCGCTCTTCATTTCGCCCTCACCCAGGCGCAGGCAGTCGCCTATTTCCATCTCTCGGGCCAGTTTGGCCAGGGTCTCACCGCTGACCAGCTGTGCGCGCAGGCGGCTGAGTTGCCCTTCGCGCCCCTGGGGAAACTGCTCGAACAGGGCGGCGCCGATGGTAAAGCCGAGAATGGAGTCGCCGAGGAATTCCAGCCGCTCGTTGTTGCGACTGCCGTGGGAGCGGTGGGTCAGCGCCAGTTCCAACAGGTCCCGGCGCTCGAAGCTGTAGCCGAGGCGCCGGGACAGGCGCTCCAGCAGGAGGTCGTGGGAGAGGTCAGTCACGTTTGCGGAATTGCTCCAGGTCTACCAGTGGCTCGCAGCAGAGTTCCGGTTTGGCGGTGTTGAGCTGCTTGTCGAATTTCATGATGACGTCGATGTTGTAGATCAGCGGCTGGCGCAGCTCGTAGTCGACGCTCACCAACATGCTGTCGGCCCCGCGGATGATCTTCACCGCCTTGGTGGGCTCACCGCGCACATTGTTGATCAGGAAGAAGCGGTCCAGCTCTTTCTTGATATCTCCGCGGCTCATGTCACGCAGGCCGGGATTTTCTGCCAATGCCTTGAGCCCCTCATCGACATAGCGGGCATCGATATAGGCGGGCCCCATTTTGGACACGCAGGTCAGGATAAATCCAAACACGGCCACTACCAGCAGCCAGCTCCAGTAGCTCATGCCGCGCTGGCGGCAGAGCGATGCACCGATGGTCGCACCCATGAATTCACCCTCGATTTTTATTGCTGCAATTTATTCGATTGTGCCTACGCGCTTGAAACTGGGCAAACTCAAAAGCTGGTCCCAGTGCATCCAGATGGCAAACGCCTTGCCGACCACGTCACGTTCCGGCACAAAGCCCCAGGCACGGCTGTCGAGACTGTTGTCGCGGTTGTCGCCCATCATAAAGTAGTGCCCTTCAGGTACTGTGCCGCTGAAGTTGCTGTAGCGGCTGGGCGCCAGGTCCTTGGCCATCAGGTGGCGGTGGCCGTAGATTTCTTCCCACAGCACTTCCACCTGAGGGTCGGCGGGCGGCAGCGCCTGGATCAGTTCCTGCGAGGCGCGCTCACCATTGATATAGAGCACATTGTTTTTTACTTCGACCTTATCCCCCGGCAGCCCGATAACCCGCTTGATAAAGTAGGTGTCGTTCATATGCGGCGGGAAGAACACCATCACATCGCCGCGCTGCGGCTCGCCGATATCCACCACCTTGGTGCGCGACACCGGCAGGCGCAGGCCGTAAGCGTATTTGTTGACCAGGATAAAATCCCCCACCTGCAGCGTCGGCACCATGGACGCCGACGGGATCTGGAAGGGCTCGACAATAAAAGAGCGCAGCACAAAGACGATCGCCAGTACCGGGAAGAAGGACTTGGCGTACTCCACCACTACCGGTTCTTCCACCTGCTGGCCGGCCTTTTTTTCCCGGCGCCGGCACGCGAAAAACAGGCTGTCGATCAGCCAGATGGCGCCGGTGATTATTACCAGCCAGAGCAGGATCAGGGGGAAATTGATGTCCATTGGTTTCTATATTCTTCCGTCTTTTTTCCGTCGTAGGGTGCACCGTGCGCACCGTCAAGCCCTTGGTGCGCGCGGCGCACCCTACTGGTCCACTTTCAATACGGCCAGGAAGGCCTCCTGCGGCACTTCCACACGACCGATTTGCTTCATGCGGCGCTTGCCCGCCTTCTGTTTTTCCAGCAGTTTTTTCTTGCGCGTCACATCGCCGCCATAACACTTGGCGGTGACGTTCTTGCGCAGCGCCTTGACCGTGGTGCGCGCCACCACCTGGCCGCCGATGGCGGCCTGGATGGCCACATCGAACATCTGCCGCGGAATCAGTTCTTTCATTTTCTCGGCCATGGCGCGGCCCTTGTGCTGGGCGTGGTCGCGGTGCACGATCAGTGCCAAAGCGTCTACCCGATCACCGTTGATCAGGATATCCAGGCGCACCAGCTTTGCCGGGTCGAAGCGCACAAAACCGTAATCCAGTGAGGCGAAGCCGCGGCTGACGGACTTGAGCCGGTCAAAGAAATCCATCACCACTTCGTTCATCGGCAGCTCGTAGCGCAGCGACACCTGGCTGCCGACATATTGCATATCCTTCTGGATACCGCGTTTCTCGACACACAGGGTGATGACGTTACCCAGGTATTCCTGCGGCACCAGTACGTTGACCTCGGCGATGGGTTCGCGCATCTCGTCGATGGAGCCGACTTCCGGCAACCGCGATGGATTGTCCACCATCACCACGGTGCCGTCGTTTTGCAGCACCTCATACACTACCGTGGGTGCGGTGGTGATCAGGTCCAGGTCGTACTCGCGCTCGAGCCGCTCCTGGATGATCTCCATATGCAGCATGCCGAGGAAGCCGCAGCGGAAGCCGAAACCGAGGGCGTCGGAGGTCTCCGGCTCGTAGAAAAGTGAGGCATCGTTCAGAGACAGCTTCTCCAGTGCGTCGCGGAAGGCCTCGTAGTCGTCGGAGCTGACCGGGAAGAGTCCGGCGTAGACCTGCGGCTTGACCTTCTGGAAGCCCGGCAGCATGGCCACTTGGTCGACGCCCTTGGCGTGGGTCAGGGTATCGCCCACCGGCGCACCGTGAATATCCTTGATACCGGCCACGACGAAGCCCACCTCGCCGGCGCGCAGTACGCCGGTTTCCTTGCGCTTGGGTGTGAAGATGCCGACATTGTCGACCACATGGGCGCGACCGATGGATTTGGTGACTATCTTGTCCTTGGCTTTCAGGGTGCCCTGCACCACCCGCACCAGCGACACCACCCCCAGATAGCTGTCGAACCAGGAGTCGATGATCAGCGCCTGCAGCGGCGCGTTAACATCGCCCTCCGGCGGCGGCACCAGGCGCACCAGGTCCTCGAGCACATCCTCGACGCCGAGACCGGACTTGGCACTGCAGCGGGTGGCCTCGGTGGCGTCGATACCGATAATGTCCTCGACTTCCTCGGCCACCTTGTCCGGATCCGCCTGCGGCAGGTCCATCTTGTTCAGGACCGGAATCACCTCCAGGCCCTGCTCTATCGCCGTGTAGCAGTTGGCTACCGATTGGGCCTCGACCCCCTGAGCCGCGTCCACCACCAGCAGCGCACCCTCACAGGCGGCCAGGGAGCGGGACACTTCGTAGGAGAAGTCCACGTGACCGGGGGTGTCGATAAAGTTCAACTGGTAGGTCTTGCCGTCGCGCGCGGTGTAATCCAGGGTCACGCTCTGTGCCTTGATGGTGATACCGCGCTCCCGCTCCAGGTCCATGCTGTCCAGCACCTGCTCGGCCATCTCGCGATCGGACAGGCCACCGCAGACCTGTATAAAGCGGTCCGCCAGGGTGGATTTGCCGTGATCGATATGGGCAATGATGGAGAAATTGCGGATATGGGAGAGATCTGTGGCCACGTGCGGGGTGAAATCCTTTGAAAATCAATTCGTTAGCCGGCGGGAGTGCCGGCTGTGTGGCGCAAGTCTATCAGGAAATGCGGAATGATGAATGCGGAATGCGGAATGGCTCTCGGGCACCTGACGCCGGCTGTGCGCCTATTCCGCATTCCGCATTGACTCGCGCCATCCATGGCGCTCGCCCTTCGGGCGCCTCGGCGTCCAAATCTGCTCCCGGCAGATTTTTCCGAATTCCGCATTAATCCCCGTCTATCTGTATGGTGCGGAAGGTGGGCTGGCCGCCGCGGAAGAAGCGGATCGGCAGCAGTTCGTCGGCGGGCAGGTCTTTGACCACCTTGTCGTAGTCCTTCATGTCCCCGACGGCATCGAAGCCCAGCTGTGCGACTATATCGCCGCTGCGCAAGCCCGCCTTGGCGCCGGGTTTGCCCGGAATCACCTGCTTGACCAGCACGCCGCTGTCCACATTCCAGCGCTGCTTGAGTGCATCGGGGATCTCGCTGACCACCAGGCCCAGGCGTCCGCCCACGTCGGTGGACGGGTTCACCGATGCCTGCTGCTCGCCATCGTCCTGGCCCGGCAGTGCGCCGACGTCGACCATGACTTTCCTGCGCTCACCCTTGCGCATCAGGTCCACGGGGACCTTGCTACCCGGACGGGTCTGGCCGACCACATGAGGCAGATCACCGGACACCATAATCTTCTCGCCGTCGAAGCGGGTGATGATGTCGCCGACCATAATGCCCGCTTCGGCCGCCGGTGCACCGGCTTCCACCTGCGCCACCAGGGCACCGGAGGGCTTGCCGAGTCCCATGGCCTCAGCCAGGTTGCGGTCCACGTCCTGGATACCGACGCCGAGCCAGCCGCGGTCCACCCGGCCCTTATCCTTCAACTGGGCGACGACGTCGCGAGCCAGGCGGGCCGGAATGGCGAAGGACAGACCTATGGAACCCCCACTGCGGGTGTAGATCTGCGAGTTGATACCGACCACTTCTCCATTCAGGTTGAACAGCGGGCCACCGGAGTTCCCCGGGTTGATGGCCACGTCGGTCTGGATAAAGGGCACATAGTTCTCGCGGCTCTCGTTGGGAATACTGCGCCCCATGGCGCTGACGATTCCGGCGCTGGCGGAGTAGTCGAGGCCGAAAGGCGAGCCGATCGCCACCACCCATTCGCCCACCTTGAGATCCTCGGAATCCCCCCAGCGGATCGCCGGCAGGTCCTCGGCGTCGATCTTCAGCAGCGCCAGGTCTGAGCGGGCATCGGAGCCAATTACCCTGGCCTCGTACTCCCGGCGGTCGGTCAGGGTCACTGTCACCTCGTCGGCGCCGTCCACCACATGGTTGTTGGTGACTATGTAGCCGTCTGTGGAGACGATGAATCCGGAACCCATGCTGGCCACAGGGCGCTGCTGCCGGCGGCGCGGCTCCAGCAGGTGGCGGAAGATATCCGGAATCTCCTGCTGGTACTGCGGCGGCAGACCTCCGCGGCTGACCTGGTTCCGCTCCACGGTGTTGATTTTCACAACCGCGGGAGAGTTCTGCTCGATCAGGTCGGTGAGCTCGGGGAGCCCCCGGGCGCAGGCGGGACCCGCGATCAAAAGGCAGAGAACTAACAAATACTGCGTACAGCGTGTAACCATAAGTTTGTTACCCCTAATGATCCCTTCTACTATGCAATCAAAGGTTTATTAAATCCCCCCGACAGGGCCTCACGCAACAATTGGGGGCGCTTCAGGGGGCAATCGAGATAGTTCTTAGTGGCGAATTGGCCACGAAAGTTCTTCTGCAACTGTAAAACAGTGTAAAGAATGACCACACTGCGCCCGCGCACTGAGCGCGGCCAATTCTGCCACCCCCGCGAGCAGTACGGGCAGTCCGAACTGGGGGCGCCGCTGTTTTACTTTCCGGCCCAGGCAGGCTCCGGTCACGGCATGCTCTTGGCCGGCACCCACGGCGACGAAGTGGCCGCGGTGGTGGCCCTGTCCTGCGCACTGCGCTCACTGCCACCTTCGCTGCTGCGACACCATACGATACTGGCGGTCAACCCCGACGGCTGCCAGCTGGGCATCCGCTCCAACGCCCGCGGCGTGGACCTGAACCGCAATTTCGCCACTGACAACTGGGACGGGAGCGGCAACGTCTACCGCTGGAACAGCGAGGCCGAGGAGCGCGATGTGCGCCTGAGCACCGGCAGCACCGGCGGTTCCGAGGCGGAAACCCAGGCCCTCTGCCAGCTGATCGACCGGCTGCAGCCGGCCTGGGTGGTGTCCATCCACGAACCCCTGGCCTGCGTGGAGGATCCGGACAACAGCGCCCTGGGACAGCGCCTGAGCCGGAGCCTGCAGTTGCCACTGGTCACCGACGTCGGATACCTGACACCCGGCTCCTTCGGCACCTGGTGCGCAGAGCACAAACTGCCCTGTATCACCGTGGAGTTTCCGCCGGTGTCCGCGGACGCAGCCAGCGAAGACTACCTGCAGGCACTGATCGATCTGCTGATCTACGACCAATAGACTCGGCCGGCCTCGAAGCGCAGCGGTGGCTGCACATCCCTCGCCAACCAGGTGGGCCCATCCAGGTCCAGGAATCGCACTTCCTTACCCAGGGGCCAGGCCGCGCGGATGGCGCGGGAAGTGCACAGCATACAGCCGAGCATCAGCTCGAAGCCCTGTGCCTTCGCCGCCTCCGCCAGCGCCAACGCCTCGGTGATGCCGCCAGTCTTGTCCAGCTTGATGTTTACCATCTCGTAGCGGCCCTGGAGCCGCGGCAGATCCTCGCGGGTATGGCAGCTCTCATCGGCGCAGATCGGCAGCGGATGGGAAAATGTCTCCAGAAAGTCGTCGTCGTTTGCCGGTAGCGGCTGCTCCAGCATGGCCACCCCCTGATCGCTGAGCTGAACGCAGCGCTCCCGCAGGGTATCCGCGGGCCAGGCCTCGTTGGCATCGATCACCAGCTGCGCATCCGGGGCCGCGCGGCGCACGGCGGCGACCCGCTCCGCCACCTGGCGGTCGTCCAGTTTCAGTTTCAGCACCGTGACACCCTGCCCTACCGCAACCCGAGCCGCATCGGCCATGGCGTCGGGAGTATCGATAACCAGGGTCTGCACCGTCGGCAGGGATTCCGGTCCGGTAAATTTTGCACCGCTGCGTCTGGCCTCCCAATCCGCCAGGGCACAGTCCAGTGCATTGCGCGCGGCACCGGCGAACAGGCGGCCCTGCAGCTGCTCACGGGTCAGGCCCTGTGCCACTTCACACAACAGCGGCTGCAGCTGCTGCAGCACCGAATCGACGCTTTCCCCGTAGCGCGGGTAGGGAGTGCATTCGCCGACGCCGGTCACGCCATCGCCGCTGATTTCCACCACCACCACCTGGGCTTCGGTGCGGGCGCCGCGGGAAATCACGAAAGCGGTGCGCAGCGGCCAGTTTTCCGCATAGCAGCGAGCCTGCATGGGATATCTCCAACAGCAATCGGAGATAGAAGTTTAGGTAGGGATCAAAGTGAGCGGGAGGTTTCGATACGCAGCAGCAGCGGCGCATAGGCGGGATCGGCGGCGCGGCGACGGCTGTACCAGCGCACCACCGCCGCGCCGCCAATCAGACCTGCCAGGGCACCGCCTATGGCACCCGCCTCGCCGGCCAGGGCCTCGCCGATCAGGGCCGTGAGCAGCAGGGAAATCAGCGGCAGCAGGTAGACCAGCAGGGCGCTGCTGGCCAGGGCCTTCTCGCCGATGCCGATGACTGCTGTGTCGTTAAGGGAAATATTCTCGGAATCCCAGCTGTTCAGGGCCACGCGGATGCGAGCAGCATTGGACAGGTAGTCGCCCAGAAGGCCGGTACCGCAGCCGGTCTTGGCGGAGCAGCCGTGGCAGCCACTGCGCTGGACCGTCTCGACCCAGATGGCCCCCGGCTCTATGGCCACTACCCGGCCGCGTTCTTCCAGCAAGACGGCAGCTCCGTTCAGCCCGGGGCGGCGACCGAGGCCGCCACCCGCTGCGCGGTGGTGTCCGGGATCTCGCCCACTACCGTTACTGTGTAGCTGACGCCGTCCACCTCCATGCGATCCATATAGGCCACTGTGGCGCCGCGAATGGCGCGGCCCTTGAAGTCCAGTTCCGGCCCCAGGCGTTGCACGAACACCGTAAACACGCTGAGCCCATCGCTGAACACCAGCATATCGCCGTCGTTCAGGGGCTTGATCGATACCGCCTTGAAGCCCTCCGGCAGCCAGCTCAGCTGCCAGCGGCTCTGGGAATTACTGCAGGGGTTGTTGTTGTCGATGCGACGCGCATCGGCGGACTGGGGCTGCAGATCACTGTCCTGTACCGGGGACAGATCCAGCTGCACGAACTGGTAGCGCTCCAGCACGCGCCCCTGGGCGCCCACCAACATGGATTTCAGTGGCAGCCCCGTCTCCTGGTCCAGATTCACTATCAGGCCCAGGCGGTGGCGGTCCCGCGGACGCGCCTCTATCACCACGGTATCGCGGTCGGCGATGCGCTCCCGGCCGCGCAGTATAAATTGGTAGGCGCGCTGGACTTCCTGCTGCCCCGCCCGGCTCCACAGGGCCGCACGCGCCATGGGACCGGAGCTGCGCGCGCAATTCTTGCCACTGCCGTGACTGATCAGTTCGCGCGGGTTTCCGCTCAGGTAGCGCACCCGCTCCACCTGCTCGCCATCACGCACTGCATGCACCACCTGCAGTGTCTCCAGCATGCCGGCGTGTTCGAAAGTCACCAGCCCGCGGTACTCCAGCTCGGTCACCGCGCGGGCAAGCTTGCCCAGCCACTGTTGCACTTCGAGGGTGCCGTTCTCGCCGTCGACCTCTTGTGCATGGGCGGCTGGCACCAACAGAAACAAAGCCAACAGGACACTGTTGGCTTTGCAAATCCAGCGGCTTGCGGAAGCCGGCTTGTCGACGAGCGCGCGCACCTTACATACCAACCTGTTCGCCGTAGGTGGCGCGGGCGAAAGGCACCATGCCCTGGCTGCCGACGTGGGCGGCCTGCTCAGAGTGTTGGATCATCACCCGATTGAGGTGGCGCATCAGCTCGGGAGTGGGCATCTGCTGGATCACCGCCTGTCCGGCGACTCCCGGCTGGCTGTCCGGTACCAGGCGCGGCGAGGCAGTGCTCACCGAGCGCGTAGTCGGCGCAGGGACATAGAATCCAGAGGGCTGCGGAGAGGACTGCACCACCGGTTGCGCCGGTCGCTCCACCTCGGCGACCAGTTCGCCGCCGGGCTGCACGCCGCTATCGGCAACCTGCAACTGCTGCACACCCAGGATCGCGGCGAAGGCGACGGTCGCCGCCACGGCACCCCGGGACAGGGGTCGCCACCAGCGGCTGTTCGCCAGGCCGTCGGCCGCTTCGGCGCCACCGCCGCCCGATAGGGAGAGAGGCTCCTCCCGCTCGATCGCCGCGGAAATGCTCGCCGCCAGGCCACTGTCCACCGGGGCCACCTGCTCGCGGCGCAGCACGCTGGCCGCCAGCTGGTAGCGCGACCAGCGCTCGCCGACTTCCGCGGAGCCAGCACTGGCCTTCAGCAAACGCTGCAGCTCCAGCTCGCTGGCCTCGCCGTCCATCAGTGCCGACAGCGATTCGTTCAGACGATCCTGATGATTCCCGTGGGACATACGGGTCTACCCTCTCTGTGCATTCATATTTTCGGCGCCCGCGGGCACCACTTGTGGTTACCAGTTATGACCTGAGATTCGGCGGTTTGTTTCGCCCCCGGGAAAAAAATTCTCCCGCGTTCAGTTGCGATCCCCGAGCGTCTCCGGCTCTCCCGCCATTGCCGCCTGCACCGCGCGATCTATGGCCTCGCGGGCACGGAAGATGCGCGAGCGCACAGTGCCCACCGGGCAGCTCATCACCTCGGCGATCTCCTCATAGCTGAGCCCTTCCAACTCGCGCAGGGTCACCGCCGAGCGCAGATCCTCCGGCAGCGCACGGATGGCCTCATGAACAGTAGCTTCAAGCTGGTCACGGAAAAGCTGATTCTCCGGGGTTTCGTTGTCCCGCAGCAGGTCGGCACCGGAATAGAATTCGGCGTCTTCCAGATCCACGTCCGAAGACGGCGGGCGGCGGCTGCGGGATACCAGGTGGTTCTTGGCGGTATTGATGGCGATGCGGTACATCCAGGTGTAGAAGGCACTTTCGCCACGAAAATTGGCCAGGGCGCGGTAGGCCTTGATAAAGGCCTCCTGGGTCACGTCCTGCACCTCGGCGTGATCCTTGATAAAGCGGCTGACTACAGCGACTATCTTGTGCTGGTATTTCAGAACCAGCAGGTCGAAGGCGCGCTTGTCCCCCTTCTGTACCCGCTCAACCAGCTCGCGGTCACTCGGTGACGCCTGTTGCGCTGTCATCCCCTAATCCCCTTACTCCCATTACCAGCAATCGCACCGCAGGCGCCACCCGCACCAGAAGCGGGGCTGCCGGCGCAGGCGTTTATTCTGTTGAGATGATGACACTGGAGATAGGACATAAGTTCCGGGTCAAATCGACGAATCTTGAGGAGGCGCTATACTACGCGCCCCTAAACATAAATGAAATGTATGACTGCCAAGGCAACTTTCAACTCGAAACAGTATGACGTACTGGTAATCGGCAGCGGCGCCGCTGGCCTGACCCTGGCCCTGCATCTGGCGGCGCGCTATCGCGTGGCCCTGCTGTCCAAGCAGCGACTGCAGGACGGTTCCACCTGGTTCGCCCAGGGCGGTATCGCCGCGGTACTCGACGAGATGGACTCTGTGGAGTCGCACATTGCTGACACATTAGACGCGGGCGCCGGCCTCTGCCACCCGGACGCGGTGCGCATGACCGTCGAGAACAGCACCGCCGCCATCCAGTGGCTGATAGACCAGGGTGTGGACTTTACCCGCGATCGGGGCGACTACCACCTGGCCAAGGAGGGCGGGCACAGCCACCGCCGCATTATCCACAGTGCCGATGCCACCGGCCGCGCCGTACACAGCACCCTGATCGACAAGGTGCGCGCGGCGGAGAATATCGACTGCTTCGAACACCATGTGGCCCTGGACCTGATCCGCCAGCCGGATCCGGGCAAGGGCCGCTTCCGCTGCGCCGGCGCCTACGTCTATAACAAGAACTCTGAAGAGGTCGAGCTGTACCAGGCCCGCGCCGTGGTGCTGGCCACCGGCGGTGCCAGCAAGGCCTACCTCTATACCAGCAACCCGGATGGCGCCAGCGGCGATGGTATCGCCATGGCCTGGCGCGCCGGCTGCCGGGTCGCCAATATGGAATTCAACCAGTTCCATCCCACCTGCCTCTACCACCCCAAGGCCAAGGCGCTACTGGTGACTGAGGCGCTGCGCGGTGAGGGCGGGCAGCTGAAGCTACCCAATGGCCAGCGCTTTATGCACCGCTTCGACAAACGCGGCGAGCTGGCACCGCGGGACATAGTCGCCCGCGCCATAGACCACGAGATGAAGCGCCTGGGCGCCGACTGCGTCTACCTGGATATCTCGCACAAGGACGCCGATTTCGTACGCGAGCACTTCCCCACCGTCCACAAGAACTGCCTGCAGTACGGCATCGATATCACCAGGGAACCCATACCAGTGGTACCGGCGGCCCACTACACCTGTGGCGGTGTGATGGTGGACGATTACGGCCGTACCGACCTGGACCAGCTGTATGCCATCGGCGAGACCACCTTCACCGGCCTGCACGGCGCCAACCGACTGGCCAGCAACTCACTACTGGAATGCCTGGTCTATGCCCGCTCGGCGGCCCTGCACCTGGACGAAACACTGGACTCGGTGCAGCCACCGCGGCCGGCGCCGGACTGGGATGCCTCGCGGGTGACCGATTCCGATGAAGACGTGGTGATCTCGCACAACTGGGATGAGCTGCGCCGTTTTATGTGGGACTACGTGGGTATCGTGCGCACACGCAAGCGCCTGTTGCGCGCCCAGCACCGCATCGGCCTGCTGCAGCGGGAGATCCGTGAGTTCTACGCCAACTACAAGGTCAGCAGCGACCTGATCGAACTGCGCAACCTGTCGCTGGTCTCCGAACTGATCATCCGCTCGGCGCTGGATCGTCGGGAGAGCCGCGGCCTGCACTACTCGCTCGATTACCCGGATCTGCGCGAGCTGGCGATGGATACGATTCTGGTGCCGGAGAATTTTGCCGACCAGCGGCAGTTTGTCTGACATTCGCCGGGCGTACCCAGGGCTCGCCCGCACCTACCTGGAATAGCGCAGCGCCGCCTGCAAGCGGCGCCAGTCATCCCTGCCCACAGAATCCCGCGCCAACACCATCCGCAGCCGCCGTCCCTGCAGATCCCGCCCGTTGATCACCAGCAGCCAGCGCCACAACACCAGCTCTCCCTGGAACTCGAATTCCCGCTGCTCGCCGTCCGCCGCCTGCCAGAACCAGCGCCGCTCGCGGGTACCGAGCCATCCCCGCACCGCATGCAGACGCCTCCACTCGAAGGCTGCGTAAATCAGCACCAGCAATACGGCGGGCAGAAAGAGATACAGCGGCAGGCGACACCACCACAGTAGCGACAGCGCCTGCAACGCGATCAGGAGAAGAAGAATAAACAGGAGGCGGGAGGGCGCCACGGCACAAGTGAGCCGGGCGCTGCGCTCGAGGAACTGCGGGTAACTACTCCTGGAGGCCTGTGTTGTCACGGATAATCTGCACTATGCGCAGCAGCTCGGGATCGGAGGGGTCCTCGCGACGCAGAAACCAGGCGAACAGGTCCTGGTCCTGTTCGTCCAGCAACCTGATATAGCGCTGCTGATCCTCCGGTTCCAGCGTCTCGTAGACATTGTCCAGAAACGGCAGCAGTACCAGGTCCAGCTCCAGCATACCGCGGCGACTGGCCCAAAAGAGGCGGTTGCGATCCATAGGTTAAATTCCAACCCGGCTAAAAGTGCGCGCAGTATACCCCCCTGCTCCACAAAGTTGAAAAGGCCCGGCAAATATGACGGGCCGCCTTGAAAAGACCGGGTAAAACCCCAAATAATCCACCCAATCAACCCAGAGGTGGCAGGCATATGGATCAGCAGCAGTGGCAGGAATTTCTCGCAGGCGTCGGCGCCATCTGGGAGGGGGACAAAGCACTCTTTCCGGATACTGAGTCAGATCTGCACCTGATCGACCTGAGCCCCCTGGGCGCCGTCTCCGTCAGTGGCCCGGACAGCCAGAAGTTCCTCCAGGGCCAGCTCACCTGCGACCTGGTCACCCTGCCGGACAACCACAGCACCCTGGGCAGCCACTGCAATCCCAAGGGCCGCATGATCAGCGCTTTCAACGCGCTCAAGCTTTCCCACGAGGAATTTGTTTTCCGCCTGCCGCGGGACCTGGCCCCTGTCGCGCGCGAAGCGCTGGCCAAGTATGCGGTCTTTTTCAAAACCGAGCTGACGAACGTCAGCGACGAATTCCGCTGGCTCGGCCTGCAGGGGAAAGGTGTCCTAGGACAAGCTGGGCAACTGTTGGAACTGAAGGAAATGACCGTCGGCGAACTGCGCCCGTTCGAGTTCAACGGCGAGCGCGCCATAGCCCAGGCGCTCAACGATCGCCAATTGGCGATATTGGTTGCAAACGAACAGTCGAAAAGTCTCTGGCAAAAACTGGGCGCTACCGCCGAAGCCGCCGGCTACGATCGCTGGCAGCAGGTACAGATCGAGGCAGGCATTCCCCAGCTGCACGCCGCCACCAGCGAAATGTTTATCCCGCAGATGACCAACCTGCACCTGCTAGGTGGCGTCAGCTTCAAGAAAGGCTGTTACACGGGGCAGGAAGTCGTCGCGCGCATGCAATTCCGCGGCGCCGCCAAGCGCCGCCTCTACCGCACCAGGTGCGCCTCCGGGGAAGTCCCTGCGCCGAGTCTGGAAATCTACGGCGAGGGCGAGTCGAGCATCGGCAACCTGGTGGAAGCCTGTCGCAGTGAGCAGGGGATAGAGCTGTTGGCGGTGCTGACCATTGCCAAGGTGGCCGCCGGCGAGCAGCTGCGACTGGCAGACGGCCGCGCACTGGAAATTATGGAACTGCCGTACGATGCGGATGCGGATCCGCTCGCATAATCAAATAAGCTTCCTGTAGGAGCGGCCCATGGCCGCGATCAGGCTATCTGATTGCTCCCAATTTCGATCGCGGCCAACGGCGGATGGCCGCTCCTACACGGAAAAGCCTTAAACCTCCACCGCAACCCGCTGCAATTCCGAAGCCGCCGGCAATACCCAGTCAATCGGCTGCTGCCCGTGATTCTGCAACCAGTGATTCGCCTGTGAAAAAGGCTTGGTGCCAAAAAAGCCGCGGTGTGCGGACAGCGGCGACGGGTGCGGCGCGCGCAGTACCAGATGCCTGTTGCGATCGATAAAGGCGCCCTTTTTCTGTGCATAACTGCCCCAGAGAACAAACACCAGCCCCTCGCGCTGCTCGGCCAGCCTGTGAATCGCCGCATCGGTAAAGCTCTCCCAGCCGCGCCCCTGGTGCGCGCCGGCTTTACTGTCTTCAACAGTAAGAGTCGCGTTCAGCAGCAGCACGCCCTGCTCGGCCCAGGGTTGCAGGCAGCCGTGGTGAGCCGGCGGAATGCCCAGGTCGGATTGCAGTTCCTTGTAGATATTCTGCAGCGACGGCGGAATGCGCACACCGGGCATTACCGAGAAGCAGAGGCCGTGTGCCTGACCGGCACCGTGGTAGGGATCCTGGCCGAGGATCACCACCTTGACCCTGTCGAAAGGAGTAGAGTTGAAGGCATTGAATATCTGCCCACCGGGGGGGTATATACGCTTGCCGGCTTTTTTCTCAGTGCTCAGGAATTGACGCAGTTCGGCCATATAGGGCTTGCGGAATTCGTCCTCCAGGACCTGAAGCCAGGAGGGGTGAATTTTTATATTGTCTGGAGACTGCATTCTTATACCTTGAGTATTTTCTTAACCCGTAGCCGCAGTTCGGGCACCACCTCCGCTTCAAACCAGGGGCGCTGGCGCAGCCACAGGGTGTTGCGCGGACTGGGATGGGGCAGCGGGAAATAGCCCGCGGGCAGTGCATCGCGGTAGTGGCGCACGTTTTCGGTAATACTGCCATGCCAGTGCGGCAGATAGTGGCGCTGGGCATATTGTCCCACCAGCAGTGTCAGTTGCAAATTCGGCAGCAGTGCCAGCAGTCGCTCGTGCCATGTCTGAGCGCACTCGGGCCGCGGTGGCAGGTCGCCGCCCTTGCCGCGGCCTGGATAACAGAAGCCCATGGGCACAATCGCGATTCTGGACTCATCGTAGAATGTTTCCCGGTCTATCTGCAGCCAATCGCGCAAGCGGTCCCCGGAGGGATCGTTCCAGGGGATGCTGGTGGCGTGCACCCTGGTGCCCGGTGCCTGGCCGACAATCAGCAGGCGGGCGGACTCGGCAGCGCGCACTACCGGGTTGGCGCCGAGCGGCAGCAGTTCTTCGCAGAGGCGGCAGGAGCGGATTTCTTCGAGCAGGGTCGGGAGTCGGTCGGCGGTCAAGGTTTACCTCTGGGGTTGTTCCATCGAGCGGGCCTTCGGCCCGCTTGCGGAGCTGGAGCTCCGCATTCCCGGGGGGAATTCGAGGTGCAACAGCAGTGCGCGCCTGTCTGCGGGAACTGCGGCGCGGCCGACATTGTTATTGTCCAGCACCACATAGATACCACTGGCATCCACGGCCAGGCCCTCGCCCTTGCCGTACTGGGTTTCCTCGTAGACGAATTCCGGAGCCTCCTCGATATTGCGGTAGTCAATGCACCACTGGGCCTGCAGGTTATTCAGCGAGCGCCGGCAAACAGCGAAGGCATTGCGCTCCAGGGTAAAGAGAGCCCCATCGTAGAAGGCGAGGCCGGTGATATCCTCGGCGCGGTTGCGAAAATCCAGGCCCGCCACCGGGGGAATTGTGAAAATCCGCGGTTCGGCGCTCGACCTCAGGTGCAGCAGCCCGCGGGGCTCGCGCTCCATCGCGATCCAGAAATCTCTACCCGCCTTGACCAGGCCCTCGGCGCCGGCATTGAATTTCTTCAGGTAGCCACTGGCCCTCACCACCGAGGCCCAGCGCTGGGGCATCCAGGTGGTTTCCCCGGCGGCCACTTCCGCAATACGGCTGTGTCGCTCGCTGATCAGATAGATACTGTCGCCGTCGCAACTGATTCCTTCGAAATCCATTGCGGTATCCGACCGCGCCAGGTTCAGCAGTCCGGCCACCAACCCCGCGGAATCACCCTCAGGCACACCCAGGCCAGCGATCCGGCTGCGGGATTTCAGTACTGCGCCCCGAGAGGAAGTTTCTACCGAGTAGATCTCGGCGGAATTCTTGTCGGATACCGCCAGCAGTTCACCGTGACAGAAGCTCAGCCCGGAAATATCCAGGCCGGCACTGCCGTCGAGCCAGTAGCTCGCGAGTAGTTGCGCCGGGCTTACGGAAGTGGCCGCCGCGAGCGGCGGCACCAGCAGCAGGGTGGAGAGAATCAGGTTTCTGAACAAGCGAGCTCCGTGGATCAATCGCGGAAGTTGTTGAACTGCAACGGCTGCTCCAGTTCCTTGCCCCGCAGCATCGCCATCACCTGTTGCAGGTCGTCGCGTTTCTTGCCGGTAACCCGCACCTGGTCGCCCTGGATGGCAGCCTGCACCTTGAGCTTTTCTTCCTTGATGATCTTAACGATCTTTTTTGACAGTTCCTTGTCGAGACCATTCTTCAGGTTGATAGTCACCTTGACCTGCTTGCCGGACTGTTCCTTCTCGCCCACATCCATCGCCAGCGGATCGATATCGCACTTGATCAGCGCCGCGCGCAGCATGTCCACCATCTGGTCCACCTGCATATCCGATTCGGCGCGCAGCACCAGGGCGAAATCGTTCATCTCCACCTCCGCATCCACGCCCTTGAAATCGAAGCGGTTGGTCAGGGTGCGGTTTACCTGGTCCACGGCGTTGGTCAGCTGGTGCTTGTCCACTTCGGACACTATGTCAAAGGAAGGCATCTGTTATCTCCGTGCTTGATTGTTCAATATTTCGTTATTTCAGTACCTCGGGCACAATTTCCACACTCTGTTCGGTGGAACTGAGCCAGATGTGACCATCCTGGATGGTCACATTCAAATCCATATTGCGCTCCGCCATGTCCGCCAGCTGCTCCGTCGCATCCGCCGGCATCCGGTACACGCGCAGGTTGCCGAAGCGTGCCGGCGCATCCCCCAGCTTCTGCCACCAGATGGGCGCGGTGCGGCGCCCGTAACTGTACACCAATACCCTGGAGGCGCGATTGCTGGCCTTGCGCAGCCGCTCCTCGGTTGGCAGGCCCACTTCGATCCACAGGTCTATCTCACCGCTGAGGTTCATCTGCCACAGATCCGCCTCGTCATCCGAGGAGAGACCGCGGGTGAACTCGAGGCCTTCCGCCGCATTGTGGGCAAAGGCCAGCAGGCGCACCATCATGCGCTCGTCGGTTTCCGACGGGTGGCGCGCCAGGGTCAGCTGGTGCTCTCCGTAGTAATCCCGATCCATATCGGCAATCTGCACCCTCGCTTTGAAGATAGTCGCTTTTAGCGCCATTTCGGCTCCCATAATTGCGTAATGGTTGCGCCAGTCCCGGCAGTTGGGGGACGGCGGGCTATTCTAGGTGAGTTTCCTGGAAAACTCTTATTGAACAACAGGGGTATTCGGTATGGACTCTGTATTCGCCGGCGGCCGCCGCCTCTGGACTGGCGCCCTGCTCTGCCTGCTCGTATTCGGGCTCAGCGGTTGCGGCATCAACAATATCCCCACCTACGACGAACAGGTCAAAGCCGCCTGGGCACAGGTGGAGAACCAGTACCAGCGCCGCGCCGACCTGATTCCCAACCTGGTGAAAACCGTCAAGGCCTACGCCGCCCACGAGCGCGAGACCCTGCAGGCGGTCACAGAGGCCCGCGCCAAGGTAAGCTCGATGCAGCTGGATGAGAACCTGCTCAACGACCCGGCCAAGCTGCAGCAGTTCGAGGCCGCCCAGGCCCAGCTCTCCAGCGCCCTGGCCCGCCTGATGGTGGTAGTGGAAAGATATCCGAACCTGAAGGCGGACCAGAATTTCCTCGCCCTGCAGTCACAACTGGAGGGCACCGAAAATCGCATCGGCGTGGCGCGGCGGGATTATATCCAGGCTGTGGAGCGCTACAACCGGGAGATCCGCACCTTCCCCGGGCGCCTCTGGCACATGGTCCTGTACAGCGATATGCCGCTGCGGGAGACCTTCCAGGCCACCAGCGAAGATGCGGAAAAGGCACCGGAAGTCGACTTTCAGTAATTCTCACTACAAGCAACGATGAATAGCCGTCGACTGGTTGCGCTTACCCTCGCCCTCACTGCACTGCTCTGCGCGCTGGGGGCCCTGGCCGATGTGCAGTTCCCCCCCCTGTCCGGCCGCGTGGTGGACAGGGCCGGGCTGCTCAGCCCACAGACGGAATACAAGCTCACCGAGCTGATGCAGCAACACGAGAAGACAACCAGCAACCAGCTGGCAGTGGTCACCCTGCCCGACCTGCAGGGACTGACCATTGAGGAGTACGGCTACCAGTTGGGGCGCGAATGGAAACTGGGCCAGAAAGGCAAGGACAACGGCGCCCTGCTGATAGTGGCGCCGAATGAACGCAAGCTGCGTATCGAGGTGGGCTACGGCCTGGAGGGCGTACTGACCGATGCCCTGTCGGCCAACATCATCCACACCAAGATACTGCCGAGATTCAAGGCCGGGGATTTCGATGGCGGCGTGACCGCCGGGGTCCAGTCGATGATCGCCGCCATCGGCGATGAGTATGTGGCCGAACCCACCGAAACCGGCGGCGATCGCCGCCTGGCCCTGCTGGTCGGCCTATTCCTGTTGCTGGTGATGCTGCAGCTGTTCGGCGCCTCGGTGCTCGGCGCGCCCGCCGGCAGTCGCGGCTAACGCCGCGGCCGCTACGGCGGCTACTACGGCGGGGGGGGAGTCGGCGGGGGGGGGGGTTGTGGGGGGGGGGGTGGGGGTGGAGGCGGCGGCTTTGGCGGAGGGGGCGCTTCCGGGGGATGGTGATGCTCAACAGCCAGTACCGGCGCCAGCTCGCCGACAAGATCAAGGACGTGGAATCCCGCACCGATGCCGAAGTCGTCACGGTGCTGGCGCGGGAGGCGGACAGCTACCTGTATATCTCCACACTCTGGGCCGCCTTTCTCGCCCTGCTGCTGGCGCCGCTGCTGCAATTCCTGCCCTGGTGGCTGGACTATGAGCAGGCCTTCACGCTGCAGTGGATACTGTTTATCGCCCTGGCGGTGCTGTTCCGCTGGCGGCCGCTGACGATGCGACTGGTGCCGAAGAAAGTGAAGTACTGGCGCGCGGCCAACCTGGCGCGGCGGCAGTTCCTGCAGCAGGAGCTCCACAGCACCGAGGGGCGCCTGGGCCTGCTGATTTTCGTCGCCGAAGCGGAACACTATGTGGAGATTCTTGCGGACCGCGGCCTGGCGGAGCAGATCACCGACGAGAACTGGCAGGAAATCGTCGAGAACTTTATTCGCGAAATCAAGCGCGGCAAAACCGGCGAGGCCTTTGTGCACTGTATCGAGAGGTGCGGCGACCTGTTGCAGGAAGCCGCCCCGGCAACGGCGGTCAAGAATGAACTGCCCAATCACCTGATCATCCTGGATTGAACACCATGCAGATTGGAAAACCGACACTGATCTCAGCCGTCACCCTGTTGCTGATCCTAGTCACCTACGCCGTCAACGGCGCCCTGACGCAGAACAAGTCTGCGGGAACAACGAGCGCACCTGGAACGAAATCGGGCCTGGCGCGACTGTTTTCCGGCGCGGACGACAGTCTGGAGCGGCGAATTGAAAATCTCGAGACATCGCTAACCAGCGCCAACCGCATCCAGTCCGAGCTGTTGGAGCTCGTCGAGGAACTGCACCAGCGCCTGGATCACTATGCGCCCCGGACATCGGAAGAAGGGCGCACCGCCGCGGTCAATATGGTCGATGAGCAACACGCCGAGCTTCAACCGCAGCACCACTCCCGCCGGGAGCACTACCGCAGGCACAGGGACAGGCAGCTACAGAGAATGATCGACGCCGGACTCAATCCGGACAGGGCCGAGTATATCCTGGCCAAGCAGGAGCGGTTCCAGTACGAGCATATGAAGCTGTCCTATGAGTACCGCCACCTGAAAAACAAATCCTCCGATGAGGCCAAGTCGCTGCGGGAACAACTCAATGTCTACAGCCACCCGCGCAAAATGTTCGAGCACGAACTGGGCGAGCAGGAGTTCGAACTCTACCTGGAAGCCAATGGCGGGCGCCAGGAAATGCGCATCGACAGGGTGGTCGCGGATACCCCGGCGTCCTCTGCCGGACTGCAACCGGGCGACAGGATCGTCTCCTACAACGGCGAGCGGGTCTTCCATATGGGCGATCTGCGCACCCAGGTCTACCGGGTGGCACCGGGGCAGACAGTCCGGGTAGAGGTACAGCGCGAGGGGAGTTCGAGCAGGGAAGTGATCTATGTACCCAGCGGGCCGCTGGGGATTCAGGGCTGACAAATCCGCGGGGGCGGCCGCTGGCCGCCCCCGCATCGATGTGCCGTAAATTTATTCCGCAGCCGCTTCCGGGCGCATATGCGGGAACAGCAGCACGTCGCGGATCGACGGCGAGTCAGTCAGCAGCATCACCAGGCGGTCGATGCCGATGCCCTCGCCCGCAGTTGGGGGCAGACCGTATTCCAGCGCTCGGATATAGTCGGCGTCGAAGTGCATGGCCTCGTCGTCGCCGGCATCCTTCTCCGCCACCTGGGCCTTGAAGCGCTCCGCCTGGTCCTCGGCATCGTTCAGCTCCGAGAAGCCGTTGGCTATCTCGCGTCCGCCGACGAAAAACTCGAAGCGATCGGTAACGAAGGGGTTGTCGTCGTTGCGGCGCGCCAGCGGTGATACCTCGGTCGGGTACTCGGTGATAAAGGTCGGCTGGTCCAGGCGGTGCTCGACGGTTTTCTCGAAAATCTCTATCTGCACCTTGCCCAGGCCCCAGCTGTCCTTCAGCGGGATCTCCAGCTTCTCTGCCACCGCGCGCGCGCTATCCAAGTTGTCGATATCGGAATGCGACAGGCCCGGGTTGTGGCGCAGGATTGAGTCGAACACCGACAGGCGCGTGAAGGGCTTGGCGAAATCGTAGCTGCTGCCCTGGTATTCCACGGTGGTACGGCCCAGCACATGCTCGCATATACCGCGAATCATCTCCTCGGTCAGGTCCATCATGTCGTTGTAATCGGCGTAGGCCTGGTAGAACTCGAGCATGGTGAATTCGGGATTGTGCCGCGTGGACAGGCCCTCATTGCGGAAGTTGCGGTTGATTTCGTAGACCCGCTCAAATCCGCCCACCACCAGGCGTTTCAGGTACAGCTCCGGCGCTACGCGCAGGTACATGTCGATATCCAGCGCATTGTGGTGGGTCACGAACGGCCGCGCGGTGGCGCCGCCGGGAATCACCTGCAGCATCGGCGTCTCCACTTCCATAAAGTGGTGACCGCCCAGGAAACTGCGGATGTACTCGATGATCTTCGAGCGGGTGCGGAACACCTCGCGGGACTCCGGTGTCGCGATCAGGTCGACGTAGCGCTGGCGATAGCGCAACTCCTGGTCGGAGATACCGTGGAATTTTTCCGGCAGAGGGCGCAGGGCCTTGGTCAGCAGGGTGAACTCCTCGCAATTGACATAGAGATCGCCCTTGCCGGACTTGTGCAGCGCGCCTTTCACACCGACGATATCACCGATATCCCATGCGCCGAAGCGTTCCTTGATGTCCTTCTGCGCGGCCTTGTCCGCATACAGCTGGATGCGATCGGACACATCCTGGATCACCATGAAGGGACCGCGCTTGGCGAGGATACGCCCAGCCACGCAGGCACTTTTACCCAGCCCTTCCAGTTCTTCCTTGGATTTTTCACCAAACTCCGCCTGCAGGTCGGCGGCGAGATTCTCGCGGCGGAATGCATTCGGGAATGCGTTGCCTTTCTCGCGCAGCGCGGAAAGCTTGGCACGGCGCTCGGCGATGAGTTTGTTTTCGTCTTGCTGGATATCGGTCATGGCAATTTGTCGAGTTAAGGTATTTAAGTTTCGCGCGCTGTAGGAGCGGCCCATGGCCGCGATCAACCTTCAGGCAAATCTCGGAAATCGATCGCGGCCTTGGGCGGATGGCCGCCCCGCCGCTCCTACAAGGTAAGGGAGACGGCTCTGCGCCCCCGAGTCAAAGCCCGGCCTTCAGACTGGCCTCGATAAACTGGTCCAGGTCGCCATCCAGTACCGACTGGCAGTTACTGGTCTGCACACCGGTGCGCAGGTCCTTGATGCGCTGGTCGTCGAGCACGTAGGAACGGATCTGGCTGCCCCAGCCGATATCCGCCTTACTCTCCTCCATCGCCTGCTTCTCGGCATTGCGCTTCAGCATTTCCTGCTCATACAGTTTGGCGCGCAGCATCTTCCAGGCTTTGTCGCGGTTCTGGTGCTGGGAGCGCTCGCTCTGGCAGGCCACGACGATACCGGACTCGATATGGGTCAGGCGCACCGCCGAGTCGGTCTTGTTCACGTGCTGACCGCCGGCGCCGGAGGCCCGGTAGGTGTCCTCGCGCACCTGCGACTTGTCCACTTCAATCTCGATATTGTCGTCGATTTCCGGCGATACGAAGACGGAGGTGAATGACGTGTGGCGGCGGTTGCCGGAATCAAAAGGCGACTTGCGCACCAGGCGGTGCACACCGGTCTCTGTGCGCAGCCAGCCGAAGGCGTGGTCGCCCTGGAAATGGATGGTCGCGCTCTTGATACCGGCCACTTCGCCGGCGGAGGCCTCCTCCAGGGTGGTCTTGAAGCCGTGGGCCTCGCCCCAGCGCAGGTACATGCGCAACAGCATCTCGGCCCAGTCCTGGGCCTCGGTGCCGCCGGAGCCGGCCTGGATTTCCAGGAAAGCGTTGTTGGGGTCGTTCTCGCCGGAGAACATACGGCGAAATTCGAGAATACCCAGCTGCTGCTGCAGCCCGTCGATTTCACTGGAAACCTCAGCGACCGAGTCCTCATCGCCCTCTTCCACTGCCATTTCCAGCAGCTCTCGGCAGTCGGAGATGCCGGCATCCAGGGTTTCGATGGTTTTTACCACTGTCTCCAGGGAGGAGCGCTCGCGTCCCAGCTCCTGGGCGCGGTCGGGATCATCCCAGACGCTGGGCTCGGCCAGCTCCAGCTCTACCTCGGTCAGGCGCTCCTTCTTGCTGGCGTAGTCAAAGATACCCCCTAAGAACGTCGGTGCGCTCTTCGAGGTCTTTCAATTGGTTGAGGAGGGGATTGATTTCCATGGACTCTCGGATTCCGGACTGTGTTCTAAAGCGGCGCGCATTCTACCGCAGGCGGGGCCCCTCCCCCAACCCCTCCCCTTGGGGAGAAGGAGGACTGAGTCACGCGCCGAAGTGATTCATCAGCAGCCCCGCTACGATGATCTGCGGCAGGGTCAACAGCGGCAGCGCAAAGGCAATCTTCCAGGAACCGCTGGTATCCTTGATCGACATCAGCTCTGTATAGTCGGTGGATACGCCGGCCATCAGGAAGGAGAAGGCATTGCCGGGCGCGCTGGCGCGGCTGAAGATATCCGCCGCCAGCGGCGTGGCGCCCTCGGAGCAAACCTCCAGTATCGTGGCCGCCACCAGGGTCGCGCCCAGGCCCAGCAGCGACGGGCCGAACCACTGCTCGAATACCGCCGGATCCACGAAAGCCCGCACCAGTACCGCCAGCACTATACCGACCAGCAGCCAGCGCACCACCATCTGCGAGCCGCGGATACCCTCCCACAGCAGGCCGCCGATGCTGGTGGGCGTCAGCTCGGCGCGCTCCCAGAGCTCGGAAACCTCACTGCGCCAGTCGTAGCCCTCCGGCAGTTCCACCTTGTTGGGATTGCTCGGCAACTTGCCTCTATCCACCAGCCGATCCGCCAGATAACCGGCAACCAGCGCTATCACCGCCGAGCAGAGGATAAACAGCAGCGTCCACCAGAAGCCGATCAGCGCAATCAGGATTACCGTCAGCGACAGGGAATTCCACGGGCTGGCGATCAGGAATGCCATCACCTGCCCCAGGCTGGCACCGCGCTTGTACAGCTGCATGCCCACCATCAGGATGCCGTGGGAACACAGGTCGAAGAAGAGGCCCGCCAGGGTGGCGCGAAACAGTCCGCGCTTGCTGCCGCCACGCCCCAGCACCTTGATGACCAGCTCCTGGGGAATACGCCCCAGCAGGCCGACAAACAGCGCCCCTATCGCAACTCCCCACCACATGGTGTGCACCAGCTCCACCACGCCGGTGGACATATGGTGCAGCCACTGCGGCAGCACCGAAAAGTCGAGCAACCAGTTGCTGAAATAGAGGATTGTTACCAGCGACAGGCTGATCCACAGCAACCAGTCGATGCGTCCGTGGGGCTCGTCGGCACAGCAGGCTGAAGTATGCGACTCGACCACCTGCGCGTCCCGCGGCGGCTGGGGTCCACAGCATTTATCCGTCATGCTCACCTCCAGAAAGGCTGTCCAGAATCGCGCACTCCGGCGACTCATCGCCGGCGCAGCTATCTGCCAGACTGCGCAAGGTGCTCCTCATCTCGCGCAGATTGCGCAACTGGTCTTCCACATGAACCAGCTTCTCCTGCACCAGCAGCTTGGCATCGTGGCTGCGCCGCGCCGGATTGTGGTGCAGCTCCAGCAGGTCGCGCACTTCGTCGATGGCGAAGCCGACCGCGCGGGCGCGCTGGATAAAGCGTAGCGTGTCCAGGTCCCGCTCGTTGTAGTCGCGGTAGCCGTTCTCCGAGCGCCCCGGTGACAACAGGTCGATGGACTCGTAATAGCGCAGCGCCTTGGCCGTCAGGCCCGATCTTTGCGCCGCCTGGGAAATATTCATAAAACCTCCCGCTTCCTCGCGAATTAACACGATGCAGGAGGTTAAGGATTACCGCAAGGGGAAGGTCAAGGGGCGGGAGATGCACCCGCCGCAAACATCAGGATGGCTGGCAGATATATTCGAGGATAGCCACCACCTGTTCCGGGGTCTCGGTGACCGCCAGGGCCTGAGCGTCAACTTCCTTCAGGGGATGGGTCAATTCCGGTGCGTGCATCACGATCAGCGACTTGCCCGAGGCAACGGCCATACCCGCATCGAAAGCCGCGTTCCACTGCCGGTACTTGTCGCCGAAGCGCACTACGACGATATCTGATATGGCCAGCATGTTGTTGGTGCGGATAGCGTTGATCTTGCTGGCCTTGTGGTCCTTCCAGAAGGGACTGGGCTCCTCCCCCAGAATTACCGTGCCCACCTCATCGCTGGACTCGTGATCGCAGTTGGGCGCAAAGAAGTTTACCGGCAGCTGCTTCGCCGCCACGGCACGCTTGATCTGCTCGCGCCAGTCGGTATGAATTTCGCCGGACAGGTAGACGTTGTATTCCATGCTTTGCTCCAACAGTAATGATCGGGCTGGCATTCTAACCAGCCCACGTGGAAACTGGAACACCTGGTCAGGTTTTGAAGATTTGCCTTTATCGCGCCCGGCCTGGACGCGCGACCGGTCGTCAAACCGCACCAGAGCTGCGTCCCTCCGCCACCAGCCCCCGGTAGAGGCTCAGGCACATAAGCAGCAGTACCAGGGTAAATGGCAACCCGCTGGCAATGGCGCCGGCCTGCAGCGCTTCCAGTGCCTGCCGGCCACCACCGTACAGCAGGGCTGCGGCCACCAGCCCCTCCATCACCGCCCAGAATATCCGCTGTGGTTTCGGCGCATTCAGCTTGCCGCCGGCGGTGATGGAATCGATCACCAGGGAGCCGGAGTCCGACGAGGTCACAAAGAATACCAGTACCAGCAGAATACCCAGCAGTGACGTGATGGTGGTGAGTGGCAGTTCGGCGAGCATCTGGAACAGGGCCAGGGCCTCATTGCCGATCCCCTCAGCCAGCGCGCCCCTGCCCTGCATCGCCTGTTCCAGACCGGTGCCGCCGAATGTGGTCATCCACACAATGGCGATCACAGTCGGCACCAGCAGCACCGCAATCAGGAATTCACGCACCGTCCGGCCCCGGGATACCCGGGCGATAAACATTCCCACAAAGGGGGACCAGGAAATCCACCAGGCCCAATAAAATACTGTCCAATTGTGCAGGAACTCCGTATCCTCGCGGCCAACCCAGTTGCTCAGCGGCAAAACTGCCGCCGCGTAGTTCCCGCCGGTTCGCGCCATACCGGCAAAAAAACCCAGCCCCGGCCCGACGGCAATCACAAACAGCAACAGCAGCAGCGCCATCGACATATTGAAATTGCTCAGTAGTTTTACGCCCCGGTGCAGTCCCCGCAAAACCGAAATCACCGCCGCAAAGGTTACACAGGTGATGATGGCGATCTGCATGCCCAGCGTATCGGGTGTGGCGAAGAGGAAGTGGAAGCCGGCGGACGCCTGCCTGGCGCCGAGGCCGAGGGATGTGGCCAGTCCAAACATGGTAGCCAGCACCGCCAGGGTATCGATGATATGCCCGACCCAACCCCAGCAGCGCTCGCCGAATATCGGGTAGAAGGCGGAGCGGATCGTCAGCGGCAACCCCCGATTGTAAGTAAAAAAAGCCAGCGACAGGGCCACCACCGCATAGATCGCCCAGGCGTGTAGCCCCCAGTGCACCATGACCGCGCCCATGGCCAGGTCCGCGGCCGGACTGCTATAGGGCTCGATGTCCAGAGGTGTGCCATGCCAGCCGGTAAAGTGGGCCACCGGCTCCGCCACGCTCCAGAACATCAGGCCGATACCCATACCGGCGGCGAACAGCATCGCGAACCAGGACAGGGTGGAAAACTCCGTTCGGGCACCGGGGCCGCCGAGGCGGATCTTGCCGACGGGCAGCACGATCAGCACCAGACAGAAGAGTACAAACAGGTTCGCGCCGGCCATAAACAGCCACTCGAAATGCTGAATGCTCCAGTTTTTTGCACCGGCGAGTGCGCGATTTGCCGCGGCGGGGAAAATCAGGGTGCCGACCACAAAGGCCAGGATCAGCAGCGCACTGATAAAGAAGACGGGATTGTGCAGATCCATACCGAAGAGCTGCACATTATCCCGCCCGATTCTATAGTCGGACTTCCTTTTCCGACTCACGGGCGATCAGGAAGAAGATCGAGCCCCGTTGGTCGGGCAATTGCCACTCTGGTACTGGACCTGATCCGCCGGGTCAAACCCCAGCTCCAGCGCCGCATCCAGCGAGTCCATGGCGATCAGGTGCAGCAGTAAATCGCCGGTGGGGCCGCCGCAGACGGCCGGGTACATACGGTCTGTGCGCACACCGCAGCGGGACTCCTGCACCGCCACACCGTTGCCGGTCAGTTTGGTGCCACTCTCTTCGAGTGACATGCCGCCGCCCTCGCACTGTTTGTTGCCGCGGGCCCGGTATACCCAGATCAGCTCTTCCGCCTGGACCGCGGGAGTCTCCGCTTCCGCCGCCGGTTCCTCGACCGCATCGGCGCTCTTCTCTTCGGCTTTCTCGTCAGCCCGCTGGCCGCAGGCCGCGACAGCCAGGCTCAGGGCCAGGACCAACGGCAGTAGTAATGCATCTTTCATCTTCGGGCTTCCTCCATAAAGCGTGATTTTTGTCAGCCAAAGGCCAACCAGGCGCCGACACCCAACATCAGGGTACCGGCAATTCGGTTGACCAGGCGCACACTCTCGCCCTGGGCCAGTAGACGACTGAGGGTGCGCCCGCCGCCAGCATAAATCAGCAGGCACAGGCTCTCCAACAGCAGAATGATAGCAATCAGTACCGCCAACTGCGGTGCCAGGGGCTGGTTGTCGTTGATAAAGGGCGGCAGCAGCGCGATAAAAAACGCCCAGCCCTTGGGGTTGGCCACCGCGGTGACAAAGCCCTGGGCCGCCAGCGCCCACCGTGAGGGTAGCGGTGCGGTCGGGTCGCGCGCCTCGGGCGCCGCCATCGCCATACGCCCGCGGGCCCGCCACATCTGGATTCCGAGCCAGGCCAGGTAGACGCCACCGCAATACTTGAAGACCTGGAAAGCACCTGGATACTGCAGCATCAGCGCAGCGATACCCAGCACCGCAGACACCGCCACCAGTGCGACGCCTGTAAGCTCCCCGGCCATCATCCACAGTGTGCGGCGCACACCGAGGGTCATGCCCATGGTCAACGCCAGCGTCATGCACATTCCCGGCGTCACCGACACAAAGAAGAAGGTGGGCACGAACAGCGCCAGTACCGACAGCTCTATCGCTCCCATTTAGTGGTGACTCCCCGCGTGGGTGCCGTAACGGCTCAGCAGCATCCCCATCAGCATCAGGCCGCAGCCGAGCAGCTCGTGGCCGGTAAAGATTTCACTCAGGATCAGCCAGCCTGCCAGTAGCGCGAATACCGATTCCATACTGGAGATCACCGTGGCGTGTGCCGGCGCCGCGTGACGCAGGCCGAGCAGCTGAAAGGTGAATGCCACCGCGGTGGAAAAGACCATCATATAGGCAATGGGCCAAGCGGCGTCGATGGCGGACTGCAGTGTCGCCTCCTCCACCAGCAGCGAAGCCAGCGCCGACAGCAGGCCACAGGTAATAAACTGGATACAGGCCAGGCGCAGGGCGTGGTAGCGCCGCACCTGCCGGTCGGCGGTCAGCACCTGTATCGCAAAGGCGAAGGCCCCGGCGAACACCAGCAGATCGCCGATCATCTGCGATTCCCGGGAAAAATCCCCCAGCACATAGAGCCCGACAAGGGCGACACCGATACCCGCCCAGGTCCAGCGATTGGTGGCGTTGCCGAGCGAGAGGCCGATAATCGGCACCAGCAGCATTTCCATACCGGAAATAAATCCGGCGCGCCCGGCGCTGGTGTAGACGAGCCCCCACTGCTGTAGTGCTGCGCCCAGAAAAAGCCAGAAACCGAGGATGGCGCCGCCGCCGGCGCAGTCGCGCCAGCCGGTTTTCACCGCGGCGCCCGCCTCCGGCGTCGCCACTTCACGCCGCGACGACAACCAGTAGACCAGCGGAATCAGGATCAGGCCACCGAGCAGGAAACGCCAGGCGTTGAATGCCAGCGGCGGCATATACTCCATGGCCACTTTCTGCGGCACGAACGCCAGCCCCCAGAAGAAGGCGGCCAGCAGCAGTAACAGTTCGGCTCTCGCCTGTGGTCCTTTCATTACAACTCTTCCAGAAATATTGCGTCGCGGAGAATCAGATGGCCTCGAGATGGCTCACCAGCAGCTGCAGTGACTCACGGCCGCGGAACTCGTTGATATCGAGCTTAAACGCCAGGCGGGCTTTTTCCGCCGGCTGTGGCCACTGTTCCGTATCCACGTTGAAGGCAATGGCATCCAGTGCCAGTTGCGGATTGCCCTCCGGGGCCACGACCATCTTGAGGTGACGCTCACCGACGATGCGCTGCTGCAGCAGCAGGAAGGCCCCGTCGAACAGCGGTTCCGGAAACGCCTGCCCCCAGGGGGCGCAGGCGCGCAGGGTGGCCGCCGTGTGCATGGAAAACTCCGCCGGTTCCAGCTCGCCGTCGGAATCGATTACCGCCTGCAACTGTTTCTCGGTCAGGCGACTGCGCACCGCCTCCTCGAAGGCATCGACAAAGGCGGGGAAATTTTCTGCCGGCAGGCTGAGGCCGGCAGCCATGGCGTGACCGCCGAACTTGCTGATCAGGTTTGGCTGGGCGGCGGCCACATCACTCAGGGCATCGCGGATATGCAGCCCCGCTATCGAGCGGGCCGAACCCTTGATCAACCCGTTGTCGCCCTCGGCAAAGGCGATCACCGGGCGGTGGAATTTCTCCTTGATGCGGCTGGCGAGTATGCCGACCACGCCCTGGTGCCAGTGCTCGTCGTAGAGGCACAGGCTCCAGGGAATATCGCCGTCGAGCTGCAGCTTTTCCAGCGCGGCCATCGCCTCCCGCTGCATACCCTGCTCTATCGCCTTGCGGTCGCGGTTCAGCGCGTCCAGTTCCGCCGCCAGCTCGCGCGCCTCGGCGGGATCGCGGGTCAGCAGGCAGCGGATACCGGTGCCTATGTCGTCCAGGCGCCCGGCGGCGTTGATACGGGGGCCGAGGGTAAAACCGATATCGGTGGTGGACAGCTTGCGCTGGTCGCGCCCCGCCACTTCCAGCAGCGCGGCAATACCCGGGCGGCAGCGGCCGGCGCGAATGCGGGCTATGCCCTGGTGCACCAGTATGCGGTTGTTGTGATCCAGGGGCACCAGGTCGGCCACGGTTCCCAGCGCCACCAGGTCCAGGTACTCGGCCATATTGGGCGGACTGATACCGCTGTCGCTGAACCAGCCGCTCTCCTCGAGGGTGCTGCGCAGGCGGCTCAACAGGTAGAAAATCACCCCGACGCCGGCCAGGTTCTTGCTGGGGAAATCGCAGCCGGGCTGGTTCGGGTTGACGATCGCATCGGCCTCCGGCAGTTCGGCCCCGGGCAGATGGTGATCGGTGACTATCACCGTCATACCGGCGGCTTTCGCCGCGGCCACGCCGTCGATGCTACTGATGCCGTTGTCGACGGTAATCAGCACATCGGGCCCGTATTCCCTGGCCACCTCGACAATTTCCGGCGTCAGGCCGTAGCCGTAATCGAAACGATTGGGCACCAGGAACTCCACCCCGGGTGCGCCCATGGCGCCCAGCGCCAGCACCGCCAGGGAACTGCTGGTGGCACCGTCGGCGTCGAAGTCGCCGACGATCAGGATTTTCTGCTGCGCGCGCATCGCCTCTGCAAGCAGCGCCACGGCCTTTTCCAGGCCACGCATGGCCTGCGGTGCGTGCAGTTTCGCCAACCGGTGGTCCAGTTCGGTCTCACTGGTAACGCCGCGGCCAAGCAACACCCGCTGCAGGATTTTCGGTGTATCAGAAGCAAAACGGCCAGTGGAGAGATCCACTGGCCGCCGCTGAATTCTTGTGGTCATTCTCGCTCAGCTATTTTAATGCCGTCGCCATAAAGTCGTGGACCTGTTGGAGGTCGTTGGGCAGCACCTTCATGCGCTCCTCGCGCTGGAACAGGTCCTGCATATACGCCGGCAGGGGAATTTCATGGGTGGGCAGTGCGCGGGCCACCGCCTCGGGGAATTTTGCCGGATGGGCGGTGGAGAGGCAAACCATCGGTTGCTCGGTCGATTTGCGCACCCTGCGGGCGGCCTCGACGCCGATGGCGGTGTGCGGATCCAGCAGGTACTCGGCTTGCTCGTGCAGCTCGCGGATCGTCTCGACCGTGCGGGTATCGTCGACCCGATACGAGGAGAAAAGCTCCCGCGCCTTGCCGAGTATCGCCTCATCCAGCTGCATGGGCGCACTGCGGTCTGCCAGCAGTTCCGCCACCGCGTTGCCATCGCGGCCGTAGAGATCGAACAGCAGTCGCTCGAAGTTGCTGGACACCATGATGTCCATGCTCGGCGACAGGCTGTGCACCAGCGGTTTGGGCGAGTGGTCGTTGTCGCTGATGCAGCGGTGCAGTATATCGTTGGCGTTGGTGGCGATCACCAGCTGGTCGATGGGCAGGCCCATCTGCCGCGCCAGGTAGCCGGCGAAGATATCGCCGAAATTGCCGGTAGGCACGGAAAAGTTGACCGTCTTTTGCGGCGCGCCCAGCCTGAGCGCGGCATAAAAGTAGTAGACGATCTGCGCCATGATGCGCGCCCAGTTGATCGAGTTAACCGCTACCAGGCGGCGGCCGTCGGGCAGGAAGGACTGGTCGGCGAAACTGGCCTTGACCATATTCTGGCAGTCGTCGAAGTTACCCTCAAGGGCGATATTGAACACATTGTCCGACAGCACCGTGGTCATCTGCCGGCGCTGCACCTCGGACACCCGGTTGTGCGGGTGCAGGATAAAGATATCGATATTGTCGCAGTGGCGACAGCCCTCGATGGCGGCAGAGCCGGTATCACCGGAGGTAGCCCCCATTACCACCACGCGCTCGTCGCGCTTTTTCAGCAGGTGGTCGAACAGCTGGCCAAGAAACTGCAGGGCGAAGTCCTTGAATGCCAGGGTCGGGCCGTGGAACAGCTCCAGAATCCACTCGTTGCTGTCTGTCTGCACCAGCGGCGCTATGGCGCTGTGGCGAAAGCTGCTGTATGCACGCTCGATGATACCGCGCAGCTCATCGTCGGAGAGATCATCGCCGACAAACGGCTGGATAATACGGAAAGCCAGCTCGCGGTAATCCAGACCCGCCATTTCGGCGATCTCCTCGCAGGAGAATTTCGGCAGGGATTCCGGCACATAGAGACCACCATCACTGGCAAGGCCGGTGAGAACGGTATCGGCGAAGGAGAGAGACGGCGCGCGGCCGCGGGTGCTGATAAATTTCACGGTGTTTTTTCAGTTTCTGAAATTGAGAAATCTTTTGTAGGAGCGGCGGGGCGGCCAGCCGCTCCTCCAGGGATTAGAGCGTTAGCCGAGCGGTTCGACGCGAATCCGCACCACCTCGCCCTCGACGGTATCCAGCGCCTCTATCTGCGCCACCGCCTCGCGCAGGCGGGCCTCCCTGGCGCGGCTGGTGAGTATGACCACCGGTACCAGCGCCTCGCCTTCGGCGGGTTCATGCTGGATCAGCGCCTCTATGCTGATGCCCTGGTCACTGCATATTTTCGCCACCTGGGACATGACACCCGGCTTGTCCTGGGCGGAGATGCGCAGGTAGTAGCTGGTTACCACCTCATCCATCGGCAGCACCTGGGTGCCGCCCTGGCTGCCCTCGGCCACACCGGCTGCGGGCACGCGCTGATCCGGTTTGGCTTCGAGGGTGCGCGCCACATCGACGATATCGGCAATCACCGCCGAGGCGGTGGCCTCGGGGCCCGGGGCGGGGGCCGCCCAGGGGGGGCGGGCCCCCGCGCCGGCGCTGGCCCCG
>NZ_JACZFR010000027.1 GCF_014904815.1 Microbulbifer taiwanensis
CGCGGGGGGGCCCACCACAGCGCCATAAGCGCCACCCCCCGCGGGGGCGGTGCCCCGGGCGCCGGCGCCGGCGCCGTAGTAGAGGGTCGGACCCACGGCGTCGCCGTTGACCAGCACCGCGTTCATCACGCCGTTCACATTGGCGATCAGGCGGCGCTGGGGAATCAGGGTCGGGTGCACGCGCAGCTCGACGCCCTGCTCGGTGCGCCGCGCTATGCCCAGGTGCTTGATGCGGTAGCCGAGCTCATCGGCGTAGCGGATATCCTCGCTGGACACGCCGCTGATGCCCTCGGTATAGACCTTGTCGAATGCCAGCGGCATCGCAAAGGCCAGCGACGCCATGATCACCAGTTTGTGCGCTGCATCTATGCCCTCCACGTCGAAGGTCGGGTCCGCTTCGGCGTAGCCCAGCTGCTGCGCCTGCGACAGCGCCTCGGCAAAGCCGCGGCCCTTTTCACGCATCTCCGTAAGGATATAGTTGCCGGTGCCGTTGATGATGCCCGCCAGCCACTGGATGCGGTTGCCCACCAGGCCCTCGCGCAGTGACTTGATGATCGGGATACCGCCGGCTACCGCGGCCTCGTAGGCGATGGTCACGCCCTTGTCGGCGGCTGCGGCGAAGAGTTCGTTGCCGTGCTCGGCGATCAGCGCCTTGTTGGCGGTGACCACGTGTTTGCCGTTTTCTATGGCCGCCAGCACCAGCTCCCGGGCCACTGTGGTGCCACCAATCAACTCCACCAGAATATCCACGTCCGGATTGTTGGCGACGTCGAAAATCTCACGAGTGGTATCCAGCTGGCTGGTATCGCAGGCGGGGTTGTCCCGGCGCGCGCCGATTTGCACTATCTCCACCGGGCGGCCGCAGCGCGCGGCTATCTCGTCGAAGTTGCGCGCCATCACATTGACGGTGCCGCTGCCGACCGTGCCCAGGCCGCAGATACCGATACGCACCGCGCGCCTCGGGTTCTCTGCCTGGAGAGGATTGGCCAGTTCGGTGGTTTCTTCGACAGGTGCGCTCACAACTTCCCTCCGCGCAACAGATCCTGTGCCGTATCTCGGCGGGGGGTTCAGCGCAACGGCAAAAGCCCCGGCGCCGGACTCTGGCCAGGCAACAGCGCAATAAGTGGTATAGAAATCGACAAAAAGGACGACAACCTTACTGAGGCAAGGGGGAAAATGTCAATAAAATTGCGCGACTATGGCGACCTTTTACCGTCTTTCGCCCCCGATCACCCCGCGCACACCATCTCCTCCCAACAGCCAACAGACATTGACGCCAGCAGATGCTATAAGAGCATCTACTAGCATCAGATACCGACACACCGCGAAATTGCACCGACTGTCACTTTTCGCCAAGAATGTCGCGTCTTCGGAGCAGCAGTCACAGCGACGGAATTATGAAGAAAACCCTGATCCTCTACACCGGCGGCACACTGGGTATGCGACGCAGTGCATCCGGTTATGTTCCGGACGCAGATCTCGAGATACTGCTGGAAAAGCTGCTCGCCGGCGTGGCGGGCCAGCTGCCCGAATACGATTTCCACGCACTGGAGCAGCTGCTGGACAGCGCCAACATGCAACCGGCCGACTGGTACCGCATCGCTGCCTGTATCCGCGATAAGGGCGATCGCTACGATGGCTTCATTGTCCTGCACGGCACCGACACCATGGCCTATACCGCCTCGGCCCTGTCCTTCGCCCTGCAGGGACTGAATAAACCAGTGTTGGTCACCGGCTCACAGATTCCTCTACGGGAGATGCGCAGCGACGCCCACAACAACCTGATTGCCGCCCTGCTGCTGAGTGCGGACGAGACACTGGCCGAGGTGTGCCTCTACTTCAACGGCAAGCTGCTGCGCGGCAACCGCGCCACCAAGGTCAGCTCGGGTTCCCTGGACGCCTTCGCTTCGCCCAATTACCCGCTGTTGGGGGAAGTCGGCATACAGGTGGATATCGACCGAGGCGCACTGCTGCCGGCGATGACACGACGAGACATCCAGATTCCGGAATTCGCCGATGGCGGCGTGGTGCTACTGAAACTCTTCCCCGGCATTACGCCCTACTTCCTGAAGAAAATCCTGGAGTGCCGGCCGCGGGGCCTGGTGATGGAGACCTACGGAACCGGCAATGCGCCGACGGAGGACAAGACCTTCACCGGGTTGCTGCAAAAGGCCTGTGGACGGGGCACCATCTGCGTGGCGGTATCCCAGTGCCTGGAGAATCGCGTGGACCTGGGCAAGTATGCGGCCGGTTCAGCGCTGCTGGATGCGGGCGTGATCGGCGGCCTGGACATGACCACCGAAGCCGCCTACACCAAGCTGAACCACCTTCTGGCCATGGGTCTGCCGGAGAAACAGGTGCGGGAGCTGATGCAGAATTCCCTGTGCGGGGAATGCACGCTGCTCCACTGACAGAACCATCGTCGCCGGCAAATTACTGTGTCTGACCAGGGTCACCGATGCGCAACGACTTTTCGCAAAACCTGCGCCTGCTGTGCAGCTATTATCGCTCCATTGCGGAAGTGTGCCGGCGCATGGGCGTAAACCGGGCCCAGTTCAACAAATACCTGAGCGGGGACACCCAGCCCTCCCGCTATACACTCAACAGGATCTGCGAATTCTTCGGGGTGGAAACCCGGGAGATCCTGATGCCTCACGAACAGTTCGCGCAATTCGTGCGTGTGCGCAGCGCGCCGGGCGCAGGCGCAGCCACCGAGCGGCCCTACCGCGCGGTAGTCGAACAGCTGACGCAGGAATCGAAGGGGCACGCGGAAAAATACCTGGGTTTTTATTTCGAGTACCACTACTCAATGACCTTCCAGGACCACATCATCCGCAGCCTACTGCATATAGAGAGCGACGGTGACGGATACTACTTCCAGCGCTTCGAACGCATGCGCTACCCGGACCGGGAGGAGTGGTACAAGTCCCGCTACCGGGGCATGCTGTTTTTTCTCTCCGAGCGCATCTTCCTGATCGGCTACGAGGCCCTGACTCGCAACGAGATAGCCCAGACAATCCTCTACCCCACCTACAAGAGCCGCGTGAGTTACCTGTCAGGCCTCAAGCTGGGCGTCTCCGCCAGCGACAGGCGCGAACCCGTGTGCACCAAGGTGGTACTGGAATCCCTGGGGCGGAATATCAGTGTTAGGAGCGCCCTCAAGCTTTGCGGCGTCTTCGGGCCGGACTCGGACGAGATCAACCGCAACATTCGCGAGAACATTCGCGCTACGAATACCGAGGGGCCGCAGAGTTTTTTTGCCACGCCACTGTAAAAGCTTTTCCAAAAATTAATCAGTTACACCAGCAGCCCAATGGGAAGCCCCTGCTACCGAGTGGGAGGGGCGCCATTCAACCACCCAAGTGCTTAGTACAAGCAGGTTCGAAGGAAGCAGCATGACCAACGAATTCCATACACTGAAACCCACACCGCTGTTCACCGCAGACGCGGACACGCGCCTGGAGCACGATCTGCTCGGTGATCGCGAGGTCCCGGCAGACGCCTACTTCGGCATCCAGACACTGCGCGCCCTGGAAAACTTCCAGATCACCGGTATCACCCTCAACCACTTTCCGAACCTGGTGAAGGCACTGGCCATGGTCAAGAAAGCCGCCGCCAGTGCCAACAGTGAACTGGGCTACCTGCAACAGGAACTGGCCGAAGTCATTGGCGGGGCCTGCGATGAAATCATCGCCGGCGATCTGCACGACCACTTCCTCGTCGATATGATCCAGGGCGGTGCCGGCACCTCGACCAACATGAATGCCAACGAAGTCATCGCCAACCGCGCCCTGGAACTGCTCGGGCACGGCAAGGGCGAGTACAAGACAGTACACCCGAACAACCATGTCAACCTGTCCCAGTCCACCAACGACGTCTACCCGACCTCGATCAACCTGGCGATACTGCTCAGCTACAGCGACCTGGTGCAGGCAATGGAAAAGCTTTGCCTGGAGTTCGACAGGAAGGCCGCCGAGTTTGCCAATGTGATCAAGATGGGCCGCACCCAGCTGCAGGACGCCGTGCCCATGACCCTGGGCCAGGAGTTTGCCGCCTTCGCCGCCACCATGCGCGAGGATGTGGACAGGGTGAAAGAGCTGGTAGTGCTGTTCAAGGAAATCAACCTGGGCGGCACGGCCATAGGCACCGGCATCAATACCGATCCCGCCTACCGGGAACTGGTGGTCGGCGCCTTGTCGGAAATCTCCGGCGTCGACTTCGTCTGCGCCGAGAACCTGGTGGAGGCCACTTCGGATATGGGCGCCTTCGTGATCTTCTCCGGCGTAATGAAACGCATCGCAGTAAAGATTTCCAAGATTTGCAGCGACCTGCGCCTACTCTCCAGCGGGCCGCGCGCCGGTCTCAACGAGATCAACCTACCGCCTATGCAGCCGGGCTCCTCGATTATGCCGGGCAAGGTCAACCCGGTCATACCGGAGGTGGTCAATCAGGTGGCCTACCAGGTGATCGGCAACGACCTCACTATTACTCTGGCGGCGGAGAGCGGGCAGCTGCAATTGAATGTGATGGAACCGGTGATTGCCTTCAACCTGCTGCAGTCCATGCGCCTGATGACCCAGGCCATGGACACCCTGGCCAACCGCTGCGTCAACGGCATCACCGCCAACGAAGAGCACTGCCGCCAGCTGGTGGAAAACAGTATCGGACTGATCACCGCGGTGACACCGTTTATCGGCTACGAAAATGCCACCCGCATCGCCGCACAGGCACTGATCAGCGGGCACAGTGTGAAGGAACTGGTACTGGAAGAGAAACTGCTGAGCGAAGAGGAGCTGAACGATATTCTCGCACCGGAGAATATGACCCAACCGCGCAGCTTTAAGTGATAGCTAGTCGGTGATGAGTGGTTGTTGGCCAGCAATTTGCTGACCAACAACCACTGGCTATTCAGATACCCAGCGCTTTTATCATGGTGGCCGGCGGCAGATAGCCGGGCACCACGCTGCCATCCTGCATCACGATGGTAGGCGTGCCGCGCACATCGATCGCCTCGTTACCCAGCTTGTACTGCTCTGCCACCGGGTTGTTCTTGCACACTTTCAGCGGCACATTCTCGCGATTTTTCAGCGCAGTCAGAGTGCTGTTGCGGTCGTCGGCGCACCAGGCGGTAGCAATCTTGCGATAACCAAGGGAATTCAGGCCGGCGCGGGGGAAAGCCAGGTAGCGCACCTCGATTCCGCGCTTGTTCAGCTCCGGCACATCATTGTGCAGCTTGCGGCAGTAACCGCAGTCCACGTCGGTGAATACGTAGATATGGGCCTTGGTCTCCCCTTTGGGAGAGAAGACGATCATGTCATCGACGCTCTGGGCATCCATGATCTTGGCGCGCTGGACGGTGCGGCGCTGCTCGGAGAGATTCGCCAGGCCACCTCCGGCCTTGACCTGGTACAGGTCACCGAAGATGAAGTGACTACCGTCTTTGGAGACGAACAGCGTATTGGCACCACCGTCCACTTCCACTTCGTACAGCCCGTTGATCGGGCTCTCGCGCACGTCGCCGTATGTGGCCTTGGGGTTACCGGCCTCGAGGCGTGCCTTGATGGACTTGGCGACTTCCGCATCGACTTCCGCCTGGGCTACAGGCCCCAGCAAGGTGAGCAGTGCGCCGACCAGCATCAGCGGCTTGTTGAATAGCGTCATTCCCGATAAATCCTCAAATACTTTGTTGGCTTCGACTGGTACAGCGAATTCCGGTTCCCAGTATGGCATCGATTGGCGACAAATGTTTCTTGTGGCGCGTTTTACCATATCCCGGCGGCCGGAACCATGAACAGGCCCACTTCACGGCCTACCCCCGCGGATGGTGCTCCCTGTGCAAGGCCTGCAGGCGCGCCTTGGCGACCTGGGTATAGATCTGGGTCGTGGACAGATCCGAGTGGCCCAGCAGCAGCTGTACCACACGCAGGTCGGCACCGTGGTTGAGCAGGTGAGTGGCAAAGGCGTGGCGCAGGGTGTGTGGCGACAGCGGCTTTTCGATCCCTGCCACACCGGCCCAGTGCTTGATGCGATACCAGAAGGTCTGGCGGGCCATGGGCCGGCCGGCGCGGCCCGGAAAGCAGGTGTCGCTGTCTCCGGGCGGCAGCAATTGCGGCCTTGTCGCGTGCAGATAGCGCTGCAGCCACTCCTGCGCCGCCTCCCCCATGGGCACCAGCCGCTCCTTGCTGCCCTTGCCGAATACCCGCACCACCCCCTGGCGCAGGTTCACCTGGGATACGCTGAGCTCCACCAGCTCAGTCACGCGCAGGCCACAGGCGTAGAGCAGCTCCAGCATGGTGCGATCGCGCATGCCGATGGGCGTTTCGGTATCCGGTGCACCCAGCAGCGCCTCCACATCCGCTTCGGACAGGGACTTGGGCAGCGGCTTGGGCAGCTTGGGGTTCTCGATCAGCGCCACCGGGTCTTCCTGGATCAACCCCTGGCGCAGGCAGTAGCGGTAGAAGCTGCGCAGCGAGGCGAGCGCGCGGGCACTGGAGCGGGCGGAACGGCCGGCCTTGTGCCTGCTGGCGAGATACTGCTGCACCTGGGTCCGCCCCATGCCCAGCAGGTCCCTGCCGCACTGCTCATCGCAAAAGGTCGCGAAGGCGCGCAGGTCGCGACCGTAGGCGTCGCGGGTATGCGCACTGGCGCCGCGCTCGGCCCAGAGCATATCCAGCCAGCGTGTGATCAGTGGGTTCTGATTGGTAGTGATTTCCATGGCCGCATTTAAACACAGATGCCCCGAGGCATCCGCAGGGCCGAGAACAGCGCAAATAGCTGGAGAGACCGAAAGGAAACTTGTGTTTGCCTGTACTTGGTCCGGCACCCCGCGAAAGAACGGAAGCCAGCCCCTGGCGTCCCTTCCCGAGCACCAAATCTCACACACAAAAAAAGCCGGAGCATTTCTGCCCCGGCTTTCCGGTCGCGATCGGAGAGAAACTTAGTTGAGCTTCTCTTTGATGCGCGCCGCTTTACCAGTCAGGCTGCGCAGGTAGTACAGCTTGGCCTGGCGCACGTCGCCGCGGCGCTTGACGCTGATGCTGTCGACCAGCGGGCTGTGCGTCTGGAAAGTACGCTCTACGCCGACACCGTGGGAAATCTTGCGCACAGTGAAGGAGGAGTTCAGGCCGCGGTTGCGCTTGCCGATAACAACGCCTTCGAAGGCCTGCAGACGCTCGCGATTGCCTTCCTTTACCTTTACCTGAACGACTACGGTGTCGCCCGGTGCAAAGGCCGGCACTTCGCTTTTCAGCTGTTCCTGTTCCAGCTGCTGAATGATCTTGTTGGTCATTTGGAATACTCCCAAACATATGGGCCCTTTGGAGCCCTGCAATTGTGTAGCTTCTCAGCTAGTTCACCGAACTACTCACGCCTCCCGGCGAATCCGGCATTCTGGATGCCTCCAAGAAATTCAGAGGCGCCCCTTAAGTTTCTTCAGACTTCCGCTCCCGCTCGACCTCTTCGAGCAGCAGCTTCTGTTCGTTGCTCAGCTCCAGCCGCTCCAGAAGATCCGGCCGACGCTGTTGCGTGCGCGCCAGTGCCTGCTTCAGGCGCCAGCGGCGAATTTTCTCGTGATTGCCGGACAGCAGTACTTCCGGCACCACCCTGCCCCGGTACTCTTCCGGGCGGGTGTAGTGGGGACAGTCCAGCAGCCCCTGGGCGAAGGAGTCCTCCACCGCCGACTGATCGTGCCCCAGGGCACCGGGAATCAGTCGGGTAATGGCATCCACCATCACCATGGCAGCCAGTTCGCCACCACTTAGTACATAGTCACCAATGGACCACTCTTCATCGATCAGCGACTCGACGATGCGTTCGTCGATGCCCTCGTAGCGCCCGGCCAGCAACACAAGATTGCCCGCCTCGGATAACTCAACAACGCCGCCCTGATCCAGCTGTCGCCCCTGGGGGGACAGGTAGATACAGCGCGTTGCAGCACCGCCCTCTTCGGCCCAGGCGCGGGCTTCACCCAGTGCCTGGTACAGCGGTTCCGCCAGCATCACCATGCCCGGACCGCCGCCGTAGGGACGATCATCCACGGTGCGGTGCCTGTCGCTGGTGAAATCGCGGGGATTCCAGCAGCGCACCTGCAGCAGATCGTCTTTGACGGCGCGCCCACTAATGCCGTAGTCGGTCAACGCGGCGAACATCTCCGGAAAGATGGTCACCAGCGCTATGCGCTTACATTTGGTCGCCATTGCTCCCAGCCTCTAAAAGGCCGGATCCCAGTCGACGGTAATCACACCGGCGTCCAGGTCGATATCGCTGATGAATTCGCCGGGCAGGTACGGAATCAGGCGCTCGCGCTTGTCCCCGCCGCCACGTACCACCATCACATCGTTGGCACCGGTCTCCATCATGCGGACCACGGTACCGAAATCGTGCTCACCACCACCGAAGTGGCTGATCACACGCAGCCCCTCGAGCTGGTGCCAGTAGTATTCACCCTCGGTCAGCGCCGGCATGGCACTGCGCTCGATGGCGATATCCCGCTGACAGAAACGCGCCGCCAGATCGCGGTCGTCAACCCCCTTGATATGGATGATCAGACCCTTGCCGTGGCGCTTGCCGCCATCGATCTGCAGCGGCTCCCAGCCGTTCGCTTCCTGCAGCCACCAACGTTCGAACTGCAGGATATTGTCCATCGGCTCGGTGTAGGAGTGCACCTTCACCCAGCCGCGGACGCCGTATACCGCGGTTATGCGTCCAACAGTGACCAATTCGCCGGATCGGGATCCGCTGCTGTCAGGGCCAACTGCCACAGGCGCAACCACCACTCGGTTCGACTTAAGCGGATTCTTTCAGCAGCTTGCTGACGCGATCGGAAACCTGCGCGCCCTGGCCTACCCAGTAGTCGACGCGCTCGCGATCGATGCGCAGACGCTCTTCCTGACCGCGGGCAACCGGGTTGAAGAAGCCAACGCGCTCAATGAAACGACCGTCGCGGGATTTGCGGCTGTCGGTCACAGTCAGGTGATAAAACGGGCGCTTCTTAGCACCGCCACGAGCCAAACGAATGGTTACCATGTAGCTTTCCTGTAGTTTCAATACCGGGCAGTCGCGACCCGCAACTGCCTACAACATCTATGCCGGTAGCTCGCCCGGCTGAAAGGCGGCGTATTCTAATGTACGCGCCAGGGTTTGTATAGCGGGGATTTCCAGTGGCAAGTGATCGCGGACACGCGAAAAACGCTCACCCCTGAGCAGCAACCACTCCAGCTCACTTCTTCTTGCCGAAGCCAGGGGGCAACCCGCCAGGCATACCGCCCATACCACCGCCTCCGAGACCCGGCATGCCGCCCATACCGCGCATCAGCTTGCTCATGCCGTTGCCCTTGAGCTTTTTCATCATCTTGCCCATCTGCTTGTGCTGCTTGAGCAGGCGATTCAGATCCTGGATCTGGGTGCCGGAACCGGCGGTGATACGGCGCTTGCGGGAACCACTGAGGATGTCCGGGTTGCGGCGCTCGGCGGGTGTCATGGAGCCGATGATGGCGTCCATGCGCTTGAATTCCTTTCCCATATCCGCCTGTTGCGCCGCCTGGGCCAGGCCGCCCATTCCGGGCATCTTCTCCATCAGCGAGCCCAAGCCGCCCATATTCTGCATCTGCTGCAGCTGGTCGCGCAGGTCTTCCAGGTCGAAGCCCTTGCCCTTCTGCACCTTCTTGACCAGTTTCTCGGCCTTGCTCTTGTCGATCTTCTGCTCCGCCTCCTCGATCAGCGACAGGATGTCGCCCATACCGAGGATCCGCGAGGCGATACGATCGGGGTGAAAGGTCTCCAGGGCGTCGGTCTTTTCACCGACACCGATAAACTTGATCGGCTTTCCGGTCACATGACGCACGGACAGGGCCGCACCGCCGCGGGCGTCGCCGTCGGCCTTGGTCAGGATCACACCGGTCAGCGGCAGCGCGTGATTGAAGGCACTGGCGGTATTGACCGCGTCCTGACCGATCATCGCATCGATCACAAACAGGGTTTCCGCCGGGTTCAGCTCGCCGTGCAGCTCACGGATCTCGTCCATCAGCTGCTCGTCGATATGCAGGCGGCCGGCGGTATCCACAATCAACACGTCGGCGAACTGCTTGCGCGCCGCATCCATCGCGCCTCTGGCGATATCCAGCGGCTTCTGTTCTGGGCTCGAAGGATGGAAGAGCGCGTCCACCTCACCGGCCAGAGTCTCCAGCTGCTTGATGGCCGCGGGGCGGTAGACGTCCGCACTCACCACCATCACCTTTTTCTTCTCGCGCGCCTGCAGGTACTTGGCCAGCTTGGCCACACTGGTGGTCTTACCGGCGCCCTGCAGGCCCGCCATCAGGATGATCGCCGGTGGCTGCACCGCCAGGTTCAGCGGCTGCGCCGCCTCGCCCATCACCTTGACCAGCTCGTCCTGCACGATTTTGACGAACTGCTGACCCGGATTCAGGGCCTTACTGACCTTCTGGCCCACCGCCGCCGTGCGTACCTGCTGTACAAAGGCCTTGACCACCGGCAGGGCCACGTCCGCCTCCAGCAATGCCTTGCGCACCTCGCGCAGGGTGTCGCGGATGTTATCGTCCGTCAGGCGCGCTTTGCCGGTGACTTTTTTTAACGCCGCCGATAAGCGGTCGCTCAGGTTATCGAACATAGATACGTCTCGATCTCTCTGCTTGCGGGCGCAAAGGTTTAGATGCAAGGCCCGTGGTCTTTGCGGAAGCCGGCCCCGACTCCCCCTGATAAGGCGCGGGAGTATAGCGCAGGCGGCCTTTCCAGCACAGGCGCACTGTGACACACTGCCGCCCTATCGCAACCGAGACACGGATTTTATCGATGGCGGCATTCGCCCACTGGACGGCTATAGCGCTCTATCTGGCCACCACCATCGTGGCCGCGCTCGCCTTCGCTCGCAAGCGCCAGCCCGACAACCGGCTGCTGCTGGGCCTGCTGGCGACTGCGCTGCTGGCTCACGGCATCTCCCTGGCCTACACCCTGCTTTCTCCCGCGGGCTACCGTTTCGATCTGTTGGCGATGCTGTCCCTGGTCGCCTGGGTGGTAAACCTGCTGCTGTTGATCCTGGCCGCCGGTCGCCCACTCACCCTGCTGATCCTGATTCTGGCCCCACTGGGCGCCCTGGCGGAGCTGGCCGCGGTGCACTCCTGGGGTGGCGCGACGCCACGCCAGCAGCTCTCTGCCGGTATCGCCACACACGCACTACTCTCCATTGCCGCCTATTCCCTGCTGACCCTGGCGACACTGCAGGCGATTTACCTCTATTACCTGAACCAGCAGCTGCACAACCACCGACCCGGCGGTATCAGCCGCCTGCTGCCACCACTGCAAAGCATGGAATCACTGCTGTTCGGCCTGATCGCCTTCGGCCAGCTGCTGCTCACTGCATCGCTGCTGACCGGCTTTCTGTTCGTGGATAACCTGTTCGACCAACACCTGGTGCACAAGACGGCATTGTCGATACTCGCCTGGGTCCTCTACACCGTCCTGCTCTGGGGACACTGGAGGCTGGGCTGGCGCGGCAACACTGCCGTGCGCTGGACCCTGGCCGCCTTCGCCGCGCTGATGCTGGCCTATTTCGGCAGCAAGCTGGTGCTGGAAGTCATACTGCAGCGCAGTTGAAGCATTTGACCTCCCTGCCCGCTAAACTTGCGGCGACGGGAATTCTGTTTCAATATCCCCGCTTCGCAATAAAAAGAGTTCTCCCTTGAACGAGATACCGCCCGGCCTGCTATTCAGTCTGCTGGCTCTGCTGATTGTTATTTCCGCCTTCTTCTCCAGCTCTGAAACCAGCATGATGGCGCTCAACCGCTACCGCCTGCGCCACCAGGCCAAGAGCGGCCATCGCGGTGCCAGGCGGGCGATGGAGCTGCTGTCGCGCCCGGACAAACTGATCGGCGTCATCCTGATCGGCAACAATCTGGTCAATATTCTCGCCTCGGTAATCGCCGGCGTGGTGTTCACCCAGTTGTACGGCGATGCCGGCGTCTTCTATGCCACCGCCGTGCTGACAGTCGTCATCCTGATTTTCGCCGAGGTAACCCCGAAGACCATCGCCGCCCTGCATCCGGAGAAAATTGCCTTTCCCGCCTCGCTCGTATTGCGCCCACTGCTGTGGCTGCTGGCCCCGGTAGTGTGGTTGGTGAGCAGCATCTCCAACGGCCTGGCACGCCTGGTCGGCGTTGAGGCGACAGCCGGTTCAGAAGCCGAGCACCTGGCGCCGGAGGAATTGCGCACAGTGGTATTCGAGTCCGGCGCCCTGTTGCCGAGCAAGCACAAGGGCATGCTGCTGAATGTGCTGGACCTGGACCAGGCCACGGTGGAAGACATCATGATTCCCCGCAATGAAGTAGTGGGCGTGGACCTAGAAAACAATGGCGACCGGATTCTGCAGCAGCTGGCGGAGAGCAGCTACACCCGCCTGCCGGTATTCGAGGGCGATATCAACCGCGTGGTCGGCATACTGCACCTGCGCCGCGCCGCGCAGATACTGCGCGACGGCCCCGAGGCATTCAGCGCTGAACGACTCAAGTCCTACACCGACGAACCCTACTTCGTCCCCGAGGCCACGCCGCTGCCGACCCTGCTGATGAACTTCCAGAAGAAGAAGCGCCGCATGGGTCTGGTGGTGGATGAGTACGGCGAGGTAATGGGCATAGTCACCCTGGAGGACCTGCTGGAGGAAATCGTCGGCGACTTCACCGCCAGCCCGGTGCCCAGCGAGGACGAGGAAATCGTGTCCGCCGGCGACGGCTGGTACCTGATCGATGGCGGCACCTCCATCCGCGAAATCAACCGCACCCTGCACTGGGAACTGCCCACCGATGGCCCCAAGACCTTCAACGGCCTGGCGATGGAGCACCTGGAGAGCATTCCGGACGGCAATATCAGTTTCTACATACTGAATTACCTGGTGGAAATCGAGGAAGTCTCGGAGAAGATGATTACGCGGGCGCGGGTCAAGAAGATCAACAAGTAACTCCAAGGCTTTCGCGGGGTGCGTCCTGCGCCCCCCCGTGAAAGTGACTGCTTCAACTTCAGACAAAGTCCATTGACAGGCGCTTGACCGGCGCGAAGCTGCGCCGATGTATCGGGCTGGGGCCCAGCTGTTCCAGCGCCTGCAGGTGGGTTCTGGTCGGGTAGCCCTTGTGGCCCGCCAGGCCATAACCCGGATACTTGCGATCCAGCTTCACCATCTCCCGGTCTCGCGTTACCTTGGCCAGGATCGAGGCCGCGGCAATGGCCTTTACCCGGCCGTCCCCCTTGACCACAGTGTCACAATCGTAGTGCCAGTCCGGTTTCTTGTTGCCGTCCACCAGCACAAATTCCGGCTGCACCTGCAACTGCTCTACCGCCCGGCGCATGGCCAGCAGGCTCGCGTGCAGGATATTCAACTGATCGATCTCCTGAACCGTCGCGCGCGCCACCGCAAAACAGAGCGCGCACTCGTGAATCTCGTCAAACAGTGCTTCGCGCTTCTTTTCGCTCAGTTTCTTGGAATCCGCCAACCCCTCGATGGGTCGCGCCGGGTCGAGAATCACCGCCGCCGCAACCACATCCCCTGCCAGGGGGCCGCGCCCTACTTCGTCCACCCCGGCGAGCAGTTCGCCCTTGTAGGGGCAAGTGTAGGGCGGCAAGATTTCTTGTTTTTTCATGACTCTTGTTTGTTCTTGGCAGGAATGACAGATCCAGGATATCGGCCACCCCAGATCGCGGCCATGGGCGGATGGCCGCCCCACCGCTCCTACAGGGGGTTGTTGTGTGAGCTTCCGGCCGTTTCTGAATCGAGTAGATTGCAGACAGCATCCGCGGCGCGCTCCGAGGCGTTGCGCCGCAACTGCTGGTGCAGATCGTCGAATTCGCGCAGCAGCTGGTCGCAGAGCAGTGGATCGTCAAAAAACTGCAGCAGTGCGGCGCCGAGGTTTTCCGGCGTGGCGTCGTCCTGCAGTATTTCCGGCACCAGTTCCCGCTGCGCCAGCAGGTTCGGCAGCGACACCCAGGGCGTGTGCAGCATGCGGGAAAATATCGCGTAGGAGAGCCTGGCCATCCGATAGGCGACCACCATCGGCTTTTTCAGCAGCATGGTTTCCAGTGTGGCCGTGCCGGAGGCGATCAGCACATTGTCGGCGGCGGCCAGGGCCTTATGGGAATCCCCCTCCAGCAGCATCACGGGCAAATCCGAAAAGCCCTCCAACTGGGTTTTCAGTTCTGCCAGGCGCTGCTCATTGGCCGCCGGCAGCACGAACTTCAGGTCGGAATGGCGCTGGTAACACCAGCGCGCCGTCTGCAGAAACAGAGGTCCCAACAAGCGCACTTCGCCGCCGCGGCTGCCCGGCAGCAGCGCGATCACCCGGTCGTCCGGGGCCAGCCCCAGATCGCGACGCGCCTCTCCCATTTCCACCTGCAATGGAATTTCGTCCGCCAGCGGATGGCCGACAAAGGTGACCGGCACACTGTGCTCACGATAGAAATCGGCCTCGAACGGCAGCAGTGTCAGCATATGATCCACCGCCCTAGCGATTTTCTTGATACGCCCACGGCGCCAGGCCCAGACAGATGGGCTGACGTAGTGCATTGTCGGAATACCTGCGCCCTTAAGAGACTCTTCCAGGCTGAGGTTAAAATCTGGCGAATCGATACCAATAAAGAGATCGGGGGGATTGTCGATAAAGTGCTGGCGCAGGGTACGTCGGATTTTCAGCAGTTCCGGTAGGCGCTTGAGCGGTTCCACCAGACCCATTACCGAAAGCCGCTCCATCGGGAACAGGGAATTGGCTCCCAACGCCAGCATGCGCGGACCGGCAATGCCCTCAACCAGCAAACGGGGAAAACGTTTTTGCAGCGCGGCAATAAGGCCGGCACCGAGAATATCGCCGGACGCCTCGCCGGCGACGACGCCAATTCGGAGCGGTTTTTCCTCGACTGTCACTCGGCGAAGTCCTCTCTTTTTGGGGCCCAGGGCGCCGTGAATACCCGAAGCAGCCGACCGCCGCTCCTACAGGGTGCAATGACAAAATTAATCAGGTTAGCGCACGATACCGCGGCTGGAAGATGTGAGGGAGTCGATCCAGGGCTGCACTACAGGCGACTGCTTGCGCAATTCAGCCAGTGCCTCCAGCGCCTCCTGCATGGTGAGACCGCGGCGATAGACAACTTTGTAGGCTTTGTTGATCAGGGCAATTTCGTCGCGGGAGAATCCTCGGCGGCGCAGCCCTTCAGCGTTGATGGTTTTGGCCTCCGCCGGATTTCCGGCAACCATCACGTAGGCGGGAACATCCTTGCCAATGGCGGCCCCCATACCGGTAAAGGCGTGTTCGCCGATGGTGCAATACTGGTGCACCAGGCTGAAGCCACTGAGAATGGCCCAATCCCTGACTTCCACATGGCCGGCCAGAGCAACATTGTTGACCAGGATGGTGTTATTGCAGATGATGCTGTCGTGCCCCACGTGGGCGTAGGCCATGATCAGGTTGTCGTTGCCGATGGTGGTCTCGCCGCGATCCTGTACTGTACCGCGATGAATGGTGACGCCCTCGCGAATTACGTTGTTGTCACCGACCACCAGAGTGGTGTCCTCGCCCTGATACTTCTTGTCCGGTGTATCCTGGCCGACGGAGGCAAACTGGTAAATGCGATTGTTTTTACCCAGCCTGGTGGGCCCACTCAGCACCACATGGGAAGCGATTTCGCAGCCATCACCGATTTCAACTCCGGGCCCCACCACTGTGTAGGGACCGATACTCACCCCGGATCCGATAGTTGCCGATTCGTCGACAATGGCAGTGGGGTGGATAGTCGTCTGCATTCTGCGCCCTACTCCTCGGATGCTGGAAAACCCGGCTACTTTAAACCCGAAGCAAAAATAAAGGAACCGAATTGGTCACAGTGTTGCCGCGTCAGCGCCCCGACCTGTCGCGGCAGTCGATCAAACTCTTTTAACGGCGCACAGGACTTCGGCGGAAGTTGCCAGCTCACCGTCGACACTCGCCTTGCAGGCAAATTTCCAGATACCGCGGCGTTCGGAAACCACCTCGGATTCCAGCTGCAACCGGTCTCCCGGCACTACCTGCCGCTTGAAGCGCACATTGTCGATACCGCCAAACAGATAGAGGTAACCGTCTTCGGGTTTCTGGCCGAGGGTCTTGAATCCGAGAATGCCGGACACTTGCGCCAGCGCCTCAACGATCATGACTCCGGGGAAAATCGGTACCTCGGGGAAATGGCCGTTGAATACCTCTTCATTGACGGAGATATTCTTGTAGCCCTTGATATATTTCCCTTCTTCGAGCTCCACGACCCGGTCCACCAGCAGAAAAGGATAGCGGTGCGGAAGGTATTGACGAATTTCACGTACATCCATCATTCAAAAAGTCCCCAGAAACCACTTCGGGGCGTAAATGTACTGCCGCACACCTACGCCCCGAAAACAACAAACCCAATGTGATCGACTAAACGTCGGTTAATCTTCCGTCCCTTCCCGATGCACCAGCGATTCGAGCCGCTTTTCCAGCTCTTTCAGCCGGCGCGCCATCTGGTCCAACTGCCCGTAGCGCACTGCGTTACGGCGCCAGCTGCGACTGTCGGAGAAGGGGGTACCGCTGGAGTAGGAGCCGGTGCTGTCAATAGACTTGGTCACCAGCGTCCTCGCGGTAATATGGCTGCCATCCGCCACGCTGATATGCCCTATGACGCCGGCACCACCGGCGAGGGTACAGTGTTTACCGATGGTCGCACTGCCGGCCACCGCTGAACAGGCGGCCATGGCTGAGTAGTCACCAATCCGCACATTGTGCGCGATTTGTACCTGGTTGTCGATCTTGACCCCGCGCCCGATCACGGTATTACCCAGCGCTCCGCGATCGATACAGGAACAGGCCCCGATTTCCACTTCGTCGCCTATTTCAACGCCGCCCAGTTGGTGAATCTTGGTCCACTGGCGCCGGTGGGGCGCGAAGCCAAAGCCGTCCGCCCCAATCACCGCCTGACTGTGAATGACGCAATCGCGCCCGATGGTACAGCCGTGATACACGACAGCGCCCGCATACAGGCGGCTACCGGCACCAATTTCGCTGCACTCTCCCACCACACAGTTGGCGCCAACCCTGACGCCAGCACCTATGCGGGCGAACGCCTCGATCACCGCACCAGCGGCGATACTGGCAGAGGCATCAACCTCCGCATCGGGATGCACAGTCGCCGCCGGGTGAATGCCCGGGGCCGGTCGCGGCGCGATATCAAAAATAGCAGTGGCGCAAGCAAAGGCATGGTATGGGTCATCGACGACCAGTGCAGTCACCGGGCACTCACCGGCGAGCTCTTCACTCAACAGCACGGCACAGGCCCGCGTACCAGAGAGAAAGCGGCGGTAATTGGCGCTGGCCAGAAAGCTGGCCTGATCGGGCTCTGCATCCTGTAACGTACTGAGCCCGGAAACCGACTGATCGGCATCGGCCCCGGGTACAAGACGCAGTTCGGCACCCAGCTGTTGTGCCAGCTGGGTGAGGGTCGGCTTAGCTGTCATAGAGGATATTTCGAAGCGTACTACTTGTCAGCGTTCATACGCTTGACCACTTCGGCAGTCAGATCGCTCTCAGGGCTGACGTAGTAGGCCGAACCTGCATCCAGCACGAGATCGAGCTTCCGCTCCTTGATGATCGCTTCCAGTGCAGCCTTGGCTTTGGGCGCCATGGTTTTCTGGATATCCTGACCGACCTGGGCCTCCATAGCGCGCAGCTTTTTCACCGCAGTCTCAAAGTCGGAGCGCTTGAAGTTCATCTTGCGTTGCTGCTCGGCCTTCTGCTCGTCAGACCAGGTAACGCTGTTTTTCTGCGCATCCTCGGCCAGTTTCTGCACTTCCGAGCGAATGGACTCAGCACTGCTCTGCAGTTTTGAGTACTCGGAGCTGGTTTTCAGCGCATTGACCTTGGACTTGGCGGCCTCGGTGCTCATGATGGCAGCCTGCAGGTTGAAAACGGCAACTTTGGTCTGCGCGACAGCGGCGCCGGAAAGCATGATTCCCGCGAGCAGAACTGCGATGACTTTTACATTTTTAAGCACTTCGGATTCTCCATTTTGCTTTATTTTTACTTCACTTTTACTTCGCGGCCACGACACCCTAAGTGTCTCTTTGGCCAAGCTTCAGAAGCTGTTACCCAGCGTGAAATCGAAAACTTTCACTTCGTCTTCGTCACTTTTCTCCAGTGCCTTCGCCACACTGAAAGTCAGCGGACCGAAACCGGTGATCCAGGTCAGGCCTATACCGGCGGAGACGCTGATGTGATCCAAGTCTACATCGAAGCAGTTGAGCTGTGAAATGCCACAGCTGGTGTCGAATACGTTACCCGCATCGATAAAGAAGGCGGACTGCATGGAACGTTGATCTTTCACGAACGGAATCGGGAAAATGATTTCCGCACTGCCCTCTACCAGGATATTGCCACCGAACGGATCGGGATCATTGTCAATAGTGGCAACTTCAAGCTCTCCCGTACTCGCATTCTGCACGTAGCAGAGTGACCCAATTCCGTCTTCATTTACAGCACATTCGAAAGGAACATACTGCTGGAAGGGTGTCGATCGCGGGCCCAGAGTATTGCGCTCGAAACCGCGCACCGAACCGAAGCCACCGGCGTAGAAGTTTTCGAAGAACGGCAGTTCGGTGGTATCGCCGTAGCTGTCGGCGTAGCCGAGCCTTGTGCGCAGGCGTAAAGTCAGGTCCTTGGTCAGCGGGCGGAAATACTGCGCGGTGTATAGGGCCTTGTAGTACTCCAGATCCCCCCCTGGGAGGGCCGCCTCTAGAGAGAAGCGCTGAGAGGTACCGCGGGTGGCGAGAATACCGCGGTTCAGGGTCGAGCGCGCATAGGAGGTTGTTACGGTAAATGAATCAAACTCGTCGCCATTCAGGTCGACAAAGCCATCGAGATCCGTATTGAGCAGCGCCGGATCCACCGGCTCGCTCAGGTTCAACGCCTCACCCGCCTCTATCGCTTCCTCCAGCGCGTCTGAGATCCCCCCTTCGTCGGAGGACAGAATCATGCCGATAAAATTATCATTCGGAACCGGGCTGTCCTTGATTTCCTGGACAGGCCGGGTGCCGACCCCCAGCTCCAGATGGCTGTACCCCATATTCAGGCCGACCCGGGAAATTTCCGATATCGGATAACCAAAGCTCAGGCCCGCACCATAGCTGGTGGTGTTATAGCTCGACACACCGATCTCGGAATAATCGCGTTCCTGATAATAGACATTGAAGCCGCGGCTCACACCGTCCGGCGTAAAGTAGGGATCCGTATAAGAAAAATTAAACACCGACTGGTAGCGGGAAGTATTCACCGCAAAACCGACCGACTTGCCGGTGCCCAGCCAGTTGTTCTCCTGCACATTGGCACCGAGCACCAGGCCGCTGCGCTGGGCGTAACCGACAGTGCCACCGATGGTGCCGGACGGCTGCTCTTCCACCGTATACTCGACATCTATCTGGTCGGAAGTACCGGGCACCTCAGTGGTCTCCACCTGCACTTCCTTGAAATAGCCGAGGCGCTCCAGGCGCACCTTGGACTGTTCGATGCGCGCCGAGGACGCCGAGGCGGATTCCATCTGGCGCATCTCGCGGCGCAGCACCTCGTCGGTAGTGCGGGTGTTGCCGCGGAAGTTGATGCGACGCACATAGGCGCGCTTGCCCGGATCGATAAAGAAGGTGACCTTTACCGTCTTGTCTTCCTCGTTCGGCTCCGGCATGCCGTTGACTTCGGCGAAGGTGTAGCCCTCGTTACCGAGGCGCTTGGTAATATAGTCGGACGTGGTGGTCATCAGAACCTGGGAAAAGGTCTGCCCCTCGCGCACCAGCAACAGCCGCTTGATTTCCTCTTCCGGCACCACGGGATCGCCGGCCAGATCCACTTCACTCACCGTGTAAACGTCGCCCTCGGTGACATTCACAGTGATAAATACACTGCGCTTGTCCGGGCTCAGGGATACCTGGGTCGAATCGATCTTGAATTCCAGGTAGCCGCGGTCCAGATAATAGGACTCGAGACGCTCCAGGTCGCCGGTGAGCTTTTCGCGGGAATATTTGTCGTCACTGCGCAGCCAGGACAGCCAACCGGTGGTCTGCAGCTCGAATATATCCCCCAGATCCTCATCGGAGAAAGCGGTATTGCCGACAATATTGATATGCTTGATCGCGGCGACAGAGCCCTCGTCCACCACTACCTTGAGCTCCACCTGGTTGCGCGGCAGCTCCTTCACTTCGGTCTTAACACTGGCGCCGTAGCGTCCCTGGGCGACATACTGCCGCTGCAGCTCCTGGGCCAGGCCCTCGAGGGTGGCGCGCTTGAAGATCTGCCCTTCGGCGAGGCCATTCTCTTCCATGCCCTTCAGCAGATCTTCGGTCTTGATGGCCTTGTTGCCGGTGATCTCTATCTTGGAAATGGCCGGACGCTCGCGCACGGTGATCACCAGCACACCGTTTTCACGACCTATCTGGATATCCTGAAAGTAACCGGTGCGGAACAGGGCGCGGGTGGCGCTCTGGATTTCCAGACTTTCGATCTGGTCACCCACGCGTACCGGCAGCGCCGCAAACACGCTACCAGCGGAAACCCGCTGCAGCCCTTCCACACGAATATCGTTGACCACGAATGACTGAGCGATGGCAGTCAATGGCAGGGCCAGGCCGAGTGAGGCCGCTTTCAGGAAATGATTCATCTACTGTCTGTCCAGGTTCTTTTATTCGCAATTCCAATTTTGTAGGAGCGACAGCTCCTACAGGCGTAGTATGTCGTTGTAGAGTGCCAGCCCCATGATGCAGAGCACCAATGCCATCCCCACCTGCAGACCGATCAATTGCACCTTCTCCGAAACGGGCGAGCCCTTGATGGCCTCGATGCCGTAGTACAGTAGATGACCTCCGTCGAGCACGGGGATAGGCAGCAGGTTGAGCACACCCAGGCTGATACTGAGCAGCGCCAACAGCGACAGGAACGACTGCCAGCCGGCATCCGCCGAAGTGCCGGCCACTTTAGCAATGGTGATAGGGCCGCTCAAGTTCTTGGTTGAGAGCTGGCCGAGCACCAGTTTTTTCAGGCTGTTAAGGGTAAACAGGGTCTTATCCCAGGTCTCCTGCAAGCCCTTGGCAAAAGCCCCGGTGACGCCATAGTGGTAGGTGCGCACGCGCTCCTCAGGCCAGGATTCCACGACCGGCAGCACGCCGATCTGGCCGACGCGCTCGCCGCTGTCGAGTGTCACTTCCGCCGGCGTCACCGGCAGCAGCAGTCGCTCGCCGTCACGGCGCACTTCCACTTGTATTTCCTCGCCGGCGCGGGCGCGCACATAGCCGCTCCAGCCGTCCCAGCCATCGAATTCCCGGCCGTCGGTGGCGACAAGCTCATCGCCCGCGCGCAGCCCCGCCCTGTCGGCGGCGCTGTCCGGGGTCACCCGGGACAGGGTCATTGTGATCGGCGGGGTCCACAGTTCCAGACCTACTTCCGCCAGCGGGTCGGGCACCTCCTGCCCCGCCAGCCAGCGGTCGATATCCGCCAGCATGTGGTATTCGAGATCGGAATCCGGGTAGCGCACCGAGAACTCGATACTGCCCGTATCGCCGAGGCGGTTCGCCAGGCGCCAGTTCAACGCCTGCCAGGTGGGCGTTTCCTCGCCGTCGATGGCGATAATCTCCTGCCCCGGTTCAAGCCCCGCGCGCGCGGCAATGCTGCCAGGCTCCACCGACTGCACTATGGGAACCGGTCCCGCAGTGCCGCCCATGAACACCGCCCAGAAGAGCACAATTGCCAGCAGGAAGTTGGCAATGGGGCCGGCGGCGGCAATGGCGATTCGGGCCCAGACGCTCTTGCGGTTGAAGGCCATGTGCAGCTGGTCCTGCGGCACCGCTCCCTCACGCTCGTCGAGCATCTTCACATATCCGCCCAGGGGAATTGCGGAAATAGTGAATTCAGTGCCTTGGCGGTCGTAGCGTGACAGCAGGCGCCGACCGAAGCCCACAGAAAAGCGCAGCACCTTGACCCCGCACAGGCGCGCCACCAGGAAGTGGCCAAACTCGTGAAAGGACACCAGCACACCGAGGGCGACCAGGGCCCAGATTACTGTCTGAATAAAATCCATACCGTTTACTAATTCTTGCTGTTGCGCGATAGAGCGGCCATATTGCGATCCCTCTGGCGCCTAGAGAGCGCCCAGAACCTGCCGCGCCAGCTGTCGCGCACTGCGATCCGCTGTTTCGACTGCATCCAGCCCAGTCAGTTCAACCGCTTGCGCGCTATTCATGACCCGTTCAATGACTGGCGCAATACTAGTAAATGCCAGCCGCCCCTGTAAAAAAGCCTCTACCGCCACCTCATTGGCGGCATTCAATACTGTGGGCGCACTGCCTCCGACATCCATCGCCTCGCGCGCCAGGCGCAGGCAGGGGAAACGCCGCATATCCGGCGCCTCGAAGTCCAGCCGCCCCTGGGTAATCAGGTCCAGTGCCGCCACGCCGCTGTCGATCCGCTCCGGAAAGGCCAGCGCATGAGCGATGGGCGTGCGCATATCGGGATTGCCCATCTGTGCCAACAGTGAACCATCCCGGTACTGTACCATCGAGTGCACGATACTCTGCGGGTGCACCACTACCTCTATCTGCTCCGCGCGCGCGTTGAACAGCAGGCAGGCCTCGATAAACTCCAACCCCTTGTTCATCATGGTGGCGGAATCCACCGAGATCTTGCGCCCCATGGACCAGTTGGGATGGGCACAGGCCTCATCCGGGGTGACGCGATGCAGGTCATCCACCGCGCGGGTGCGGAAGGGCCCGCCGGAGCCGGTCAGCAGTATTTTCTCCACACCCGCGTCCTCAAGACTACCCGAAGGCCGCAGGCTCCCGCACGGCTGTGGCAGGCACTGGAATATGGCGTTGTGCTCGCTGTCGATCGGCAGCAGTTGGGCACCGCTCCCGGCCAGGGCGCGCGTGAATACCGGCCCCGCCATGACCAGCGCCTCTTTATTGGCGAGCAACACCTTCTTGCCCGCTTCTATTGCCGCCAGCGTCGGGCGCAGGCCCGCAGCGCCGACAATGGCCGCCATCACGGTATCCACACCATCGTCGGCGGCCACTCGGCACAGCCCCTCGACACCCCAGAGCACCTCGGTGGCCAGCCCTTCCCCGGCGAGCATTTCGCACAACTCGACAGCTCCCTGCTCGGTCGCCACCACTGCAAAGCGCGGTGCAAAGCGACGGCATTGCTGTGCCAGCTCACTGACGCGCTCGCGCGCGGTCAGGGCGTAGATGGAGTAACGTTGCGGGTGCCGCGCCAGCACATCCAGGGTGCTGACGCCGATGGAGCCGGTGGACCCGAGGACGGTAACGGATTGCGGTTGCGGGGATTGCATGGGCTAGTGTAATACCTCTAGGGCCTCTGTCTCGATCGACCCTCGGTTTCGGGTATGGCTCGGAGAATCTGGCTACAGATGCTCGCTATAGATATTTGGGCAGTTCACTGGCCAGCGCCGCCATGGTGAATACCGGCAGTGCCGCAGAGAGGCTGTCCAATCGATCCAGGATACCCCCGTGACCCGGCAGTATACGGCTGCTGTCCTTGATACCGCGGTGGCGCTTGAACATGCTCTCCACAAGATCGCCGATCACCGAGGCCAGCGCGGTGACCAGTATGCCGAAGGAGAAGAGCAGAGTGTTCTTGAGCGGCAGGCCGAGCAGCATGGAAACCGCCAGCGCCAGAATCAGGCAGGCGCCCAGGCCGCCGAAGAAACCCTCCCAGGACTTGCCTGGACTGACTTCGCGGGCCAGTTTGTGCCTGCCAAACTTGCGCCCGACAAAATAGGCACCCACGTCGGCAGACACCACTACCGCCACCACGAACAGCACCAGCCAGGCGCCGTGATCCTGGCCGCGCAGTATGACCATCGACAGCCAGGCCGGCACCAGTACCACCAGGCCGATCACCCCGCGCGCCCAGCGATTGCCCCAAAGCATGGCGCTGGCCGGATAGCTCTGCACCCACAGGAAGGCCAGCGCCCACCAGCCGCAGGCGACAGCCAGTATCTGGCGCGCGCGGTCGGTATCCGGGTTGGCGAAATCCATCGCAAATACGTACTGGGCGGTACCTATCAGCGCCGCGCCGAGGGCGGCGAGGAACACGAAACGCAGGGCGCGATTGAGATTGGACAGGTTGGCCCACTCCCAGCCCCCGAGCAGGATGACCGCCACCGTCACCATCGAAAACCATTGAATGGGCAGTAGAAACAGCGCCCCGAGAAACAGAGCCACCAACACCAGCGCAGTAATTATTCTTTGTTTTAGCACCGTAAAACCCTTATATCTGATTCTCGCGCCCCGCCCCGCCTCTTCGGACGGGTCAGGGGTACAAGGTATTGTTGTCCCGGAGTTGTTCCCTGGAGATTGGGCCACAGGTTTCAGGCCTGCGCCGCAATACCATCCTCACTGCGACCACCGAAGCGGCGATCCCGCTGGCGATAGGTCGCTATGGCGGCATCCAGCGCGCCCTCGTCAAAATCCGGCCACAGTGTATCCGTGAAATAGAATTCGCTGTAGGCGGCCTGCCACAAAATAAAATTGCTGATGCGCTGTTCGCCGCTGGAGCGGACCAAAAGGTCTACCGGCGGCAGGTCGGCCAACTGCATATACTCGCCCAGCACCTTCTCGGTGATGGACTCGGGTGAACGCACACCTGCTGCCACTTCCTCAGCCAGGGCACGCGCGGCCTGGGCGATATCCCACTGACCACCGTAATCTGCCGCGATCACCAGATCGCCGCGCCCGCCTTCACGGGTAATCTCCTCCGCCTCTTCGATGGCGCGCTGCAGCCGCGGCGAAAAGCGATCGCGCCGCCCGATTACCCGCAGGCGCACGCCCTCCTCCCGCATGCGCCGGGCCTCCTTGCGCAAGTAGGAGTGGAACAAACTCATCAGCAACTCCACCTCTTTCGGCGGGCGCTGCCAGTTTTCACTGGAGAAGGCGAACAGGGTGAGCGCCTCGATACCGCGATCGCGACAGGCGGAAAGCAGGTCGCGGATGCGCTCGACACCGGCCTTGTGGCCGGCGGAGGGGGGCAGGCCCCGGCGCGCGGCCCAGCGCCCGTTGCCATCCATGATGATGGCGACATGGCGCGGGCCGGGAGCGCTCAACTCGGTACCACCGGCAGACATCAGATTTCCATCAGGTCTTTTTCTTTGGCTGCCAGCGCCTTGTCGACATCCGCCACAAACTGGTCTGTAATCTTCTGGATATCGTCGCCCGCGCGCCGCTCGTCGTCTTCGGAAATTTCCTTATCCTTCAGCAGCGCCTTTACCTCGGCCAGGGCGTCGCGGCGGATATTGCGGATGGAGACGCGCGCGGTCTCCGCCTCACCCTTGGCCTGGCGGATGAAATTCTTGCGGGTTTCCTCGGTCAGCATCGGCATGGGAATGCGGATCACGGAGCCGGCAGTACTGGGGTTCAGGCCCAGGTCGGACTTCATGATGGCCTTTTCGATATCCGGCACCAGGTTCTTTTCCCAAGGGGTCACGGACAGGGTGCGCGCATCTTCCACGGTGACATTGGCCACCTGGGACAGGGGTGCGTCGGAGCCATAGTAGGACACGTGAATTCCGTCGAGAATGCTCGGGTGAGCGCGTCCGGTGCGGATCTTGTTGAAGTTGCTGCCCAGTGCGTCCAGCGCCTTGCTCATACGCGTTTTCGCGTCTTTTTTAATATCTTCAATCACTGTTTCACTTCCTCTTCGATTAGCGTGCCCTCTTCACCGCCCACGACTATATTGAGTAGCGCGCCGGCCTTATCCATGCGGAACACCCGCACGGGCATATTGTGTTCACGGCACAGGCAGATTGCGGTCAAATCCATTACCCCGAGCTTTTTGTCCAGCACCTCGTCGTAGGTCAGCTGGTCATAGCGGGTCGCTGTGGGGTCCAGCACCGGGTCGGCGGAATAGACGCCGTCCACCTTGGTCGCCTTCAATACCAGCTCCGCTTCGATTTCGATACCGCGCAGACATGCGGCAGAGTCGGTGGTAAAGAAGGGATTGCCGGTACCCGCGGCAAAGATCAGCACCTCGCTGCGCTCCAGATAGCGGATGGCCGCGCGGCGGTCGTAGTGATCGACGATGCCGCTCATCTGGATCGAGGACATGACCCGCGAGGAAATATTGGAGCGCTCCAGGGCGTCGCGCAGGGCCAGCGCATTCATGACAGTGGCCAGCATACCCATATGGTCGCCGGTCACCCGATCCAGGCCCGCCGCATTCAGCGCGGCGCCGCGGAACAGGTTGCCACCGCCGACCACCAGCCCGACCTGCACACCGATACCCACCAGCTGGCCTATCTCCAGCGCCATTTTGTCCAGCACTTTGGGGCTTATCCCAAAGCCCTGGTCGCCCATCAGCTCTTCGCCGCTGAGCTTTAACAGGATTCGCTTGTACTTGCGGTCTTTAACACCGGGCATCCATTGGTCCTCTTGAGCGCGGGCAGGGTTTGCCGCCGAACATTACAACAATTTCGGTCATTTACACAGAGGGGTGCCCCGATACGCTCAAATATTGAACGCACCGAAAGCACCCCACTGAGGTGGCCACCCAGAGGCGGCCGCAAGGCGATCAGGAAGAGGACTTGACCTGCGCTGCCACTTCCGCGGCGAAGTCCACCTCTTCTTTCTCGATACCTTCACCCACTTCAAAGCGGACAAAAGAAACCACGTCTGCACCGCCATCCTTGACCAGCTTGCCGACAGTCACGTCCGGGTTCTTGACGAAAGGCTGTTCCACCAGGCTGTTTTCCTTCAGGAACTTCTTGATGCGGCCGCCCATCATCTTCTCGACGATCTCGGCAGGCTTGCCTTCCATATCCGGCTGCGCCTTGATGATTTCCTTTTCCTTCTCCAGCAGGTCGGCCGGCATATCTTCCGGCTTGTTGACCTGCGGATTGACCGCGGTCACGTGCATGGCCACGTCTTTGGCCAGCTCGGATTCGGCACCGCTCAGGGCAACGATCGCGGCAATGCGGTTGTTGGAGTGTACGTAGGCACCAACCACCGGCGCTTCCACCAGTTGGATGCGGCGCACACCGATGTTCTCGCCGATTTTTTGCACCAACGCTTCACGGGCGTTTTCCAGCTCGCCTTCCATCAGCGCAGCCACGTCCTGCTGGCGATCGGCAAAGGCTTTTTCGACAACCTTGGTCACGAACGCCTGAAAGTTGTCGTCGCGAGCGACGAAGTCGGTTTCGGAATTGACTTCAACCAGCACGCCGTAGCTGCCGTCATCGGCCACTTTTGCCGCAACAACGCCGTCGGCGGCGGTGCGGCCAGCCTTCTTGGCCGCTTTCAGGCCAGAGGCTTTGCGCAGATCTTCGATCGCTTTCTCGATATCGCCGTCCGCCGCGGTCAGTGCCTTCTTGCACTCCATCATCGGCAGGCCAGTGCGCTCGCGCAGTTCTTTTACCATAGACGCGGTAATCGCCATGATTCAATCCTCGGGGTTCTATCACTAGGAAATTAGAAAAAAGGGGCCGATTGTGGGGCCCCCTTTTCGAGTTCGCAGGAGTGTAACGACTCTGTGTTACATCCCTGCGCCTCTGTTACGTCACTGTGCGACTCAATCAGGAGTCAGCAGCGGCCTCGTCGTCGCTCGCCTCGACGTACTCATTCTTGGCCGCGCTGCCGCCGGCCTCAGCGGCGCCGGCAATCACGGCGTCCGCCACAGCGGTGGGGGACAGCTTGATGGCGCGGATGGCCTCGTCGTTGCCGGGGGGAACAAAGGCAACGCCAGCCGGATCGCTGTTGGTGTCGACCACTCCGATCACCGGGATACCCAGCTTATTGGCTTCCTGGATAGCGATGCGCTCGTGCTCTACGTCGATCACGAACAGCGCATCCGGCAGGCCAGCCATGTCCTTGATACCACCGATGGAGCGCTCGAGCTTCTCCATGGTGCGAGTGCGCATCAGCGCCTCTTTCTTGGTCAGCTTCTCGAAGGTGCCGTCCTGGGACTGGATTTCCAGATCGCGGAAACGCTTGATGGAAGCGCGGATGGTCTTGTAGTTGGTGAGCATGCCACCCAGCCAGCGGTTGCTGACGTAGGGCTGGCCTGCGCGCTCAGCCTGCTCCTTGATGGATTTCTGCGCGGCGCGCTTGGTGCCGACGAACAGAATCTTCTTCTTCTGGGCAGCCATCCCCTTGATCACCTGCAGGGCTTCGTTGAAAGCCGGTACAGTGTGCTCCAGGTTGATGATGTGAATCTTGTTGCGGGCGCCAAAGATGAATTCGCCCATCTTCGGGTTCCAGTAGCGGGTCTGGTGGCCAAAATGGACACCAGCCTGCAGCATATCGCGCATGCTGACTTGCGGCATAAGTAAAACCTCAATTTTTACGGGTTAGTCCTCCACGCATCCCATGCATCAACCTCCAGGAGGCACCCAGACACATGTGCCGACGCGTGTGCGGCATTGGTTTCGCTCCGGTCCAGGCCCGAAGCGGCGCGCTTTATACCATAAACAGGCCCCGCTCTGGAAGAGCCCACCCCGAATCCGGGCAGAGATTGTGACGCTCCTGCTGTCGGTGGCGTGAATCCGGCAATGGGGGAACTCCCGCCCCGATCGCCCACAGTCGCCCAATCCGCTACAATGGCGCGCCTCGCGGGCAGGGCCCGCCGCCAAGTAACTACCTAGGGATACGCATGACCTCAGCCATCAAGACACCGGAACAGATCGCCAAGATGCGCACTGCGGGCCGCCTGGCCGCGGAAGTACTGGAAATGATAGGCGAATATGTGGTTCCCGGCGTCACCACCGAAGAGCTGGATCGGCGCTGTCACGACCATATAGTCAATGTGCAGAAGGCCATCCCCGCCTGCCTCGGCTATCGCGGCTTCCCCAAATCCATCTGCACCTCGGTCAATGAAGTGGTCTGCCACGGCATTCCGTCCGAGAGCAAGACCCTGAAGAAGGGCGACATCATCAATATCGATGTCACCGTGATCAAGGATGGCTGGTACGGCGACACCAGCAAGATGTACTTCGTCGGCAAGCCGGCCCCCCACGCCGAGCGGCTGGTCAAGGTGACCCAGGAGTGTCTCTACAAGGCCATCGAAATCGTGCGCCCGGGCACCAGCCTCGGCGATATCGGCCACGTGATCCAGGAGCACGCGGAGAAAAACTACTACTCGGTGGTCCGCGACTTCTGCGGCCACGGCATCGGCGACGTCTTCCACGAAGACCCACAGGTACTCCACTACGGTAAGCCCGGCACCGGCGATGTTTTGAAAGAAGGCATGACTTTCACCATCGAGCCGATGATCAACGCCGGCAAGGCTGCCACCCGCGTCCTCGGCGACGGCTGGACCGCCGTCACCAAGGACCGCCGCCTGTCGGCGCAGTGGGAGCACACCATGGTGGTGACCGGAAACGGAGTGGAAGTGCTGACAGCACGCAGTGAAGAGAGTTTTTAAGGCTCGGGGCCTGTGTTCAGGCTCCTGCGGCCCAGACTCCAAAAGAATATCGATACTTGAATTGAAGATCATGTTGCCGGGGACCTTTACGGGACTGTCGGCCGGAGTGGCCGGAGGCGCCGTGAATGCTTGGAGCGGCCGGGTAGCCCGGCCGGCAAGCCTACAGGGATGGATTCACCGCGTGCCCCGGGAAAGGTCCCCGGCAGCATGACCGCCACCGACTAGCCTCACGGGCACAATGGGCCAACCCAAGCCCAAACGGATACAAGATGCAGCCGGCCAATATCCCCTACTTCGAACGCCCCCTGTTCTTCTTTGAACAGGCCCGCTTCCGCAAGGCCCTGGCAGAGGGTGCCAAGCCGCCGTTGGAGATATTCAAGGACGCCATCGGCGGCGCCGACAACCAGATGGCCGAGCGCTTCCGCGAGGGCGAGGACGTGCGCACCCTGGTGCACGAGCGCGCCCTGTTCATCGACTGCCTGCTGCACTACGCCTGGCACCAGTACGACTGGCCTGCTGGTATCAGCCTGCTGGCAGTGGGCGGTTACGGTCGCGGCGAGCTGCACCCCCATTCGGACATCGACCTGCTGATACTGACCCGTGACGGCAGCGCCCCGGACACCGTCGACAATATCGAGCGCCTGGTGGCCTTCCTCTGGGATCTGGGCCTGGATATCGGCCACTCGGTGCGCACCATCGACCACTGCCTGGAACTGGCCGCCGAAGACATCACCGTGGCCACCAACCTGATGGAGTGCCGCACCGTCGTCGGCGACGACGGGCTGCGAGCGCAACTGGCCGAACGCATCACTCCCGACAAGCTGTGGCCGGCGGAGGAATTCTTTACCGCCAAGTACGCCGAGCAGCGCGAGCGCCACAGCAAGCAGCAGGCCGCCGAATACATTCTCGAACCCAATATCAAGAACGCCCCCGGAGGCCTGCGCGATATCCAGACCATCGGCTGGGTGGCCAAGCGCTACTTCAAGGTGCGCACCCTCAAGCAGCTGCAGGGCAAGGGCTTCTTCACCGAGGAGGAGTTCGCGATACTGCAGTCCGGCGAGGACTTCCTGTGGCGGGTGCGCTACGGCCTGCACCTGCTTGCCGGGCGCCCGGAAGAGCGACTGCTGTTCGACTACCAGCGCGAACTGGCGAAACAGTTCGGCTATGTGGACAGTGACACCCAGCTCGCCGTCGAGCAGTTCATGCACAACTACTACCGCATAGTGATGGCGCTGCGTGAACTGAATGACGTGCTGCTGCAATTCCTCGACGAGGCCATACTGCAGCGCGGCAAGCGCCAGTCGGTCACCCCGATCAACGAGCGCTTCCAACTGCGCGACAACACCATCGAAGTGACCCAGACCCGCGTCTTTGTCGAACAGCCATCGGCACTGTTGGAAATCTTCGTGCTGATGGCGGAGAACCCCGAGATCGAGGGCGTGCGCGCGGCCACCATCCGCCTGATACGCGAGCAGCGCCACCTGATCGACGACAGGTTCCGCGAAGACCCGCGCAATGCGGAGCTGTTTATGCAGCTGCTGCGCTCGCCCCGCGGCCTGTCAACCCAGCTGTCGCGCATGACCCGCTACGGCATCCTCGGCCGCTACCTGCCGGAATTCGGCCGCGTCACCGGGCAGATGCAGCACGACCTCTTCCATATCTACACAGTGGACGCGCACACACTGCAGGTAGTGCGCAATATGCGCAGCTTCCGCAGCCCCGAGGCCTGGCAGGTACACCCCATCGCCGCCGAGATACTGTCGCGTCTGCGCAAGCCGGAGCTGCTGTATATCGCCGGCCTCTACCACGATATCGCCAAGGGCCGCGGCGGCGACCACTCCAAGCTGGGCGTGATCGACGCCGACGCCTTCTGCCGCCGTCACCAGCTGCCCGCCCGCGACCGGCGCCTGGTGTGCTGGCTGGTGGAGAAGCACCTGCTGATGAGCCAGGTATCGCAGAAGCAGGACATCACCGACCCGGATGTGGTGCACGAATTCGCCCAGACCTGCGGCGACCGCGAGCACCTGGACTACCTCTATGCGCTCACGGTCGCGGACATCAACGCCACCAACCCGGAACTGTGGAACAGCTGGCGCGCCAGCCTGATGCGCCAGCTCTACCAGGCCACCCGCCGCGCCCTGCGCCGCGGCCTGGAAAACCCGATAGATCGCGAGGAAATCATCGAGGAGACGCGGGCGCAGGCGCGCAATATGCTGCGCGCTATGGGCCTGCCGATGGCCTCGGTGGAGAATATCTGGGCGCAGATGGGTGACGACTACTTCGTGCGCGAGAGCGCCGACAACATCACCTGGCACACGGCCGCCATTCACCAATTGCACAGCAACGGTGACAAACGCGAGCAGAGCGACACCCTGGTGCTGACCCGCAACTCCGGCCCCGGCGAGCACGACGGCGCCACCGAAGTGTTCGTCTACACCCCGGACAGGGCCAACGTCTTCGCCGCCGTGGTCACCGGCCTCGATATGCTCAACCTGAATATCCACGACGCGCGTCTGTACAACTCCGCCTCCGGTTACACATTGGACACCTTCTACGTGCTGGACGAGTCCGGCCAGCCGCTGCTGGACGAACCCCACCGCCTCGAACAGATCCGCAATACCCTGCAGCAGGAGCTGGCGCTGGTGGAGGACTACTCCAAGGTGATCCAGCGGCGGACACCCAGGCGCCTGAAGATGTTCGAGCTTGAGAGCCGCGCACACCTCTCCACCGATTCCGGCGATCACTACAGCACACTGGAAATCACCTGCGCCGACAGACCCGGCCTGCTGGCGCGCATAGCGCGCATCTTTATCGCCCACGACCTGCGCCTGCACAACGCCAAAATCTCCACCCTCGGCGAGCGGGTCGAGGATATTTTCCATATAACGGATGCCACCGGGCAGCCTCTGCTGGACGAGGCTGCCAATCGGGAACTGGAAGAGGCCATCTGTCGAGAACTGGACGCCCACCAGGTCAGGCACCAGCAGCAGTGACAAAAAATAGCGTCCCTCCCCCGCTTGCGGGAGAGGGGCTGGGGGAGAGGGAATAAATGAACCCGAATATCGAAAAATTACAGCCGTATCCGTTCACCAAACTGGCCACGCTAAAAAAAGATCTGGTGCCCGTGGACAAGCCCCATATCGCCCTGTCCATCGGTGAGCCCAAACACACGCCACCGGCATTCGTGCGTGACGAGCTGATCGAAAACCTGGACAAGCTATCCGCCTATCCGGCCACCAAGGGCATAGATCTGCTGCGCGAGTCCATTGCCCGATGGCTGTGCCAGCGCTTCCAGCTGCAGAAGCTGTGCGCCGACAGCCAGGTGCTGCCGGTCAATGGCACCCGCGAGGCGCTCTTCGCCTTCGCCCAGGCGATGGTGTCGCCGGGCACAAAAGTGCTGATGCCGAATCCCTTCTACCAGATCTACGAGGGCGCCGCCCTGCTCGCCGGTGCCAGCCCGCACTTTATCAACTGCACTGCGGATACCGGTTTCAAACCGGACTTCGCATCAGTGTCGGAGCAGACGTGGCGCGACTGCGAGTTGCTGTATATCTGCACCCCAGGCAACCCGACCGGTGCTCTGCTGGGCGCGGAGGATCTCAGGGAACTGATCGAACTGGCGGATCGCTACGATTTTGTCATCGCCTCCGACGAGTGCTATTCGGAACTCTACTTCGACGAGAAGAGTCCGCCAGTCGGACTGCTGCAGGTGTGCGAACAGATGGGCCGCACGGATTTCGCCCGCTGCGTGGTGTTCCACAGCCTCTCCAAGCGCTCCAACCTGCCGGGGCTGCGCTCCGGCTTCGTTGCCGGCGATGCGGCGATACTGGAAAAATTCCTGCTCTACCGCACCTACCACGGCTGCGCCATGCCGCTGCCGAACCAGTACGCCTCCATCGCCGCCTGGCAGGACGAGCAGCACGTGCGGCATAATCGCGCGCTTTACAGTGAAAAGTTCGCCGCGGTACTGGAAATTCTCGACGGCTGCCTGGATGTGCAGCAGCCACAGGCGAGCTTTTATTTGTGGCCCAGGGTCGGCGACGGCGAGCATTTCGCCCGCGAGCTGTTTCGCCAGCAGAATATTACCGTACTGCCCGGCGCCTTCCTCGCCCGCGAGGCGGACGGCATCAACCCCGGGCGCGAGTATGTGCGCATGGCACTGGTGGCGACACTCGATGAGTGTATCGAGGCGGCGAAGCGCATCAGGGAGTTTTGCCGATAGATACACCTATCGCGGCCATGGGCGGATGGCCGCCCCGCCACTCCTGCAAGTCATGAACAAGGCGCTGTAGGAGCGGCCCATGACCGCGAAAAATGCCCATGATCATCGAACTGATTAATCGCTGGCAAAGACCAACATCAATAAGACAATGGCAGTAAAAAACCTACTCAAAAAAGAAAGGGTCGAGTACATCCTGCACAAGCTGGAAGACCTCTATCCGGAAACCCCGGTCCCCCTGGACCACAAGGACCCCTACACCCTGCTGGTCGCGGTGCTGCTGTCCGCCCAGTGTACAGACGAGAGGGTCAACCAGGTCACGCCGTCGCTGTGGAAGCTCGCGGACACCCCCGCGGATATGGCCAGGGTGCCGGTGGATAAAATCCAACAGGTGATTCGCCCCTGCGGCCTGTCGCCGCAGAAATCCAGGGCGATCAGCAAGCTGTCGCAGATACTGGTCAACGAGTACCATGGCAGGGTGCCGGAAAACATCGCCGCGCTCGAGACACTACCTGGGGTCGGCCACAAGACCGCCAGCGTGGTCATGTCCCAGGCCTTCGGTCACCCGGCCTTCCCGGTGGACACCCACATCCATCGCCTGGCACAGCGCTGGGGACTCACCAGCGGCAAGAATGTGACCCAGACGGAAAAGGACCTGAAACGCCTGTTTCCGCGCGACAAGTGGAACAAGCTGCATTTGCAGATTATTTTCTACGGCCGCGAGTACTGCTCCGCGCGCGGCTGCGACGGCACTGTGTGCGAGATCTGCACCACCTGCTACCCCAACCGAAAAAACCCGAAGAAAACGAAGAAGGCCTGATTGTGACTAAACCCTCCAGTATTGTTCTCTACGGCATCAGGAACTGCGACACCGTCAAGAAAGCCCGCAAGTGGCTGGAAAAGAACGATATCGACTACCGCTTTCACGATTTCCGCGACGACGGCATGGCGTCAGTGCCGCTCCAGTCCTGGGTTAAGGAATTCGGCTGGCAGGAAGTGTTGAATCGCCGCTCCACCAGCTGGCGCGCGCTGAATGATGAACAGAAGAACGGGATGGATGACGAAGCGGCCCTGGCACTCGCCGCCGAGACGCCGACGCTGATCAAGCGCCCGGTCACAGTCTCCGGCGACAGGACCCTGTTCGGCTTCAAGGAAGCCGCTTTCTCCGAATTGATTTAATGAAAAGGAATCTGACAATGAGCAATATTTACAGCATCGGCTTCGGCGTCGGCACCTGCAACAGCAAGGGCGACTGGCTGGAAGTCTACTACCCGCAACCGCTGTTCAAGCCGAGCGCGGATATCGCTGCCGCGGTTACGGAGACCCTCAATATTTCCGGCGGCAACCACAGCCTGGCCCTGGACCCGGCGCAACTGCAGAATCTGGCGGACAGACTCACCGGTGCAGGCGCCAGCGAGCAGGCGGAAATCCTCAGGCAGTTCGCCAGCAGCCAGCGTCCGCTGGTAGCCGTGGTGTTGACCACTGACGAGGCCCCCCAGTCTGTGCCCGAGGCCTACCTGAAACTGCACCTGCTCTCCCATCGCCTGGTGAAGCCTCACCAGACCAGGCTGGACGGTATTTTCGGCAAGCTGGTCAATGTGGCCTGGACCAACCAGGGCGCCATCGACCTGGAGGAGCTGCCGCAGCGCCAGCTGGAAGCGCGCCTGAAGGGCGAACAGCTCGACGTGGCCTGCGTGGACAAGTTCCCGAAGATGACCAATTACGTGGTCCCCGCCGGCGTGCGCATCGCCCACACAGCCCGCGTGCGCCTCGGCGCCTACCTGGGCGAAGGCACCACCATCATGCACGAGGGCTTCGTCAACTTTAATGCCGGTACCGAGGGGCCCGGCATGATCGAGGGGCGCATCTCCGCGGGCGTCTTCGTCGGCGCCGGCTCGGATCTGGGCGGCGGCAGCTCCACCATGGGCACCCTGTCCGGCGGCGGCAACATCATCATCTCCGTCGGCGACAACTGTCTGCTCGGCGCCAACGCCGGTATCGGTATTCCGCTGGGCGACCGCTGCACGGTGGAATCCGGTCTGTACATCACCGCAGGCACCAAGGTGGCCCTGCTGGACGACAGCGGAAAGCTGGTGGAACAGGTCAAGGCGCGCGACCTGGCCGGCAAATCCGACCTGCTGTTCCGCCGCAACTCGGTCAATGGCGCGGTGGAGTGTTTGACCAATAAGAGTGCGGTAGAGCTGAACGAAGCGTTGCACAGTAACTGACCTTCGGGGATTGTCCGAAGCTCCGTAGCTGGCTATGGGGCGGTCCTGCTACCGGTGGCTTTACGCCAGACACGCTGTGAATACATCCCTGGACCCAAAGCACTCGCGTCGCTCGCGGGGCCGGCCCTACGCTCTCCTCGGCCATCCATGGCCGTGGAAGGTCTGGCATAAAGCCACCGGCATCAGGACCTTCGCATTTACCTCCGGAATTCTTCCAACCATTCTTTGCAAGGGGTTGATAGGACTCAAAAGCCCAATGCGAAGGCACTGATACCGGGATTCGTTTGCGGGACCGGCGGGGGGCGGGGGGGGGCGCCGGGGGGGCCCCCCGGGGGGGGGCGGGGGGGGGGCCCGGAACCGA
>NZ_JACZFR010000028.1 GCF_014904815.1 Microbulbifer taiwanensis
GGCGGCCAGGGATGGCCGCCGACGAGCCTACAGGGATGTACTCGTGGCGTGTCCCGCAAACGAATACCGGGAGCAGTGCTGCCATGCAACCGGCTACAAAGTACCGATCACTGAACTCGCTACAGGCAACAAAGCCAAAGGAATACCAATGACCCCAACCCTCAAGCTCGCCAGCGACCTGATCCGCCTAAGATCGATAACCCCAGATGACGCCGGCTGCATGCCACTGATGATCGAGCGCCTGGAAAAAATCGGCTTCGAGACCACCTGGCTGCGCCGCGGCGACACCGACAATTTCTGGGCGGTGCGCAACGGCAATGGCGATGGCCCGCTATTCGCCTTCGCCGGCCACACCGACGTGGTGCCCACCGGCCCCGAGGAAAACTGGCAGCACCCGCCCTTCGAGCCGGTGATCGAAGGCGGCTACCTCTTCGGCCGCGGCGCCGCCGACATGAAGGGCTCACTGGCGGCCATGGTGGTGGCCTGCGAGGAATTTGTCGCCGCAAATCCGGGTCACAAGGGGCGCATTGCCTTCCTGATCACCAGCGACGAAGAGGGTCCGGCCCACGATGGCACTGTCAAAGTGGTGGAGTGGCTCGGGGAACAGGGCGAGAAGATCGACTGCTGCCTGGTCGGAGAGCCATCGAGCACCGAGCGTGTCGGCGACGTGATCAAGAACGGCCGCCGTGGCTCACTGGGCCTGGAACTGACCATCTACGGCGTACAGGGCCACGTAGCCTACCCGCACCTGGCGGATAACCCTATCCACGGACTTGCCCCGGCGCTGGCCGAACTCGCTGCCGAGGAGTGGGACAAGGGCAACGACTTCTTCCCGGCAACCAGCTTCCAGGTATCCAATATCAACGGCGGCACCGGCGCCACCAATGTGATTCCCGGCGAAGTCAAAGTGGTCTGCAACTGGCGCTTCTCCACCGAGACCACAGCTGAGCAACTGGAGGAGCGCGCGCGCAAGATTCTCGACAGGCACGGCCTCAAATACCGGGCCGACTTCAAACTCTCCGGCCAGCCTTTCCTGACCGCCGAAGGCCCGCTGGTAGAAGCGGCGCAGGCTGCCATTCAATCGGTTGTCGGGTTCGACACCGAGCTGTCCACTGCCGGCGGCACCTCTGACGGCCGCTTTATCGCACCCACGGGCGCCCAGGTGGTTGAGCTGGGGCCGGTGAACGCGACCATTCACAAGGTGGACGAGTGCGTGAAAGCAGAAGACCTGGACAAACTCAAGGACATGTATCGGGAGATTCTGCAGCGGCTGCTGTAATCCGCTGTAATTGCGCGCATCTGGTCCGGTGCGCGCGCTTTCGCCATAATTAAAAAAAGACAGAAAGCGGACCGCCCAATGCTTCGGACCCTGGTTACCAGCCTGCTGCTCATCTTCTCCTCTACGGCTGTCGGTGTCAGCCGCATTCCACTGCAGGAGCTGATCAAGCACAAAGATATCCAACAGGTGAAAATTTCCCCCAAAGGCACCCACCTCGCCGTACAAAAGCTCTACGACGGCGAGCGTATCCTGGTGTTCATGTCGCTGAAACCGCTGGAGATCACCGGTATCCTGCGCTTTCGTGGCAAAGAGGAGGTAGGTAATTTCTACTGGGCCAATGACGAGCGAGTGGTCGCCGAAGTCATTTCCCGCAAAGCAGCCCTGGAAGCACCGGTCAATTACGGCTCCCTCTTCGCAATCAATTACGATGGTTCCAAGGGAAAGAATATTTTCGGCTGGGCCGCCGGCGAGCGCCAGACTGGTTCGCGCATAAAGAAAGCGGAAAGCACTTACGCCCACGCCACCATCGTCGACGTGCTACGCGACAACGATAAAGAGATTCTGGTATCCACTTACCCCTGGGCGAGGGACTGGGAAACTCACGGCGAAGTCTACCGGATTGATATCTACTCTGGGGTCAGGGACAAGGTATCCGGCCTGCCGCAAGTAGGGGGGCGAGCCTTCACCGACGGCCACGGCAATCTGCTGTTTGCCAATGGCACAGATCGCAATGGCGATGTCGAGCTATACCGCAAAGACAAGGTGGGCTGGTCCCGGATCGACGATCCACTGCTGGATCGCGCGACTCCTGTCGGGTTTGATATGGAAAGTAACGAAACCTACCTGGTGCTGGACCGCAAGAGGCAGACAGAACAGCTGATCAAGCTGGACTCCAGCGGCAAATATTCACAAGTATTCCAACACGGCATCTCCGATATCAGCGGTATCATTTACCACCCGGTCACCGACAAGCCACTGGGTGCCTACCTCCATCCCGATCTCCCCGATGAACACTTTTTCGACGAAGGGGATGGTTTTGCAGCCTTTTTTCGCGGCTTGAAGAAAGCTTTCGAAGGCTACCGCATTTCGTTTACCAGCTTCACTGAAGACGGCTCCATGGGAATCCTGAAAGTGCATGGAGACCGCCTGCCAGGTGATTATTTCGTGGTGAACATGCAAACCAAGAAAGTCGATTTTCTGTTGTCTTCCGCCGAATGGCTGGACCCCAGCCGCCTCAACCCGATGCGCGCCGATGCCTTTACAACAGAGGATGGATTACGTATTGGTGTCTACCTGACATTCCCGGCCGGCCAGACGGAAAAGCTACCGATGGTGGTCGTACCTCACGGCGGCCCCCATGCCCGGGACTATTGGGGGTACGACCGACAGGCGCAGATACTCTCCCAGAACGGCTACCTGGTACTGCAGGTCAACTTTCGCGGTTCCACCGGCTACGGCGACCACTTTTTTTCCGCTGGACGGCGCCAATGGGGGGGACTTATACAACGGGATATCGCCAATGCGGTGCATTGGGCGGTGGAGAAAGGCTACGCGGACCGCAAGCGCATCTGTATATTCGGCGGTAGCTTTGGCGGCTACTCCGCTCTGATGAATCCCATCCGCTACCCGGATTTGTACCAGTGCGCCGTCGGCTATGTGGGTGTCTACGACCTGGAAATGATGTACCGCAAAGGAGACATCCAACGTCGCGATCGCGGCATCTCCTACTTAACACGGGAGTTGAGTGAAAATGAAGATTTCCTGCGCGAGAATTCACCGCTGTATAACACCGACAAGCTCGACTTGCCGATGTTTATCGTCCACGGCGAACAGGACGAACGGGTGCCAGTAGAGCATGCGGAGGCCTTGCTTGATAAGCTAGAAGAGGACGGGAAGCCAGTCAAGACCCTGATTGTGTCGAATGAAGGGCACGGCTTCTACAGTGAGGAAAACAACCGGCGCCTCTACACCCAACTGCTGGATTTTCTCGATGAAAATATCGGTATCGGCGCAGCGGAGAAACGCGAATAGTATAGTGAGGAAAGGCGGCCCGCGATGGGCCGCACTGCACAAGAGGCGGTTTAGTGCAGGCGGCCGTGACCACCATCATTGCGCTCGACCTCTTCGAACGCATGGGTCAACACAAAGTAATAAATCACCTGCGGCTGGCCCTGCATCTCGGTGACCAGGTCGAAGTTGAACTCGCCCTTTTCACCGGGTGTTATCTGCACCGAAGTGACATGCTCCGGCTCGATAAACATCTCTGCCACCGGGCGTTTTCCGCGCATTACCTGTACCAGCAGTGTGCGCACATCCTCTTCGGTGAAGCGCCAGAAGTAGTCATCGTCATCGTAGATAACGGAGTCGGCGGTGCCGGCGCGCACTATGCAGTTGGGGTGCTCTGTCAGCCACGGCCAGAATTCTTTGAAGGAAATGGAGTTTTTCATCGGCCGATCAGTCATCCAGCTGCGCGACACTATCGGCACCGCCCTCGAGGCCAAATTCATCGGCGATCTGTCGGCACCAGCGGTTCAGGCGGCCGCCGGTCAGCTCCTCCTGCTGATCCTCGTCAATGGCCAGGCCGACAAACATGCCCTCGCCCTCAACCTCCGCCTTGGAGGCCTCGAATTCGTAACCCTCGGTGGTCCAGTGGCCGACGACAGCCGCACCCTTGGCGAATATCACATCGTGCAGCATGCCCATGGCGTCGAGAAAGTAGTCGCCGTAGCCGAACTGGTCGCCCAGGCCGAACAGGGCCACCGTCTTGCCGCTGAAGTCTATCTCCTGCACATCCTCCCAGAACTCCTCCCAGTCAGACTGTATCTGGCCGAAATCCCAGGTGGGGATACCGAAGATCAGCTGGTCGTAATCGGCGATTTCCAGTTGGGTGACATCGGCGATATCGTGCACATTCACCCGCTCCTCGCCCAGGCGGGCCTGAATACGCAGGGCCACCGCTTCGGTGTTGCCCTCGTCACTGCCGTAAAACAAGCCGATTTTGCTCACAATCACTCCTCTTCGCCCGGATACAGGCCCTACTTTCTGGTTTGAGCGGCGGCGTATTCTCCCAGCAATGGCGGGGCGCGGCAAGCTGAGGGAGTGGTCAGTGGTCGGCCGGAATTACAGGGGTGGACCTTGTATTCGCCCAAACCGCTGGCCCTCCCCCGCAAGCAGGAAAGAAGGGAACAAAAAACCCCCGCATTGCGGGGGCAAGGGGCTATGAATCTTTCGGGCTGTTGGGGTAGGAAAAGAACCCGATCGATTGCACAGGCGTTGGGGTTAATTACTCATCGTCCTGCCGGCGCTCACGCCGCTCCTTGCGGCGTTCCTTGCGCTCGGCCTTCAGCTGCTCCAGCTTGGCCTTCTGCTCGTCGGTGAGAATGGCCTCGAACTGAGTGCGCATCTGGTGCCTTTCCTGCATCTTGGCCACCTGCAGCTTGCCCAGCTCAGTGCCGAGACTGTCCAGGGTGGCCTGGTCTGCACCGGATTCAATGGCCTGGCGCAGTTGCTTGTGCAGCTCGCGCATCTGCTTGCGCTGTGCCTTGTGAGCATCGCGGTTGGCATCGCGATTGGCCTTCAGCTGCGCCTTCTGTCCCTCGGTCAGGTCCAGCTCCTCGGCCATATGTTCAAAAAAGTGTCCCTTGTAGTGGTGCGGATCCCGGTGATGATTGTCGCCGCCAAAGGCCATGGTCATGCCCGGTACTGCCAGAGTGCCAGCCAGTACCAGGCTGCCCGCCATTGCTTTCCAGTTTTTCATCGACGCTTCCTCGTGTTTGGTGTCGGTAGATGCATAGTAGGATCGGACCGTGTAAAAGAGGGATAACCGGGGTTAACAACTGTTAAGAACGGTTAAAAGCCCGAACCCGTGTCGCAACTGGCGCCGGGGCTTTGCATATAATGGCTTCAACTTACCAGAGAGCACACCATGAGCCGTATCCTACTGGTCGACGACGACACAGAACTGACCGATCTGCTGCAGGAGTTCCTCACCGGCGAGGGCTTCGAGGTGACGGTCGCCAATGACGGTGGCCGCGGTCTGGAACTGGCCCAGAGCCAGAACTTCGACGCCCTGGTACTGGACGTGATGCTGCCGGTGCACAACGGCTTCGACCTACTGCGCAAGCTGCGCGAGGAGGCTGGACCCGTGAGCCGCTCGCTGCCCGTGCTGATGCTCACCGCCAAGGGCGATACAGTGGACCGCATCGTCGGCCTGGAAATGGGCGCCGACGACTACCTGCCCAAGCCCTGCAACCCCCGCGAGCTGGCCGCGCGCCTGCGCGCGGTGCTGCGCCGCGGGCGACCCGAGTCCGGGGAGGCGGATGACGGCTCCTCCAGGGGCGCCCTTGCCAGCGGCCCCCTGCGGCTGCTGCCATCGGAGCATCAGGGTTACTGGGAAGAGCAGCTGCTATCCCTGACCGGCGCCGAATTCGCGGTACTGAAAGTGCTGGTGCAACATGCCGGCGAGGTGGTGAGCAAGGAAGTACTCACCGAGACCGCCCTGGGGCGCAAGCTGATGCCCTACGACAGGTCGATCGATGTGCACGTCAGCAATATCCGCAAGAAGCTCGCCGAACAGGGCGCCAGCCGCGACCTGATCATCAATATCCGCGGCGCCGGCTATATGCTCACCCAGAGCAAGGGCGACTGACCGCCGATGCGCAGCCTCTTCTGGAAGATGTTCTTCGGTGCCTGGATCACCGCCGTGGTGATGGTGGTGGCGGCGATCTATATCACCCACTTCGGCGAATTCGGCGACCCACGCCACGAGGAGCGCATGGAGGGCCCGGCCCTCTTCCGCGAGGTGGTGCACAATATGCGCCGCACCCGCCGTCACGGCCCGGAGCATTTCCAGCACTGGCTCGAACGCCAGCCGAAGAAGGTACAGAAACAGGTATTCGCCATCGACCAGCAGGGCCGCGAGCTGCTGGACCGGACACTGCCGCAGAGCATGGCGCCGCTGCTGACCAGCCTCAACTACCGCAATCGCGAATCCCATATGCTGGTGGACAAGAAGCCCACGGTGGGTTTCTTCCTGCCCCTGCGCGGCGGTGACAGCCTGAGGGTGGTACTGATTGCCGGCCACAGCAAGGAGGGCCTGCTGCTGCGCTTCCTGTGGCGCAACTTCTGGCCGATGCTGCTGCTGTCCATGCTCGCCTCCGGCGCCGCCTGCTACTGGCTGGCGCGCTACCTGAGCCGCCCGCTGGATCAGCTGCGCGCGGCCACGCGGCGGGTGGCCGCCGGCGAACTGGACTATCGAGTGGCCCCGAGCCTGCACAGCCGCAGTGACGAACTGGCGGAGCTGGCGCGGGACTTCGATTCCATGACGGCACAACTGCAGGAGTCCATGGCGGAACAGCGCCGCCTGATCAAGGATGTCTCCCACGAGCTGCGCTCGCCGCTGGCGCGACTGCAGGTGGCACTGGGTATCGCGCGGCAGAAGCAGGTGCAGGGACTGGACACCGAGCTGGACAAGATCGGCAAGGCCGCCGACTACCTGGAAGACATTATCGCCGACGTGCTGTCGCTGCCGGTCGCCAGCCAGGACCGGCGGCCACTGGACGACGTGGTGGAAATCAACAGCCTCGTCGCGGCCCTGCTGGAGGACCTGAAAGGTGAGGCGCAGGAAAAAAATCTGCGCTTTGAATTGGCCCCCGGAGTCGGCGAGTTCCTGGTCGCCACCCGCGGCAGTTCGCTCACGGCGGCTCTGGAAAATATCTTGCGCAACGCCATCAAGTACAGCCCGGCGGGTGGCAATGTCACCGTAGAAATCGACAGGCCAGACGGCAACTGCTGTATTCGCGTGATCGATTCCGGCAGTGGCGTCGCCGACGACGAGCTGCAGGCGATTTTCCGCCCCTTCTACCGCACCGACAGCGCCCGCACCCGCGAGAGCGGCGGCTTCGGCCTCGGCCTCGCCATAGCCCAGCGCACCATTCTCCACCACGGTGGCAGCATCGGTGCCACAAATCTTCCCGCTGCCGGGCTCTGCGTGGAAATACAGTTGCCGCTGCTGGAAATTACAGACTAGTGGGCCATGCGGGAAGTTCGGTAACAAAAGAGCACAGCCAATGCGTTCAGATCAAGGCGAGAAAGCGCAGGAATCGCAGCGTTATTTCAAGCTTTCTCAACGCAGAGCTGGACGCTTTGGCGACGCGAACTGTTACACAGCTTTCCGCATGGCCCACTAGCCCGGGCAATGTTGATAATTGCCTTGCGATAACTGATCATTGTCGTCGGCCGTGGTTTGAGCCTTCCACCAATAACAAAAGGGCCCCGCTATGCGCTGGATACTCTATATCCTGGTTTTCCTGGCACTGCTGGTACTCGCCGGCTTTCTGTTTCCGCGGGAGGTGACGCTGGAGCGCAGCGTGACCATCGCCAAACCCCCACAGACAGTCTTCCCCTACGTCAACAACCTGCGCAATTTCAACAGCTGGTCACCCTGGTACCAACTGGATCCAAATACAAAATACGAATACAGCGGTCCCGACGAGGGGGTAGGCGCGGCCATGAGCTGGAGCAGCGACAACCCCAATGTGGGTAGCGGCAGCCAGACCATCACCGCCAGCGAACCCGATTCCCTGGTGCGCACCGAGCTGGATTTCGGCGACCAGGGGGTTGCCACCGCAGAATTCCACCTGCAACCACAGGGCGGCGGCACACAGGTCACCTGGCAGTTCAACAGCGATATGGGCGGCGGCCCCATCGCCCGCTGGATGGGTCTGATGGTGAAAAAGATGGTGGGCGACTCCTACCAGCAGGGGCTCGACAAGCTGAAAAAACTGGTCGAATCGGAAGCCTCACAACCGCCGCCAACGGATGACATGGATAACGGCTCCGACTCCGAATTGCCGTCGGATGTAGACGATGCCATGGGCGCGGATCCCGAGGGTGTTGAATCGGAGATGGAGGACCAGACGCTCGAGGAGGAAGGCGAGGAGCCAATCGAAGAGAATCACTGAAGTTGCAGGCGAATAAAAAGCCCGCAATTGCGGGCTTTTTAATGGCGGTTCAGTCCCGCTGCGATTTGCCGCGACGCGCCGCTGCCGGCGGCTTGCGCAGCTTGCGACGCTGGCGCTGCAGGTTCTGCTTTTCCGCCTGGGTCAGCGGGCGCTGGCCCAGTTTGGGCATGCCGGCGGTCACACAGAGATCATCGATTTCCCGCGGCTCCATTTCTATCCACTGGCCGACACGCACGTGTGACGGAATAAATACGCTGCCGTAACGCACCCGTTTCAGGCGGCTGACGCGCACGCCCTGGGATTCCCACAGGCGCCGCACCTCGCGGTTGCGCCCTTCCATCACCACGCAGTAAAACCAGCGGTTGTTGCCCTCACCGCCGCTCTCGACAATATCAGTGAAACGCGCCGCACCGTCCTCCAGCAGCACGCCCGCCAGCAGGCGCTTCTTCACCTCGTCGTCCACCTGGCCCTGGATGCGTACCAGGTACTCGCGATCGATCACCGACGACGGGTGCATCAGCTTGTTGGCCAACTCGCCGCTGTTGGTGAACAGCAGCAGGCCGCTGGTGTTGAAATCCAGGCGGCCGACGGAGATCCAGCGCCCGGAGCGCAGGCGCGGCAGCCGGTCGTAGACGGTGGGGCGCCCCTCGGGATCGTGGCGCGAGCAGATCTCACCCACCGGCTTGTTGTACAGAATCACCCGGCAGCGGTTTTCCTCCGTCTCCGGCAGGCGGCGGCCATCGAATTCTATGTGATCCTCGCCGCTAACCCGCTCACCCAGCTCTGCCACCTGGCCGTTTACGGTTACCCGGCCCGCCTCTATGGCGCGCTCCATCTCGCGCCGCGAACCCAGGCCGGTGCGCGCCAGTACTTTCTGCAATTTCTCGCCCGCGGGCGAAGTGCCATCACTCATAGGGTGGTGTTTTCCACTTGCGCTTCTTGCCGGGTTTCGCCATCGGTATCGGCATCCCCGGAATCGGCTTTTTCGGTTGGCGCGACTTCGGCGCCGTGTGTCTCTGCGCCGCTGCCGGGGACATCGTCGCCGTCGGCAAACAGGCTGCTGGGAGGCAGCTCCGCAGACAGGCTGGCGCTGCTCATTCCGTCGCCATCGGCGGCCTCCGCCGCCAACTCCGGCTCGTCGACAGCCTCGTCTTCTGTAGGCTCGTCTTCAGCCACGGCGATATCGGCCTCGACTTCCGCTTCCCATTCCTCATCCGAAGCCGCTGGATGCGGCTCTTCGACCAGGCCCTCTGCGGCCTCGCCGGCAGAATCCTCGGCAACAGCGGCGTCCTCGACATCGACTGCGGCCTCAACTTCGACCTCAGTTTCACCGGCTTCCAGCTGGACAGCTTCGGCGTCCACCGATTCCTCCGCGGGTGCCGGCTCTGCAGAAGCGGACTCGACATCAGCTTCATCGCCCTGTGCCTGTTCCGGTGCGGCGCCGACCTGCTGATCCAGGTCCAGCGCCTGGTTCAGGCTGTCGATATCGCGGATTTCCGCCAGGGTCGGCAGGTCGTCCAGGGTCCGCAGGTTGAAGTAATCGAGGAATTCCCTGGTGGTCGCGTACAGGGACGGCTTGCCGGGCACATCGCGCTGCCCCACCACCTTGATCCAACCGCGCTCGGACAGTGACTTGACGATATGGGAGCTCACCGCCACGCCGCGGATCTCCTCGATATCGCCGCGGGTGATCGGCTGGCGGTAGGCAATGATTGCCAGCGTCTCGAGGGTCGCGCGAGAGTACTTTTGCGGCTTTTCCTCCCACAGTCGATTGATCCAGGGCGCCAGGTCTTCCGGCACCTGGTAGCGCCAGCCACTGGCCACCTGCTTCAGCTCGAATCCGCGTTCGGCGCAGCTGTCGGCGATCTGCTGCAGAACCTCTTTCAGCTCTGCCTTTTCCGGGCGCTCGCCCTCGTCGATCAGCGACAGCAGCCTGTCCTCGGACAGCGGCTGCCCGGCGGCCAGCAGTGCGCCCTCGACGATGCGGCGCAGTAATTCCGGAGCGATTGTCATCTCTTTACTCTAATTCACCTGTCCCCACGCTGCCGCGTGCGGCGCAAATTACTCAATCTCGTTCAGTGGGCCAGGGCCGGCTCGGCCGCGCCCTCCTCGAATTCGTCCCGGTCCCCGGCTTCCTGGTGACCCGGTTCCTGGCCGGCGGCGCGCACGTGTATCGGGCCAAAGGACTCGTTCTGCACCAGCTCCACCAGGGATTCCTTTACCAGCTCCATCACCGCGAGAAAGGTGACCACTACGCCGAGGCGCCCCTCCTCCACGGTAAACAGGCTCACGAAGGGCACAAACTGGCGGTGGCGGATGCGATCCAGCACCTGGGTCATGCGCTCGCGGGTGGAGAGCTTCTCCCTCTCCACCTGGTGGCTTTCAAACATGTCCGCGCGCCGCAGCACGTCGGCCAGGGCCACCAGCACTTCCTTCAGGTCCACCTCCGGATCCGGGCGCGTGATACTGCGGTCCGGCCCCTGGGCACTGGCCTGGTGGATATCGCGGCCCACGCGCGGAATCTCGTCGATATCCTCGGCGGCGGTCTTGAAACGCTCGTACTCCTGCAGGCGGCGGATCAGTGCCGCGCGCGGATCCTCGCCTTCCTCTTCCTCCTCCTGGGGCGGGCGCGGCAGCAGCATGCGCGACTTGATCTCCGCCAGCATGGCGGCCATGACCAGGTATTCCGCCGCCAGCTCGAAGCGCATGGCCGTCATCATCTCCACATAGGCCATGTACTGGCGGGTGATGTCGGCGACGTTGATTTCGAGGATATCCAGATTCTGCCGGCGGATCAGGTACAGCAGCAGGTCCAGGGGGCCCTCGAAGGCCTCCAGGATCACTTCCAGTGCATCCGGCGGGATATAGAGATCGGACGGCAGATTGGTGAACGCCTGGCCCTGCACCACGGCAAAGGGCATCTCGCCCTGGCGCGGGGACTCGCCGGTCGCGGCTTCGGCCGGCTGCCCGGCAGCTTCCGCCTCCGCCCCGGCCGCGGCGCCCGCCCCCGCCGGCGCCCGCTCCTCCTCTTCCTCCATCCCCTCCACCGCCGCGACCTCGGCCAGCACCTGCTCTTCCGCTTCGGCCATCACATCATCGGCTACTAGCTCTTCACTGGACACGCTGCCCCAACCTCGCTGTTCCCCAAAGCCGCTCTTTACCATCCAGAGGGGCAAACGGGCGATTATACATAGGTGCGCCGCCCATTTAGCCCATTATTTCATCGACGGGGCCGCATCCCTGACGGATCAGTTCCGGCTCGTCCCCGGTCAGGTCCACCACGGTAGTGGCCTCCAGGCCACAGAAGCCGCCATCGATTACCAGCTCCACCTGGTGCTCCAGGGTATCGCGGATATCGTAGGGATCGGTCAGCGGCTGTTGGTCGCCGGGCATGATCAGACTGCAGCTCATCAGTGGCTCGCCCAAAGCCTCGATCAGCGCCAGCACTATGGCGTTGTCCGGTACGCGCAGACCGATGGTCTTGCGCTTGGGGTGCATCAGGCGTCGAGGGACCTCGGCGGTGGCGGGCATGATAAAAGTGTAGGGACCCGGCGTGTGGTTCTTCAGCAAGCGGAACATCTGGTTATCCACCTTGGCATAGCTCGCCAGTTCCGACAGGTCGCGGCACATCAGGGTGAAATTGTGTTGCTTGTCCAGCTGGCGCAGGGCGCGGATGCGCTCCACCGCCAGCTTTTCCCCCAGGCGACAGCCCAGCGCATAGGCCGAATCGGTGGGAAATGCGATCACACCGCCGGCGGCGACTATGTCCGCCGCCTGACTGATCAGCCGCCCTTGAGGATTGTCCGGGTGAATCTGGAAAAACTGCGCCACTAATGCCCCCTGATATCAATTTTGGCTAGTGTGCCACAAATACTCCGTGCCAAGCAGCCATCCATGGCCGGTCGCAAAACTGCGCAGTGAGCGGCGCTCGTTAAGCGCGCAGCTTTTCCCACAGATTCCACACCGGCTCGACACCGTCGGGCAGTTGCACGCAGCCCAACTCGCGCCAGGGCTGCTCCGGCTGGTGAAAGTCGCTGCCGAGGGAAACGTGTAGCGGCGGCTGCCCCGCTTCCGCGGCCACAGACACCATCAACTGGCGCAGCTCGCGGGTCTGTACCGGGTTCTGGCGACCACTGAGCAGCTCGACCGCCTGCCCCCCGGCTTCGGCAAATTCGCACAGCAGGCGGCGCAACAGGGTGCGGGTCAGGCCGTACTTCAGCGGATGGGCCAGTACCGCGACACCGCCGGCTGCCCGGATGCTGTCGACCGTGTCCGCAAGTTGCGGCCAGTCGACCTTGACGTCGCCCGCCTTACCCGCCCCCAGATAGCGCCTGAAGGCGCGCCCGCTGTCCTCGACGTGACCGGCCCGTACCAGCCAGCGGGCGAAGTGCGGGCGACCGATAACCCCGTCGCCGGCCAGTTCCCGGGCACCCTTGAGGGCGCCACTGAAACCGCGCTTCTCCAGCCGCTCGGCAATCTGTTCCGCACGCTCCTGGCGCAGCCGCTCGCGCAGCGCTATGGCCTCCTGCAGTTCCGTGGATAAGGGGTCAATATTGAGGCCGATGATATGCACCTGCCGCCTGCCCCAGTGGCTGGAGAACTCGATACCAGGCAGAATGGAAACGCCCAACTGGTCACCGGTGCGCCGCGCTTCCGGGAGTCCGGCCACAGTATCGTGATCGGTAAGCGCCAACAGGGTCACGCCCTGGGATTTCGCCCTCGACACCAGCTGTGCAGGGCTTAAAATACCGTCTGACGCGGTGCTGTGACAGTGCAGGTCCACCAGACCCGTGTTCTCATTGGTTGTCAGGGCTAGTACCACAGGGCTCTCACACACATTCCAGACTGCACTCGATCGGGTAGTGACACCCGGTTTTGAACATTTGCCGGTTGCCGCTGTCACAGCGGGCATCCGGCGGATTCAGGGATAAGGCCCCGACCGACGGCTTTCCAGCGGGAAGTCCCGGGGAAAACCAGATTCTGACAGCGGCACCGTCAGCCGGGAAGCTATTTTGAATACTAGGGTCGTTGTCGATACGGCCCGGCGGAAAGCTTCCAGCGGGCATTATCACCGGAACCAGGCATGACCGAAACCAACCCGACCACCTCAGCGACACAGCAGCAACCGAAAAAGAAGGAAAGCCTCCTCGGCAACCTGCTGCTGAATATCGTCATTCCCACACTGATACTGACCAAGCTGTCCGGCGACGACTGGCTGGGCACCAAGTGGGCCATTGTGGTCGCGCTGGCCTTCCCACTGCTCTACGGCCTGCGTGACCTGCTGCAGTCCGGCAAGGTCAATTTCTTCTCCGCGCTGGGAATCATCAGCATACTGCTGACCGGTGGCATCAGCCTGCTGGAGCTGGATGCCAAGTACATTGCAATCAAGGAGGCCGCCATTCCGGGCCTCCTGGGTATCGCCACTGTGGCATCCCTCTACACCCGCTGGCCGCTGGTAAAGACCCTGCTTTACAACGACAGGATCCTGGATACCGCCAGGATTGCCCGGGTGCTGGCCGGCAACGGCAACCAGGGCGCCTTCGAGCGCACCCTGCAGCACGCATCCTGGATGATCGCCGGCTCTTTTTTCCTGTCCTCCGCGCTGAATTACATTCTGGCCGAAATACTGCTGCAGAGTCCGCCCGGCACCGAGGCCTTCAATGAAGAGCTGGGCAAGATGACCGCGCTCAGCTTCCCGATAATCGCCCTGCCGGCGACCGTTATCCTCATGCTGGCTCTCTTCTTCCTGTTCCGCCGTATCGGCAAACTGACCGGCCTGAAACTCGAAGAGATTGTGGTCCAGCAGTAAATCACTTTTCCCGACAACACCCGATAAGAGCAATAGAGACACATGTGGTACGCCATCATCAGTGAAGATGTGAGAGACAGCCTGCCGCTGCGCAAAGGTGCGCGCGCCGATCACCTGGCGCGCCTGAACCGACTCAAAGACGAAGGCCGGCTGCTGATCGCCGGCCCGCACCCGGCAATCGACAGCGAAGAACCCGGCGATGCCGGATTTACCGGCAGCCTGGTAGTTGCTGAATTCTCGTCCCTGGAAGAGGCCAAAGCCTGGGCCGACGCGGATCCCTATATGGAGGCCGGCGTCTACGCCGCCGTAACCGTGAAGCCATTCAAGCTCGTGCTCCCCTGATTTTTACAACACCATCTATCGATAAAAAAAGCTGTATCACAATGATGAAACAACTTACCGGCCTTACGGCCGCCACTGTCTTCGCCCTCAGTGCACCCGTCAGCGCACTGGGCGCGGATACCCGCTATATCACCGACCAGCTCCACGTACCCATGCGCTCCGGCAAGGGCAATGAATTCCGCATACTGCACCGCGGCCTGCCCAGCGGTACCAGGCTCGCCCTGCTGGAAGACGCCGCGGGCGACGGCTGGGCGCGCGTGCGCACTCCCGATGGCGACGAGGGCTGGGTGCGGCGCCAGTACCTGGTGTCCGAACCGGTGGCAGAGATCAAGCTGCAAAAGGCCGAAGCCGACCTGGCCCGTTTTGAGAAGATGGATCTCGGCGGCGAGGTGCGCCGCCTGGAAGAGGAAAACCGTAAACTCAATGTCGCGCTGACCACAGAACAGGAAAAATCCCAACAGCTCGCCGGCGAACTGAAAGAACTGAAGACCCTGTCTGCCGACGCCGTCGCCCTCAACCAGCGCCACCAGAAGCTGCTGCACCAACACGAACTGCTGAAACAGGAGCAGATTATGGCGGAGGCGGAGATACAGCGCCTGTCCGGCAGCGAGTCCCATAAGTGGTATATGTATGGCGCTCTCTCGGTCGGCCTGGGTGCCATCCTCGCCATGATAGCCCCGCATCTGCGACCGCGCCGTCGCCGATCCGAGTGGGCAAACTGATTGCGGAATGCGGAATGCGGAATGCGGAATGCGGAATGCGGAATGCGGAATGCGGAATAGTTTCGCGGCCGCGTAGATTGGGGTGAGCACTGCGAGCCCCAACAATCAAAGAGACAAGGACGATGCGTAAATTCTTCACATTTTTATTTACCTGCTTTCTCGCTTTGCCTACATTGGCCGACAATCCCCGGGTCGAGCTGAAAACCGACCTCGGCACCATTCAGGTCGAGCTTTATCGGGATAAGGCTCCGGCCACCGTGGAGAATTTTCTCACCTACCTGGACAGCGGCTTTTATAACGGGGTTATCTTTCACCGGGTGATTCCCGGCTTTATGGTGCAGACCGGCGGGCACACTTTTGATTTCCAACTCAAGGAAACCCGCGAGCCGGTGACCAATGAGTCTTCCAATGGGCTGAAGAATCTGCGCGGCACCCTCGCCATGGCACGCAAGAATGACCCGGACAGCGCCACCTCCCAGTTCTTCATCAACCTCAAACACAACGACCACCTGGATGCCGCGAAAGACAAACCCGGCTTTACGGTTTTCGGCAAGGTGACTCAGGGAATGGATGTGGTGGACAGCATATTGAATGAACCCCGCGGCCTCTACCGCGCCTTCCCACAGGCACCGAATGTTCCAGTGCGCATCCTCAACGCAAAAAGAATCGACGGCAGCGCCCTTGCCGGCAAGAGCCAAGGAGAATAAGCGGTGATAGCCCTCAGCGTTAACCTCAACAAGATCGCCCTGATCCGCAACTCCCGCGAAGGCAATCATCCGGACGTGGTCGCCCACGGGCGCGTCTGCCTGGACGCCGGCGCCCAGGGCCTGACGGTGCATCCGCGCCCCGATCAACGCCATATACGCCCCGGCGACGTGCGCCAGCTCGCAGAATTGTGCCGGGACCGCGAGGGCATAGAGTTCAATGTGGAGGGCAACCCCTTCGCCGACCCCCTGCAAGACTACCCCGGACTGATGTCCCTGGTACTGGAGACCCGGCCCGACCAGTGCACCCTGGTGCCGGACAGCAACGACCAGCTCACCTCCGACCACGGATTCGACCTGAAGCGCGACGGCGCCCGCCTGGAGCCACTGATCGCCCGGCTCAAAGAAGCCAATATCCGCGTCAGCCTGTTTATGGACCCGGATCTGGAACAGATAGCACTCGCGAAAGACGTGGGCGCGGATCGCATCGAGCTTTATACAGGCCCCTATGCGGAAGCCGTGTCCAGCCAGAGCACGGACGTGGAATCCATCTTTGCCGCCCACTGCGCAGCGGCCGAGCAGGCGCGCCAGCTGGGACTCGGCGTCAACGCCGGCCACGACCTGAACCTGATCAACCTGCCCCGCTACCGCACCCTGCCCGGCCTGCAGGAAGTCTCCATCGGCCACGCACTGACGGTGGACGCGATCAATATGGGGCTGGATAACGCGGTCAACGCCTACCTCAATTGCCTATCCGGCAACTGATGCCAACGCTCAATATTGTCGGCGCCGGCAGATTGGGAAAAACCCTGGGCCGGCTGTGGCAGCAACAGGGATTTTTCCAGGTCCTGTCGATCTGCAACCGCACGGAACAGAGCGCGCGCGCCGCGGTAAAATTTATTGGTGCCGGCAGCGCCTGCCCCTCCATCGAGTCCATGCAGGACGCGGACTGCTGGCTGATCGCCAGTGGTGATGGGCAGATTGTGACTATCGCCGAAGCCATCTCTGCGCGGCTGGCCGCCGAGCCGGCTGGCGAGCCTGTTGTCTTCCACTGTAGTGGCGCCCTCAGCTCCGAGATCCTGGCGGGCTGCAGGCCCGCCGCCATCGCCAGCGCTCACCCGGTGCACAGTTTCGCCGCCCCGGAAGACTCCCTGCGCACCCTGCCCGGCAGCAGCGTCGCACTGGAGGGAGATAAAATCGCGGTGGATGTGTTACAACGCGCTTTCGCAGCGCTCCGCTGCGAGACACTGACCATCGACGCCGGGAACAAGAGCCTCTACCACGCCGGCTCGGTATTTGCCTGCAACTATCTCACCGCACTGATGGACCTGAGCCTGCGCACCTTTTCCGCGGCTGGAATCGACAGGCAGCAGGCTCTGGAACTGCTGAAACCCATAGTCCTGCAGACAGCGGAAAACAATATGCGACTGGGACCGGAAAAATCCCTCACCGGCCCCATAGCCCGCGGCGATTCCGATACCGTGCTGGCACAGCTGGAAGCCCTGCAAAAAACGGATGCGCAACTGGCACAGTGCTATCGCCATCTGGGCCTCGCCTGTGTAGAGTTGGCGCGCCGCGGCGCGCTGTCGAGCGACGCCGCGGCCCGATTGACCGGTTTGCTGAGTGAGCCATCGCAGTGACAGACTCCCGCCAGGATTCAGATAAATACCTCAAGAAGCGCGCCTTCTTCGACAGCCTGCTGACCATCTACGGGCGCAAGCCCGTACTCGAGGCACTGGAAGACCTCTCGCTGCCGGTGCACAAGCTGCACCTCGCCGACAGCAACCGCCGCGACCAGCTGATCGCGCGCATGGAGCAGCTGGCCAGCGAGCGCCAGATAGAAATTGCATACTGGGACCGCAAGGGGCTTTCGCGCATCTCCAGGAATGCGCGCCAGGACCAGGGCGTGGCGCTGGACCTGGCCCTGCCCCACTACGGCACCACTGAGGCCTTCCTCAACGAAGGGAAAAAGGGCGGAAACCAAAAAAATTACGAGCTGCTCGCCCTGGACGGTATCACCAACCCACAGAATCTGGGCATGATCATCCGCTCCGCCTGTGCCGGCGGCATGGACGGGATCATACTGCCCCGCAAAGGCTGCGCACAGATAGACCCATTGGTGATCAAGGCCAGCACCGGGACTCTTTTCCGAATGCGCCTGCTGCGCTGTGAAGATCTCGCTCCGGCGCTGTCGGAGTTCAGGCAACAGGGCGCGCGCATCTGCGGCCTCTCCTCCCACGCGCAAAAGTCCCTGTCGGATTTCGGGGGCGAGGCGCCGACCATCTTTGTGCTTGGCAATGAAACCCGCGGCGTCAGCGATGACGTCGCCCGGCAGTGTACGCACAGGTTGCGCATCCCCATGCACAACAATGTAGAAAGCCTGAATGTCGCCGTCACCGCCGCACTGATCAGCTTCAGGCGCCAGATCTAACTTTCCCCCCTCAGGCCAGGCGGCGCATTCATTCAGAGTTGCCGCAGCCTGTCTCAATGATCCACCTATTTAAAGTTTATCGCGCCAACTTTGTGGAAAAGTTGGCTCTTTAAGCTACATATCTTCTTGGAACAAGATAATCGCCCAAAACGGACCTTTGGGAATAATCCTCCGCGAAAGGCCGCGGGTCTAATAACACCGATATAAGGACGTTTCTCTATGCGCCTTCTTTTTTCCATTGTGACTTCTGCGGGAATCGCCGCCTCACTACCGGCCGCAGCCGAAGGGCCGGAGGACGGCTATTTCGATCTGACGCCCTACATCAGCCGAGTCGACAAAGACCGCGACACCGATCGCCAGGCCGGCGGATTGCGCGCTGCCTACGGTTGGGGCTGGTCGGGGCCCTGGTATTCCGAGGTGCAGGTATTCGGCGCCATCCTGGAGACGGAGGATTTCGCGGAAACCCAGGGCTTTTCGGATCAGACCGACTACTACATGTACGGCCTCGGCTTCGACGTGGTGTATAACTTTGGCGACCGCGACGGCTACACCCCCTACCTGCTGGGCGGCCTGGGCGCCGTCTACGACGATGTACTACCGGACAGCGACGACACCACCAGCGCCTTTATCAATGTGGCCGCGGGCATCACCACCCAGGAGATCTCCCGCCGCGGCGTGCGCCTGCGCGGCGAAGTGCGCTACCTGCACGACTACTTTGAATCGGGTATGAACGACTGGCAACTGGCCTTCGGTATCAGCATCCCCCTGCGCTGCCCGCCGCCTCCCGTCGCCGTCGCACCGCCACCGGAAAAAGGGCCGGTCGAGGTCAACCTGGCGGACTCCGATGGCGACGGCGTACTGGACCGCGACGACCGCTGCCCGGACACCCTGCCCGGCGCCCAGGTGGACAGCGAAGGCTGTGTGATCGCCAACCAGGTCATCACCCTGGAGAACATACACTTCGAGTTCAACTCCGCCACCCTCACCCCCGCGGCCCAGAACGCACTGCTGCGGGTGGTTCGCTCCCTGCGCAATCAGCCCGGCAGTGAAGTGGAAATCGCGGGCCATACCGACAGCCTCGGCAATGACAACTACAACCTGAAACTCTCCCAGAGCCGGGCCAACTCAGTGCGCGCCTTCCTGATACGCAACGGCATCAATGCCGGCAGACTCTCGGCCAACGGCTACGGCGAGCAGCAGCCCGTCGCCTCCAACGCAACTGACAGCGGCCGCGCACAGAACCGGCGCGTCGAGATGCGCTTCCGCTAAAGACCCGAAAACACCCCGGACCCTACTCGCTCACCACTGACGTGGAGGGGCAAGCAGGGCCCGGACAACAATCCCCGAAACAAACGACACATTCCGATCCACTATCCAGAATCCGAAAAATAAAACCGAACAATAAATAATTCAAAATCAAAGGCGCATCTCCAATTCCCAAGGAGAAGCCTTTTCAGGAGACTCGAAAACGAAATCAATCGTTGCGCTGTCTCTCGCCCTACTTAATTCGACCCTGACAGGCTGTGGTGCAGACAGCAAAAGTTCAGGTATTTCCGACTCCCCATCGGCAGTGGTCAGAGACAGCGACGGTGACGGTGTCCCCGACAGCGGTGACAACTGCCCCATGGTGGCCAACGACAACCAGGCGGATCAGGACAACGATGGCAGCGGCGACGCCTGTGACCGCGACATCGACGGCGACGGCCTGCCCAACGACAGCGACAACTGCCGCATCCAGGCCAATCCCGGCCAGGAGGACCAGGATGGCGACGGCACCGGCGACACCTGCGATAACGATATCGACGGCGACGACATCGCCAACGACGTCGACAACTGCCCACTGGTGGCCAATCCCGACCAGGCTGACCTGGACGGCGACGGTATCGGCGACGCCTGTGACGACGAGCTGACCTGTGCGCCGGGCGAGTTTTTCGAGCCGATTGCAGAATCCCATGCCACCGTGGATTCGGATGATGGCGGACTCCTCAGCTGTATCGGCTGCTCAGTCAGCGACGAGGAGAATGTAATCGATGCGAATCTGGGGAATGCCGCCCGTATGGCAATTCCACTGGGACTGCTGGGTGACGGCGTCTCCATCCGAGTCGACGACACAAACACGGTTTACACAGGCAATCACCGTGTCGGCTTTATCGTGCAGAACCCAAGCTCCTTGCTGGATCTGACATTGCTGAATAGCATCACCTTGACGGCGCTGCTCGACAACTCAGCGGTGGCAAGCGCCTCCGGCGGCAGCCTGCTGAGCCTGTCCCTGCTCGCCGGCAGCGATCGCCGCCTGGTGACACTGGATACCGCTGGCGACTTCGACGCGGTACGCCTCCGCCTCGGTGGCCTGGCCGGCCTGCTGAACCAGCTGGATGTCTACGCCGCCTGTGTGGCGCAATTGGATTGACGGGTGCCAGACCCCCGCCCTCTGAGACCCGGCCAAAGCCGGGTCTTTTTTACCCCGGCGCCTTGCATCGGCAGCGCCGCACTGACCCGGTGCAGATTCTTATACTCCGATTGGACAAAAGCCCCATCCTGGTCTACCCAGTCCACAGAATCTGTGGATAACTCTGTGAGCAATATACCGGAAAATGCCTCCAGCGCCCGTGACACCGTTGTAACTCTTTTGTGAAGAAAATTTAATCAAAGCCAGAAATGATTAAAAATCAATAAGTTACAAACTGTAATAAATCGAGCTTGACAAAAAGAGAGCCTAAGTGCGGAGTGTAATCCGATGAATTCTGGCTGTGGAAAGCGTGCAATCAGGAGGGGCTGGCCGGGTGTCCAGCGGCGCCGATGCCCCGACCAGGCGGTGGGCGCCGATTCAGGCCAGGTCAAAAGTCTCGCGGAAGATGAATACCAGCTCGTCGATGGGACATCTGGGCAAATTGGCGCTCCATTACCGAATCGATCAACGGCAGTAGCTGGGGTCAGGATCCGGTGAGCGCTGATGATTCGAGGGGCCCGCTCCAGCGGCGATAAGCAGGCGCTCCATTGCCTCGGGCTTCGATCGATCATCTTTCCCGGAGTGGCCGGCCACATACTGCAGAGCGGACCGCCCCGCCTTGTCTGTCGCTGTCAGACTGGCCTTGGCCGCCAGCAACGCCCGGGCCGCTGGCAGATCGCTGTCAGAGGCCGCCCTCATCAACGGCGTACAACCGTCGACATTGGCGATGTCCGGGTTGGCCCCTGCCGCCAGCAAAAGATCCCGAATCTCCTCCCTGTTGTTCGCCACACTCAGGAAAAGCGGCGTGAAACCATAATTATCCCGAGCATTGACATTGACACCGGACTCGATGAGCAGGCGAGCCGTGGCCTCATCCCGGGACCACCCTCTCCTCTCCGCACTGTTTACAACGCGGTTGGCGACGCTGTTTGCAGTGTAGTGCAGGGCGCTCCAGCCTCTATCATTCACTGCAGCCACATCGGCTCCCGCCGCCACCAGCGCCTGAACTGCAGCAAAATTTCCATCATAGACGGCGTTCAAAAGCGGGGTTATACCGCGCTTATCGCCAATATCCGGGTCTGCACCTGAGGCCAGCAGAAGCTCCAGTACCGCACTCCGGCTATTGACCACACTGAGATTGAGCGGTGTTCTGCCTTTATTTTCCCGCGCATTGAGATTCGCTCCGGCTTCAACCAGGAGGCGAACCAGGGCCTGATCCTGGGACCTGCCTCCGTGTTTGGCCAGATTGGCGGTCAGGTGCAGGGCCGTCCAGCCCTCGCGATTTCTGGATTCCAGGTGAACCTGCGCGGACACCAGAGACCGGGCTGCAGGCAGGTTGCCATCGAATACCGCTCTCATCAGCGGTGTAAAACCGCTGTTGCTGGCAATATCCGGGTTCGCTCCCGCTGCCATCAGGAATTCGCGCATTTCCTGTCGCTGGTTTTCGACACTCAGATAGAGGGGGGTCTGGCCGTAGATGTCCCGGGCATCCGGGTTGGCACCGGCCTCGATAAGCAGGCCCGCCAGTTCCGTATCATGTGCCCGGCCAACGGTGTCCTGCACCGTAAAATGCAGGGCTGTCCAACCCTTTTCGGTAGTCGCAGCCAGATCGGCACCCGCAGCAAGCAGCGCCCTGGCAGCGGGCAGGTTTCCGGCGTCGACGGCGCTTATCAGCGGGGACCAGCCGGCAGCGTTGGCACTACTTCCATGTGCCGCATCAAACAGTTTTTGCTGGGAGCTGCAACCGGTCAGGGTCGTCAGGAACAACAGAAGAGTCAGCCTGAAGCGCATATGGGCATTTCCTTGCGATTGAAAATCGAATAATTCCCGTCCGGATTAGCGAGGCAAGCTTCCTAAAGCTCACTGACCATCCGGCTTGCCGTCATAGTAGCGATGATCTTTGTCACGCGCCCAACCTTCCCCCTCTACCACAAATGACTGCGAATCGGCGCCCTTTATGATTTTCCCGCAATAATAGACTCGACGCGTATCCCTGGCATAGAGTTCAAGACTGTCACCGAGAACCCGGAAACTATTCAAATCACAGTTCTTGATGGTCTTGCTGGTATAGAAGGCATTGCTGGCATCGCGGGCATAGTTGCGGTTCAGCGGTTCGAACGAACTGCCGTCCGCATCCGCAATCCGTTTTTTCCCCACAAATACCTGGGCACCATCCCTCAGAAAATCATGCTCCAGGTACTCGGATGTTTCAGGGCTTGGCTTGGTGAATCGATTGCCGTTATGGTAGACGCTGTGCTTGTCGACACCATACCAACCACCAAGGTAGCGAAAACTCACGACATCGATCCTTTCCTTCAGCCATCCCCAGAAGAAAACGTGATCCCTGTCCCTGGCGTAGCCGCCACCCAGCCTTTCAAAGGTATCGAAATCGCAGTGGACTTTTCTTCCAGCCCACAGTATCTCGTTATTTTCCTGCCTATACACACCGAATCCATCCGCATCAATATTGAAATCGAATCGACAAGTCTGTCGATCAACCCGTCAGTTAATCATCGGGAACTCAATCACCGGCAGTCTCTCAATCACCAGCAGCCTCTGGCGCAGATCCTCGACGCAGCGGGGGCCACCCAATTCCACGGTACCTGCATAGACCTCGACACCACCTTCTTCATGGTCATGTTCAAAAGGGATTCGAATCGCGTGGATCTCCACTGCATAGCGGTAACTGCCGTTTGCGAAGGCAAACGAGCGGGTCAGTATCGGACCCGGCTGCAGCGTGTTTTTTACCGCGACTTTTGACCTGTGCCGGCGCAACTCCAGTTCCGGCTTGCGAAGATCGCTGCCGTACTGGTAGATCATGTATTCGCCGTCCTCCAGGACCTGCAGTTTCTTACCCTCATTCGTCGTGCAATAGAAGAGCGGATCGGAAGCCGCGCTGGCGGCAGCACTGCTGAGCAAAGCGAGAAGAACAAGCGGGTACAACATCCTTTTCATATGGTGCTCACGGGTATTGTCAATCGGAAACTGGCTTCGAGGGGATCCCATCCACATCCAGCACACGCTGAATCATGCTTTCGGGCGTGCAGGACTTATCAGCCAGCAGCTCCTCATTGAGAAAGGCCTGGACACCCGCCATATCTTGGGGCGCCTCTCCTACAGGTCGGTAGGCCTCGACAATGACAATGTATCTGTACTCGCCGTTACGGAAGGCCAGTTGCTGCTGCCAAACTGGCCCTGGAAGCAGGCGATTGCGGACCGGAACCTCATCGCGCTTCCGGCGAATCTCCAGCTCGGGCCGGTCGATATCACTACCGTACTGGTAAACAAGCTCTTCGCCATCCGAGAGCAGGCGAAGCTCCTTACCCTCCTTTACCGCGCAGTGTAACAGCGGAATACTGTCGGCGAGAGCCGACACTGCAATGCCATTCAAGGCTACAGCCAAAACAAGCTGCCGCAAGATTGCGTTCATCTGGATTTCTCGTAAAGCAAGGCCAGTGTCACGACCCCGAAAGTCAGCTAATTCGAATGGAATGCGAGCCTACCCGGGTAATATCCGAGGAAATGCCTCCCGGAGATCGAACAATCGGAAGTGATGTTGAATTTTTAACGATCGGCGAGCTGGTAGAAAGGTAACCACAGCAAAAAACAGGCACATATCGGCAGGACCACAACAAATTTCCAACCACAGTCCGCACAGGGAGGTTAAGCACGGATCCAGGCCGCTTCCTGCTGCACAGAGAGCGCGTAGAATAAACGCCAGTATCAGCAAGGTCCAGCGACCTGGACAGAAATCTGTGTTCCCGGCCGAATATCAATCAATTGCCCGGTGGACGATGCAAATTTTCTGACCCATAATCGCGCCCGGCGGCCCACCGGATTCACTTTCTTGGGAAGTACCTACTCCAGCGCGCATCTTAAAGCAACTCGCCTTAAAGGCGGCGACAGCCTTCCTGCTTACTGAAAAACCTTCAACATCTTATTGCCCCCGTACGGAAACATTATCAATCCAGGAACTTTTGATTTAGACATGAAAAGACTTATTGCCTTGATCTGCTTGCTGCTGTTGGCATCCTGCGCCACCGTCAAAGAGTACGACAAAGACGCCATAGAGATAGTGGACGGACTTGCCTACGACAAGTCGCTGCTTGACCGGGGTGTACGGAACCCCATCACCGGCATAGTCCACAAACGGACTCCGCGCAGGATCTTCCAGTACCAGTACAAGGACGGCGTATTGCGCCACCAGCAGGATCACTACCCGGACGGCTTTCTCTCCTACCAGGCGGAATTCGACGAATTCGGCCTGCTCGACGGCGAAATACTGCGAACGGACACAAAGGAAAACGGCGAAAGGGGCCGCTACCGCCACGGCGTACTCCACGGCCAGTTCCACGAGTGGCACAACACTTCGGGCCTGGTATTCGACCGGACATTCGAGCTGGTCAACGGCGTGCGCCGGGAACAGCTGAACGCCTTTCCAAAAGGTGTCTGGTTGCCGACTGCCAGCTTCGAAAACAATTTTGATATCCGCGCGGCACGCCACACCCCCGACATCGATCTGGCAGACACCAAACTCCTGGACAACTTCACAGGCTGGGCCTGGAACACCCGCCGCGACGGTATCAGGCAAGCGCGCTACGAACAGGGCCGGCAACGCGAGCATTGGAGTTACAACAAAAAAGGCCTTCTCATCAGCTACCGGCACGCCCTGCAAGACGGCGGCCAGCTGAGGTGCGGTTTCTCCGAGGGTTATCTGCTCAGCTGCCGACAACAGGACGTCCGGGGGCGGGCCCAGGGTATCCAGCTCATCCAGAGCCGTCGAGATGGGAATTTCCGCTTCCTGGAGCACCACCTGAAAGACGGAACTCTGGATGGCACACATCGGCTCTGGGACGGTAAGGAAGGACTGCAGGCGGAAATGCTGTTCGTCAATGGTGTTCGAAAGGACAACCTCGAGCGCCTGGAGCGGGACCTCGATCTCCCCATGCCTTGGCTAGCGCCCGAGATGCAGCCGGACCAGGTGCACTATTTCACAAGCCGCAGCCGGGTTGGTAAGACCTTCAACGGCTGGGCCCTGGTACAGAAGAGCAACGGCAGGCTCGATTGGCTCGGCCACTACCGGGATGGCGCGCAGCTGGAAACCTGGGATTATCGGGGTGACAGCACCCTGGGCAGATACAAGCGCCACCTGCCCGACGGGTCCCTGGTATCAGTAACCTATCGGGATGGGGTGCTGACCAGTTACGAGGAAAAGAATGCCAGGGGCTACACCCACGGCCGCAAGCTCAAGCGCCGCTATGGCAAGGAAGAGTACAAGGATTCCCGCCACGAGAACCTCCGCCAGCAGGGCAAGACCACCCTATACAGCTGGAGCGAAAGCGGCGAGCTTATCGTCGATTAAAACCGAGCGGCCAACGGAAACAAAGGCACTATCCGGCCACTGCTGAACTGTGGGACAGCAGTGGCGCGAACCCGGTTTCTTCGTTTGGCTGATCCGGAATTTATTTCGCCTGCACCCGCAGAGTGTGCGCTGCTGCAACCATGTTCTTCAGTGCGGGAATCACTTCCTCCCATTGACGGGTCTTCAGGCCGCAGTCCGGGTTTACCCACAGGCGCTCTGCGGGAATGCGCTCCGCCGCTTTCAGTATCAGCTGCACGATATGCGCTTCGCTCGGAATATTCGGCGAGTGGATATCGTATACGCCCGGTCCGATTTCATTCGGGTACTTGAAGTTGTCGAAGGCGTCCAGCAGTTCCATATCCGAGCGGGAAGTCTCGATGGTGATGACATCGGCATCCATATCGGCAATGGATTCGATGATGTCGTTAAACTCGGAGTAACACATGTGGGTATGAATCTGGGTCGCGTCACTGACACCGTTAGCGGTGATGCGGAAAGATTCCACCGCCCAGTTCAGGTATTCCTTCCACTGCGACTGGCGCAGCGGCAGGCCTTCGCGCAACGCGGCTTCGTCGATCTGGATCACGGACACGCCCGCCTTCTCCAGATCCAGTACCTCTTCGCGGATCGCCAGGGCCAGCTGGTAGCAGCTGACGGATCGGGGTTGATCGTCGCGCACGAAGGACCAGTTCAGGATGGTGACGGGGCCGGTGAGCATGCCTTTCATCGGCTTGTCGGTAAGTGATTGTGCGTAGCGGGTCCACTTCACGGTCATTGCTTTCGGGCGGCTGATGTCGCCAAACAGGATCGGCGGCTTGACACAACGGGAACCGTAGGACTGCACCCAGCCGAACTGGCTGAAGACGTAGCCGTCCAGCTGCTCGCCGAAGTACTCCACCATATCGTTGCGCTCGGCTTCACCGTGCACCAGTACGTCGAGGCCCAGGGCTTCCTGCTCGCGCACACTGCGGGCAATTTCCTCCTGCATTTTTTCCACGTACTCGGCCTGGTTCAGTTCGCCTTTCCTGAACTGCAGGCGCGCCGCGCGGATTTCCCGGGTCTGCGGGAAGGAACCGATGGTGGTGGTCGGGTATCTGGGCAGTTTGAGATTGCCGTGCTGCAGCGCTGCGCGCTCCGCGTAGGCACTCTTTCTCTGGCCCAGCTCCGTGGTGATTTTTTCCACCGCTTCTTTCACCAGGGGATTGTTCACACGAGTTGATTCGCTGCGGCTCTGCAGCGCAGCCTTGTTTTCTGCCAGCGCTTTGGCAACGCTGTCGCGGCCGTTGTTGACCGCGGCCTGCAGGGTTTGCAGCTCATCCAGTTTCTGCACCGCAAAGGCCAGCCAGTTGCGTACCTCCGCATCCAGTTTTTCTTCACTGCCCAGGTCCACCGGCACATGCAACAGGGAGCAGGACGGCGCCAGCCACAGGCGATCCCGCAGTTGCGCGGCAATAGGTTCCAGCCAGTCGAGGGTCGCGTCGAGGTCGGTTTTCCAGATGTTGCGGCCGTTGATCACACCGAGGGAAACCACCCTGTCCTCGGGCAGCAGTTCGATCAGTTGGCCGACTTCATGTTTGGCATTGATCACATCCAGGTGCACACCGGCAACCGGCAGCTTGGCGACGCTCTGCAGGTTTTCTCCCAGGGTACCGAAGTAAGTGGCCAGCAGCAGTTTGACCCTGGTACCGGCCAGAAAACTGTACGCCTTGTCGATGGCCTGCAGCCACACACCGGGCAGCTCGGTCACCAGCGCGGGCTCGTCGATCTGTACCCATTCAACGCCCTGCTCTGCGAGTGCATCCAGCAATTGGCTGTAGAGCGGCAGCAGGCGATCCAACAGCGTCAACTTGTCGGAATCATCCTTGGCCTTACCCAGCCAAAGGTAAGTTACCGGACCGAGGATCACGGGTTTGGCATTGACGTTCTGCGCCCTGGCTTCCGCCAGCTGATCCAGCAGGCGGCTGGGATCCAGGGCAAACTCGGTGTCGGCGCTGAACTCCGGCACTATGTAGTGGTAGTTGGTATCAAACCACTTGGTCATCTCGCCCGCGGCCACGCCACCGCAGCAATCCGCGTGTTCCGCCGCCCTGGCGGAACGACCGCGCGCTACGCGAAAGTAGTTGTCGAGTTGGTCGCCGTGGAAGCCCCGCACCCGCTCCGGCAGATTGCCGAGGGTAAAGCTGGTATCGAGTACCTGGTCGTAGAAAGAGAAGTCGCCAACCGGCGCTAGATCCAGCGCGCCCTGGTTCTGCCAGTGCAGCTGGCGCAGCTCTGCGGCCAGGGATTTCAGCTCATCGAGGGAGCCCTGCCCCTTCCAGTAGCCTTCGAGGGCAAACTTGAGCTCGCGTTTGGCGCCGATGCGCGGAAAACCCAGATTGTGAGTCAATGCCATGGTGGTACCTGATTCCCAAAAATATCCGTAGGAGGTCGTTATCGCGGCCATGATATCGGGGCCAAAACTTGAATAAAAATGGTATATTTTCACAACATCTTTAGTTTTGTTCATGTAGCCACAACGGCTCAACGGGAACCGGAATTGGCCCCGAGCAAACCCTGTGGAGCTGCCCATGTCCGAGTCACCGCAAGACTTCCAACGCAAACTTCTGCCCCTGCCCAACGACCACGACAGGATCCTGGTGCATTCCTGCTGTGCACCAGGTGATGGAGTCGATTATCGCCTCAGGCATTGATTTCACGATTTTTTCCACATTCCGAATATCCGCCCGCGCAAGCAATAGCACCTGCGCGACACCAACAGGCACCGGGCCACCCAGGGGCGGGAGAGAATCAAACTGGGCGCGATGTATTACGGCCGCGAAGATCCTGCATGCATTGTGGATCCCGACAAGAACCGGAACTCCGGATACCCGCTTGCCGGCCAATCACTGGTGCGGCGACGTGAGGCTGGTCAGTATCGCAGTGGCGGCCAGGACGGCAGCAATGACCGCGATCTCGATGCCGATGGTCAGGCCCAGCGCGCGACGGGCAGCCGCGTGGCCGCTGCTGGCGAGCTTCGGGGTCAGGCTCAGTCTGTTGTACACGGCAAGGGCGAGCACCGCACCAGCCAGAGCGATCTTCGCACTGAGTGCGACGAGATAGGGGGTGAGTTCCAACGGCAATTTCACCAGCGCTAGGATCAACAACACGCCGGCCGCCACCATTGCGCCAATAATCCCCTCGGCAAGGCGGCTGAACCGGCGCACCAGGCACAGCAGTTCCACATTGCTCAGAGCGATACAGGCGCGCCGAAGAATAAACAGTGCACCCAGCCACCAGGCTGCGGCGGCCGCGTGGAAAACAACAATAAGTCCGGATGGCACATTGAGCGAAGCCGCGTGACCCGAAATGCCGAAAGATGCGAGCATCGCAACGGCGCCCGCCAGCGACCAGCCAAACCGCCCGTTAAAGATCGACGACAGCAACATCGCAAGTCCGCCGCCCAACTGTAATCCGGCGGCGAGACCGGCGGGCCCCAGCCAGACCGCAGCCAGTGCCCCCGACTCAAAAATGCCGCCGAGCCGGGTGAGCAGTACCAGCGTAGTGCCAACGGCTGCCGCAGTCGCCAGGCCTGCACCGGCGGTGATGATTCGGCACATCGCGGTGCCCGCCTCCCCCGCCTGCACGCCCAGGGCCATACGCGCGAAAACTGCGCCGGCACTGGCCAGCGCCCCTCCGTACAACAGCCATTTCAGCAGCGCCGCCAGCACCTCGAGTGTCAATGCCCGCGGTCCTGCTCGAGCGCGGCTGACGGTATGGCATCCGCTTTGATCACCAGGACAATGCTGCCGTCGATGGGGTGGCCGTCTCTAGACAGGGCCTTCCAGCGGATCTCATTACGGCCCCTTTTGAGAGCCGGTTGCTCCAGGAAAAAGGTTGTGGCGCTTCCGGAAGGCGAGATTTCCAGCCTGCGCTCGACCTTATCTGCACCGACCACCACAGCGCGGGTCAGGCGCGCCGGTTCATTGAAAGTGATTTCGACCCGTGTGGGCGAGGATGGCAGCACAGAGCCACTGGCGGGTACCGTGCTTTTTATCGTCGAGTGGGCGAAGGTCGGATTGGCAAATGCGATAGCCACTGCCAGCGCGACAGCGATTGCAAAAGAATTGAACATGCACAACTCCTCACAAGGGTTGGAAAAAGTCACGGAGTTATTTTGCAGCGGTAACCGCGGTGGTTCGCGCTGGCCTGTATCGGGCCCCGACTGCCTGACTGCTAGTAGCCCCGTTTAGTAGCTCCGTTGGATTCAGGCAAGGCCCAGCCAGCGCCGGGTGCCGGGCAGCTGGCGCAGCAGCAGAAATTCCGCAACGAACAGCACTATGAGGGAAATGGCCAACAGCGGCAGCAGGAGCGCCAGCCCGAACACAGTCACGCTGACCGCCCTGCCGGCTTTCCGGTTCGGCATGACCGCCGGCGCCCCCAGCTTGCCCGCCGGCTTGCGCCGGCGCCAGAGGATAAAGCCACTGATGCTGATAGCGGACAGGGCGGTGGTAGTGAACACCCCCAGCAGCTGGTTGAACCAGCCAAAAAGCTGGCCTTCATGGGCGGCGACACCGATACCGATGACCCGATCGACCAGGGGCCTGTCAGCGAAACTGCCGCGTTCCAGCAGCCCGCCGCTCCCATCGAGCCTGGCATTCTCCCGCCGGGGGCGATTCTGGTGGTTGGAAATCACCGACCAGTGGTGGCTGTTGATCTTGTCCCGTGATAACAGCACCGGCGGTGCGAATCCCAATTGGCGGGCCGCCTCCACAACGCTGCGATCCAGGTGGAGCTGCCGGGTCGACGCTGGCCCCTGCATCGCGTGACTGGCGTGCTCGCCCAGTACGGCGGCTTCCTCGGCGCGGCCGGCACTCCAGTCCTGCACCACCGCTACCGGCTGGCCCAGGCTGCGCACTTCCTTGAAGGCCTTGCCCCACACCAGCGACCAGGGCAGACCACTGATCAGCAGGAACAGGGTGAAGGCGGATACCCAGATCCCCAGGACGACATGCAGGTCGCGCCAGAACAGGCGGCCCTTGAGGTGGACGCGGGGATAAAGGACGCCGCCCAGGCCGCGGGCATTGCGGGGCCACCACAGATAGAGGCCGGTCAGGATCATGACGATGGCCCAGCAACCGGCCAGCTCTATAATTACCGATCCGACATTTCCCGCCATCAATTCTCCGTGAAAGGTGCGGACCTGGCGGATGAACTGGTCGTCGTAGCCAATGGTTTTCATGACCTCCAGGGTGTAGGGATTGACGTAGTTGAGGATGCGCTCGCCGCGCCGGTTCACGCTGATGAGCACAGCCTCCCGGTCGGTTTGCGGCAGCTGGTAATTCAGGAAGACACTGCCTGGCACGGCGGCGACGGCGGCGGCGATCTGCGCATCGGGGCTGTGACGTACACCGCTCGCGTCCAACTGCTGGTAGGGGCGGTTGACCAGGGCATCGATCTGGGGCTTGAACAGGTAGATGGTGCCGGACACCGCCAGGGTCAGGATGAAGGGGATACAGAAAATACCGGCATAGAAATGCCAGCGCCAGATCATGCGGTAGAGTCCGGCGCCGCCGGCCGTTGCAATCGCGCTAGTGTCGTTCATGTCTCGATTCTTATCCGGGTAGTAAGCCAGCTTGCCGCTCCCGGCCGGGATTGGCGCCCATCAATAGTCGTAGCTGAGGTTGAAGTACCAGGTGCGGCCGGGCCAGGGGTGGGCCACGTAGGCGATCTCGTCGGTGAGGTTGTCCACGCCCAGCCCCAGCGCAATGCCGTTCTCCAGGTCGTAGGTGCTCTTCAGGCCGAGCCGGGTGTAACCGTCCTGCGCGCCGTAGACATTGTCCTCGGTGTCCGTGTTGTCGGTGCGGCCAAAGCTGTCGCTGGCATATTGCAGGTTGGCCCCCAGGTCCCAGTTGTCGCGAAGCTGGTAGTCCAGCATCAGGTTGCCGCGCCACTCCGGCATGCGCACGCTCCGCATCCCTTCCAGGGTCGGGTCGGCCGCGTTCCTGACAGTGACGGAGTCAGTCCAGGCCAGGTTGAACCGCATGTCCAGCTTGCCATCGGCGAAACCGTAGACATTGGCAATGAACTCGATGCCGTCGGTCTCCACTTCATCCACGGGAATAAAGGTCCGGATGGACGCACCGCCGGGCAGGACGGTGGACTGGGACTCGATCCCGTTGTCGATGGTCTCGGTGAACAGGTTGACGCGCACCGATCCTCTCTCGGTCAAGCGCTCCACCATCAGGTTCTGGTGCAGACCATCTTCGGGCAGCAGGTCAGGGTTGGCCTCGTTGATGCTGTTGTAGGCCTGGTACTGGCTGAACAGCTCCTCCACGATGGGAAAGCGGTAGGCCCGGGCGATGGAGTAGCGGAAATTCCAGTCCCGGCTGGGCAGGTAGCCGATGGATAACTTCGGCGAGGCTTCGCTGCGGCTTTGCGAGGGCGCCTGGACGATATCGAAAGCCGGCGTGGCCGGATCGTCGTCGGAGTAGTAACCCTTGTCGCTCTGCCAGTCCTCGTAGCGCAGGCCGGCAGTCAGGTTCCACTGCTCATTGATATCCCAGCCGGCCTGCACGAAGGCAGCCGCAAGTCCGGTTTCACCGCCGCTGCGGCTGCTGTAGCTGTCCTGGCTGCCCGCGCGCCAGTGGCTGGAACGGTAGACATCCAGGTTGAGTTCATAGGCCTCGTAGCGCAGCCCGCTGACCAGGGTTACACCCGGCAGCAGGACACCGTCAACGGTCAGTTTGGCATCGGCGGTCTGCCAGCCGGTGTCGCCATAGTCGTTGACCTGGCCGTCGGGGGTGTAGGCCGGGTCCCTGGGGTTGCGGCCGGAGGAGCGGGTCTCGTCCCGCAGCACCTGGAACTCGTTGATGTTGAACTCGAGCCGGGAGCGCTCACTGAGGTCGCCCCTGAGGCGCAGGCCGACGGACAGGCTGTCGCGCTCCAGTTCGCTGACGCCCATACGGCTGGCCGGCACCGCAAACACCTGGCCACCCTGTTCCACAGTACCGCTCCAGACCCTGTTGCCATTGCTGTCGCGCAGGTAAGAATTGCGGGCGTCGGCCACAGTGCCGCGGTCTTCATAGGCCACATTGAGCAGGGCGCTCCAGTCATCGAAGTTGTAGGCGAGCTTGACCTTGTAATTGTCTGTCGCCGTGTCCTCCACACCACTGTCGCCGAACCACAGCTGCGGGTTGCCGCGGCTATCCTTGCCGGTCACGGCGCCCGTGACTGGTACCGGGCCGGAGGAAGACACGCCGGCGCCGTAGAAATAGGACTGGGGCTGGGCGGCGTTCTCCAGGTGGTTGTAGGAGAGGTAGAGGCTCAGGTCGCCGAGCTTGTCGCCGTAGGAGAGGAAGGTCTTGTAGCCACTGACGGTATCGTCGAAGCCGTAGGCTGCGAAGTCCTGGTTGTAGAGGCTGCTGTCGAAGTGGAATTCCCTTTTCTGGGGGATGGCGGACTCGATGACCACCACGCCCCCCATGGCATTGCCACCGTATTCGGCGGAGAAGGGGCCGTAGATCACTTCGGCGCGGGCGATCTCGCTGGCCGAAACCATGGTCCAGCGCGGCGCGCCGCTCCAGCGCGACTGCAGCAGATAGTGCAGTGGTACGCCATCGGCAAACACCATGGAACGGGAGGTCTGGAACATGTTGGAGCCGCGGATGCCCATGGTGCCATTGGAATCGCCAATGAATCGACGGCGGATAACGATGCTGGGCTCGTACTTGACGACGTCTTCGGTGGTGGCCACATTGATGGCAGCGAAGTCTTCCTGGGTGAGCACGCTGATCGGGCTGGCGTAGCCTGCCTCGCGACTGCCATGGGCGTCGCCCCAGACAACAACCTCCTCCACTCCCTCTTCTACGGCCTCCCCCTCGCTTTCCTGTGCCAGGGCACCACTATCGAAGAAGCCGAGCGCTGCGAAGGCCGCGGCGGACAACAGGGGGGCGTATTTGGTCATGAAAATGGCTCGGGCAATCTGGAAATCGGAAGCGCCATTATAGAAATCGAGTCATTGGCGACCATGTGACACATTGCCGCAGCTAGAATAGCCTGCTGCCGAGGCGACTGGAGATCGGGAGGATGACACTGAGCCAGATCCCAGCCTGCGCCGACCGGCGGGACTGCAATTGCGGTCCTTCCACTGCCCAAGAGCTGCTATAGTTCCCCTCCCCCGCTCGCCGGGCTACGTATAACTAAAAAAAGGGGAAGTCGCCGTTGAAAGCCAGGCTCAAGACCATGCTGTGGACCGTCACCAGCGTGTTACAGATGCGCCTGAACCGGTTGCTGCCCGGCCATATCCCGATTGCGTTCAAACTGGCGCTGGTCATGACCCTGCTTCTGGTGCTGGGAATGGCGAGCCTGGGCCTGTTTATCAGCAATAACCAGAATCTTCAGATGCGGGCACAGCTGCACGATTTCGGCAGCACCATGGCACAGCAACTGGCGAAACTCGCCAGTGAGCCGATTTTGTCCGAGGACAGCCTGAACCTGCGCATGCTGACCGCCAACCTGGACCAGGACGACAAAGTCCTCGGTGCTGCTATCTACGCCCATAATGGCGATTTGCTGTCGGCGGCCGGCATACAACCGGGCCGGGCCGATACCGTCTTCGATTCAGCCCGGGTGGTATCCCGCCCCTGGTACCGGCGCGCGGCGGACAGGCCCCCGGAGCGATTGATCAGCTTTATCGCGCCGGCCACCTACCGGGATGTCCGCGTCGGCTCGGCGGTGGTGACCCTGTCGGCGTCGCTGATGGACCGGGCCGCGACCAGGGCCCGCGATGCGATCGTCTACGCCACGCTGGCCATGACCCTGCTGGCGTCCCTGCTGGCCTACTGGCTGAGCCGGCGCCTGTCACTGCCGATCCACCACCTGATGGAAGCGACCCGGGCCATCGACCGCGGCGACCTGGCCATCCGGATCGACGACCGGCGCAACGACGAAATCGGCCTGCTATTCGAAGGGTTCAATAATATGGCGGCCGGGCTATTGCAGAAATCGCAGGTCGAGCAGGTCTTTTCCCGCTATGTGTCGAAAAACGTCGCCGACAAGGTGCTGGCCAACCTGGACGAGGTCCGCCTCAGCAGCCGGCCGGTCGAGGCGACAGTACTGTTCGCCGATATCGTCGGGTTTACCGCCATGTCGGAAAAGCTGCAGCCGAGCCAGGTCTCCGAACTGCTGAACGAATATTTCTCCTATATTTCGGGCGCCTGCTCCCTGTACGGCGGTGTGGTCGACAAGTTTATCGGCGACTGTGCAATGCTGGCATTCGGCGTGCTGGAGGACGATAGCGAACACGCATTCAATGCAGTCAGCTGCGCGGTGCTGATCCAGCGAATGGCGGCGCGATTGAACGAGCAACGCCGCGCCGCCGGCCGGCCCGAGGTCCACTTCCGCATCGGCATCAACTGCGGCGCCATGCTGGCCGGCAACCTGGGCTCCGACGAGCGGATGGAATACACAGTGGTCGGGGATGCGGTCAATCTCGCTTCCAGGTTTTGCTGCATTGCCGGGCCGGATCAGATCATTATGGGAGAAGAGCTGTACAACAACCTGCAGTCACGCATCCTCGCACAGCCTGGGCAGACGCTGCCGATCCGCGGCAAGTCGGCGCCGGTGAAAATCTACTCGGTGCGGGATATCCACCGCAGTTACCGGCCGCTGCTGCAGGCCAACCTGCGGGAGCTGCTGAGCTACCAGGTCAATCGGAAGAAGCAGCAGCTTGTCGGCCATGCCTAGTATGAGACTCCAGACCAGCCTCTACCTACTGCTATGTCTGTTGCTTTTGCCACTGCTGCCGGCCTGCAGCCTTATGCCGACGCAGCAACAGGCGCTGGAGGGTTTTTCGCCCGGCACATTGCAACAGGTCCAGCGGCAATCGGCCGAACTCGACCGATTGCAGAATCTGGCTGCCGTGACGCCGGCTCAGCAACAACAGATCAAACGACTGCGCGGCGATCTCCGGCGGTTCGAGCGCAACACAGTCCGCACCGCGAGCGGGCTGGAGCAGCAGGGCGACTGGCGCGGTGCCGAACAGGTTTTTCAAAGTGCCGCCGCCGCGCTGCCGGACAGCCAGCTACTGAGTGCAGCGCAGCAGGATATGGATGAGCGACGCCAGTTGCGTGAAGAACAGCTGCGTATGGAACTGGCAATCCATCGCGGCGAGCAGTTGCTGAAAGATGCCGAGGCCTACCAACTGCTGCGACAACTCAAGGGGCCCGGCCCACTGACCTGGCTTGAGCTGAACGCCTACCGGCGCAAATGCCGGGCATCGGCAAAAGAACTGCAACGCTATGCCCAGCGGGCGCTGGAACGACAGGACTATGCGCTGGCCCGTCGCGGCTTGCAGATTGCACAGCGCCTGTACGGCGACGACGATCAGCGCGAGGATATCCAGCGCGGTCTGGCCCTGGCCAACCGTCAGCTTCGCCAGGTGAAACGTCAACCGGTCAAGGTCATCGTTGACAATCGGGCCGCGGTGGAATTGCGGCAGGCGCTGGACGCCGGCGACCTGCTCGGCGCGCGACAGCAGCTGCACCAACTGCGGCAAAAGTCGCCGCGGCACCCGCAACTGCCGTCCCTGCAATCGCGGTTCCGGATCCAGTTAAATCTCCGGATCGAAACAGCGATCAAGCGGGGCAATGAGTTATACAGCCGGGGCGATATCGACGGGGCCCTGACTGTCTGGCGCCAGGCCGAAATCCTGGCCCCGGACAATGTCGAACTACTGGCAAGCATCGCCCGGGCGGAAAAAGTACTGCAGAATCTGCGGGACCTGTCGACACCACCCAGTACCAAATTCTAGGTTCCAGGCCCCGCCCCCCTACTCTCCTATTCCCACTCGATGGTCGCAGGCGGCTTGCTGGACACGTCGTAAGTCACGCGGGAGATATGCTCTATCTCGTTGATGATACGGTTGGAGACCTTCTCGATCAGCTCGTAGGGCAGGTGCGCCCAGCGCGCCGTCATAAAGTCCACCGTCTCCACCGCGCGCAGCGCCACCACATATTCGTAGCGGCGGCCGTCGCCGACCACGCCCACGGATTTGACCGGCAGGAATACCACAAAGGCCTGGCTGGTCTTATGGTACCAGTCCGCCTTGTGCAGCTCCTCGATAAAGATGGCATCCGCCTCGCGCAGGATGTCCGCGTATTCCTTTTTCACTTCACCGAGGATACGTACCCCCAGGCCCGGGCCCGGGAAGGGGTGGCGGTAGACCATGTCGTAGGGCAGGCCTAGCTCCAGGCCTATCTTGCGCACCTCATCCTTGAACAGCTCGCGCAGCGGTTCCACCAGTTCGAACTGCATATCCTCCGGCAGGCCGCCCACATTGTGGTGAGACTTGATCACGTGCGCCTTGCCGGTCTTGGCCGCGGCGGACTCGATCACGTCCGGGTAGATGGTGCCCTGGGCCAGGAACTTCACATCCTGCAGCCTGGACGCCTCCTGGTCGAAAATTTCGATAAAGGTGTTGCCGATGATCTTGCGCTTGGCCTCCGGCTCGTCTTCACCGGCAAGGCGGGACAGGAACTGCTCCTCGGCGTCGGCGCGGATCACACGCACGCCCATATTGTCGGCGAACATCTGCATCACCTGGTCGCCTTCGTTCTTGCGCAGCAGGCCGTTGTCGACGAAGACGCAGGTCAGCTGATCACCGATGGCCTTGTGCAGCAGCGCCGCCACCACCGAGCTGTCGACTCCACCGGAGAGTCCCAGCAGCACCTTGTCGCTGCCCACCTGCTCGCGCACCTTGGCGATGGAGTCCTCGATGATATTGGCCGGCGTCCAGAGTTTTTCACAGCCGCACAGTTCGAGTACGAAGTGCTCGTAGATGCGCATGCCCTGCAGGGTGTGGGTTACCTCCGGGTGGAACTGCACACCGTAGAAATTCTTCTCGGCGCAGTACATGCCGGCGATGGGGCAGGAATCGGTGGAGGCCATCAGTTCAAAGCCTTCCGGCATCTTCACCACCTTGTCGCCGTGGCTCATCCACACGTCCAGCAGCGCATTGCCGTCGTCGTCCAGGTGGTCCTTGATATCGTGCAGCAGTCTGGAGCTGCCCTCGGCTTTTACCTGCGCGTAGCCGAACTCGCGGATATTGCTGCCCTCAACGATGCCGCCCAGCTGGTGAGCCATGGTCTGCATGCCGTAGCAGATCCCCAGTACCGGCACACCCAACTCAAATACCACCTGTGGCGCCCGCGGTGAGCCGGCTTCCGGTACAGACTCGGGTCCACCGGCGAGGATGACGCCCTGCGGGTTGTACGCGCGAATCTCCTCGTCGCTCATATCGAAGGCGCGAATCTCAGAGAAGACGCCCAGCTCGCGCACGCGGCGGGCGATCAACTGGGTGTACTGGGATCCGAAATCGAGGATCAGGATGCGGCTGGCGTGGATATCTTGGCTCATGGCTTACTCGATAACATGGTGAAAAACGGCAAACGGACCTCGAAGGTCCGTTTGCGGCTTACTGCTGGATTTTCGTCATTCCGGCGCAGGCCGGAATCCAGGCGACCAGGACGTGAAACTGGATCCCGGCCTGCGCCGGGATGACGCGGAAAATCTTACCGCCCACCCACCGGGTAGTTGGGCGCCTCTTTGGTGATCTGCACATCGTGCACATGGGACTCACCCATGCCGGCCGAAGTAACGCGCACGAACTCCGGGCGAGTGCGCATGGTTTCCATGTCCACACTGCCGGTATAGCCCATGGCGGAACGCAGGCCGCCCATCATCTGGTGCACTATGGCCGACAGCGGGCCCTTGTAGGGTACGCGTCCCTCGATGCCCTCAGGCACCAGCTTCTCGGCGCCCTTGCTGGCGTCCTGGAAGTAGCGGTCGGAGGAGCCCTGGGTGCGGGACATGGCGCCCAGCGAACCCATACCGCGATAGGATTTATAAGTGCGGCCCTGGTAGAGCTCCACTTCGCCCGGCGCCTCTTCGGTGCCGGCAAACATGGAGCCCATCATCACCGCGTGGGCACCGGCGACAATGGCCTTGGCAATATCGCCGGAGTAGCGGATACCGCCGTCGGCGATCAGGGGCACACCGGTGCCCACGAGCGCCTGGGCCACTTCGCCAATGGCGGTGACCTGCGGCACGCCGACACCGGAGACGATGCGGGTGGTACAGATGGAACCGGGGCCAATGCCCACCTTGACGGCATCGGCGCCGGCTTCCGCCAGTGCGTGCGCCGCCTCTGCGGTGGCGATATTGCCGCCGATCACATCCACCTGCGGGTGCATCTGCTTGATACGGCGCACCCGCTCGATCACATTGCGCGAATGGCCGTGGGCAGTGTCCACCACCAGCACGTCCACGCCCGCCTCTACCAGCGCCGCAACGCGGTCATCGGTGTCCGGGCTGGTGCCGATGGAAGCGCCGACGCGCAGGCGGCCATCGGCGTCTTTACAGGAATTCGGGTACTGTTCCGCCTTGTTGAAATCCTTGACGGTAATCAGGCCGCGCAACTCGAAGTTGTCATTGACCACCAGCACTTTCTCTATGCGGTGCTTGTGCAGTAGCTCCTGCACCTGCTCCGGCGCCGCGCCTTCCGGTGCGGTCACCAGGCGCTCCTGCGGGGTCATGATGCTGGCGACAGTGGCGTCCAGGTTGGTCTGGAAGCGCACGTCGCGACTGGTGACGATACCTACCAGGTTGCCCTTCTCCATCACCGGCACGCCGGAGATGTTGTGGTGGCTGGTCAGGGCGATCAGTTCGCGCACCGTGGCGTCGGACTCGATGGTGATGGGGTCCTTGACCACACCCGCCTCGAATTTCTTCACCGCGCGCACCGCCAGCGCCTGGTCCTCGATGGACATGCTTTTGTGAATAATGCCGATACCGCCTTCCTGCGCCAGGGCAATGGCCAGGCGCGACTCGGTTACCGTGTCCATGGCGGCGGACACAATCGGGATATTGAGGGTGATATTGCGGGACAGTTTGGTCTTCAGACTCACGTCTTTGGCGGTTACCTCGGAATAGCCGGGCACCAGCAGGACGTCGTCAAAAGTGAGAGCTTCGCGCGCAATGCGCAGACCGGATTCAGACATGGACACTCAAACCTCGGCTTAAACCTAGATTAGCGGGATTGGGTATCGGCGCGATTATAGCCGCAACTTCACCGTCGGCAAAAGACTATTTGCGCAAAGAGTGCAATAAAAGCCCCATTATCCGGCAAATTGCTTTACGTCCACCGGCGATGCTGCAATATTGGCCCGCCAAATCCAGCTTCGCGAGCCTGAAATGCTATCCAGCCCCCCAAAGCCCAGCGCCAACCGCAGTGTCCTGTCGGTCAGCGACCTCAACCGGGAAGTCAAGCAGCTGCTGGAGAGCAGCGTGCCACTGCTGTGGGTCGGGGGGGAGATCTCCAATTTCGCCGCGCCCAGCTCCGGGCACTGGTACTTTACCCTCAAAGACGCCCGCGCCCAGGTCCGCTGCGCCATGTTCCGCGGCCGCAATCGGACAGTGGGTTTCCGGCCAGGGAACGGTCGCGAGGTGCTGATCCGGGCCAGGGTCAGCCTCTACGAGGGTCGCGGGGAATTCCAGCTGATTGTCGAGCATATGGAAGAGGCGGGCTTCGGCGCCCTGATGCGCCAGCTGGAGCAGCTGAAAGCCAGGCTGCAGGCCGAAGGACTCTTCGATCCCGCGCGCAAGAAGCCCCTGCCCTTCCTGCCCGCCAACATCGGCATAGTCACGTCTCCGACCGGCGCCGCTATCCGCGACATGATCCACGTGCTCGGCCGGCGCTACCCGGCGGCCAATATTGAGCTCTGGCCGGTGCAGGTGCAGGGCCAGGGCGCGGCGCAGCAGATTGCCGATGCCATTGAAAAAGCCGGCCGCAGCGGTCGCCACGACCTGCTGATCGTCGGCCGCGGCGGCGGTTCACTGGAAGACCTGTGGCCCTTCAACGAGGAGGTGGTAGCGCGCGCACTCGCCGCCTGCCCCACCCCCACCATCTCCGCCGTGGGCCACGAGACGGACACCACCATCGCCGACCTGGCGGCGGACCTGCGCGCACCGACGCCGTCGGCAGCGGCGGAAATCGCCAGCGCCAACGCCGCCGAGTTGCTGCAGACCCTGGCCACCTTCCAGCGGCGCCTGGCCAGAGCTGCGCAGTTGCAGCTGCGACACCTGCGCCAGCAGGTTCAACTGACCGGCAACCGCCTGCGCCATCCGCGCGAGCAGTTGCTGAACCGCGCTCAGCGGCTCGACCACCTGGAAATGCGCCTGATCAATGCCAGCCGCCAGCGAATCCAATCGAGGCACAACCAGCTGCAGGCCGCCCGGCGCGCCTTCGCGCACTGGCAGCCGGAACGCCGGATTCAGGAGAGCAGACTGAGACTGGCGCAAGGCAGCCAACAACTGCAGCGCGCCATGCAACTGCTCCAGGAAAAGCGCGCAGAACAGCTCAACCATGCGGCCCAGCTGCTGAACAATGTCAGCCCCCTGGCGGTGCTGGAGCGCGGTTATGCGATTGTCCGCGATGAAAAGGGCCAGGTGGTGAAAGATGCCGGCGATTTGCGCCCCGAACAGCCGCTACAGGTGCGCCTCGCCCGAGGGGAATTTTCCGCAAAAGTGGAGAGAACGATTACCTGATCCCACGCCGCCCCACCCACTGGGCGAGGACGATGCACAGGACTGACCACCCGGCCGCCGGGTAACCGGGCAGGTGCGACACTAGACTTCTGGCGTAGATGGCTGACGGAGCGGTCTATGCCGAGTCGTTACAAAGGCGCCCACTTTCCGGGCGCAACAATGTTCGCGGTCGCCCTGCTGGCCCTGTTGCTGGTTGCGGCCTGCGGCAAACCGGACCGCAAAATCGAAGAGACCGCCCCGGCCGAGTCTCCAGTCGCTGCGGACGAAACCCCTGAAGCCCCCACCGCTCAGAAGCGGATCGAATTTACCAACTACATTGAGACCGGCGACCTGGCCGCCCTGAAAAAGCGCGGCATCATCCGCTTTACCACCTTTTCCAGTCCTCTCGGGGAACAACTGCCACGATCAGCCATCGTCACGCAACGCCATATTGAGCTGGCTACGGCGCTCGCCAAAAAGCTAAAGCTGGAAGCCGTGTGGGTGGATGCGGAATCCCCCAGCCACGCCATCGCCCTGGTCGAGGACGGCAGCGCGGACATCATTGCCGACAACCTGACCGTCACAGAGGAACGAGAGAAGCTGCTGAACTTTACCCAGCCCCTGATGCATATCGAACAGAAGCTGGTCACCGGCACCCGCGGTCCCGATATCGACGACCTGCAGAAACTGCGCGATGTAAAACTGCTCGTCCTCGAGGGAACCACGCACGTAGATACCGCCAAGCGACTGATAAAAGAAAATCCGGATGCCAATATCACATTACAGGAAGTCCCCTACAACGACGACCTGGATGCACTCATGGACCTTGTCAATGAAAAGCCGGATCAAGCCTCCATACTTGATAGCAATGAGGCAGAGGGCATGCGCGAGTATCGCGACGACATGCGCATCGGAGCCAGCGTTTCCGAAAAGGAGAATATTGCCTGGGGGCTGCGAAAGGATTCAAAACGCCTGCTAACCACCATTAACAACTACCTGACCCGGAACCTGGTTACGGAGCGGACAGACCGCATCACCGACTGGAAAGAAATCAAGAAATCCGGCCTGATACGATTCCTGACCTACAACGGCCCCACGACCTATTTCCTTTGGAAAGGCGTATTGATGGGCTTTGACTACGACCTGGCCAAGGCCTTTGCCGACAAGCACAAATTGCAACTGCAGGTTATCGTGGTTCCCTACGATGAAAGCCTGATCGACTGGCTCAAGGCCGGGCGCGGGGATTTTGCCGGCGCCTCGACCACAATTACCGATGTCCGCAAGGAACAGGGAATTACCTTTACCAGCTCCTATATGGAGACACCCGAACAGGTTATCAGCAACAACAAGCGCCCGCCGATTGAAAAAGTGCAGGATCTCAGCGGGCGCACCCTGACACTGCGCCCCTTCTCCTCATTCTTGCCCACCGCAGAAGCAATCAGGGAGAGCGGGATCGACGTTGAGATTAAAACCGCACCGCCGGGAATGTCCATCTCGCAGATTTTCAATATGATCGCCGACGGACTGCTGGATGCCACCATCGCCGATACAGGTCAGGTGAAGATAGAGGCATCCCTGCAGCCCAACCTGGTCGCCGGCACTGTGCTCGGCGACCCGAAACCCCAGGGCTGGATGGTGGTGACCAAGAACTGGCACCTGCTGCAGAACCTCAACAAATTTATTGAGGAGTTTCGCCAGACCAAGCAGTATCAACGGAAATACGCGGCTTATTTCGAACCCGACAAACGTTTCACACAGCGGATCCGCGCGCGGGTAATCCCCGGGCAGGACCTCTCACCGTTCGACGAACTGGTCAAGGATTCGTCGCTGAACTATGACTTCGACTGGCGCCTGGTGGTCGCGCAGATGTGGCAGGAAAGCAACTTCAACCCCAAGGCGGTGTCACCCGTGGGCGCCCAGGGCCTGATGCAGCTGATGCCCGCCACCGCAGAGGAGATGGGTTTTCCACCGCCGGTGTTCGAACCGGATCGCAATATCCAGGCCGGCGTCAAATATCTTAACTGGGTAAGGGACAGGTTCGACCCGACACTGCCGACGGTCAACAAACTCTGGTTTACCCTGGCCTCCTACAATGCCGGTTACGGCCACCTCCTCGATGCCCAGCGGCTGGCTGAACAGTTGGGTCTGGATCCCAATGTCTGGTTCGACAATGTCGAAGTGGCCATGCTGAAACTGGCCGAACCGCAGTACTTCAAGAAAGCCCGCTACGGTTACGTGCGCGGCTCGGAACCGGTGCAGTATGTGCGCAAGATCAGCAATCTCTACAAGGCTTATGTCGACGTTGCCACCGGCGATGTCAGCGTACGCCCCCCCCTGCGCAAGCCGGAAACAGACCCCGAAAAACCTGCAAGCGGTTCGGGTGCCCGTGAAGAAGTGACCGAGTAAATTTCTCACAAGTGGACAGGCGACACTTCCAGGTCAGAAAAGCGGCCGGGCCGGAAAGGAGTTATCCAAAAAACCGCGCTACCATAAACCTGCAGCGGTTCCCTGCGAGTTCGACCACGCGGACTGACTAAAGGAGAGGCACGGATGTCTCCTATCAACAGCTCAGACTTTCGGAACCGCGCTATTTCAAAAAAGCGCGCTATGGCTACGTGCGCGGCGCAGAGCCGGTGCAGTATGTGCGCAATATCAGCAACCTGTACAAGGCCTACACCGACGTGACCGCGGGCGAGGTAGCCACAACCGGCCTCACCCTTCCGCGGCCAGCCGCTACAGGGTCAATACAATCTTGCCGATATGACCGCTGGATTCCATCAGCCGGTGCGCATCGGCGACGCTTTCCAGCGGAAAAGTGGCGGCAATTTGCGGGCGAATTCTGCCCGCTGCAATCAGCGGCCACACCTTCGACTCCAGCGCAGCGGCTATGGCCGCCTTCACCTCTGCCGGCTGCGGTCTCAGGGTGGAGCCGGTAAGGGTCAGCCGTTTGAGCATCACTGGCAACATATTCACCTGCACGCTGGCCCCCTGCAGATAGGCGATATTGACGATGCGCCCATCCTTTGCGGCGGTCTGGATATTGCGATCGATATAGTCGCCGCCCACCATATCCAGGACAACATCGACACCCCGGCCATCGGTGGCCTCGCGCACTATCTCGACGAAATCCTCGCTCTTGTAGTTGATCGCCCTTTCCGCCCCCAGCTTCTCACAGGCTGCACACTTCTCCGCGGAACCGGCAGTGGCAAAGACACGCGCGCCGAAGTTGCTCGCCAGCTGGATGGCCGTTGTGCCAATCCCCGATGAGCCCCCGTGCACCAGAAACACCTCTCCGGCCTGCAGCTGCGCGCGGTCGAAGACATTGCTCCACACGGTAAAGAAGGTTTCCGGCAGCGCCGCCGCCTCGACGATCGAGAGCCCGTCCGGAACCGGCAGGCACTGGTCGGCCGGCACCGCGACGTATTCCGCGTAGCCACCACCGTTGGCCAGGGCACAGACACTGTCGCCCGCCTGCCAGCGATCGACGCCATCACCGAGGGCCACCACCTCCCCGGCCACCTCCAGCCCCATTATCGGTGAAGCCCCGGGCGGCGGCGGGTAATAGCCCATGCGCTGGACGATATCCGGCCGGTTGACGCCGGCGGCGGTCACCCTGATCAGGACCTCTCCCGCCGCCGGGACCGGCTTGTCCCCCTGCGCCAGCTGCATTACCTCGGGGCCGCCGTGTTCTGGCAAGTCGATAAAGCGCATCAGTCACTCCGTTGCAAGCTCTTTGCTGTACTGCAAATAAGTTCGCGGGCAAGGGCCGCTCCTACAAAAGCGTTATCTGCGCATTGTAGGGGCGGGCCCTGGCCGCGATCAAAAATTCCGACAGAGACTTCTGCGGAATTACAGGTCGTAGGTCAGCTCGACGCCCATTACCCGGCCCTTGTTCAGCGGGGTGAATGTTGCACCGACACCACCGAGCGTAGGCGGCAGCTGGGTGTTGTTGCCTTCACTCAGTTCGTCCAGCATGTTCCTGCCGAACAGCGCCAGGCGGTAGTTGCCGGCATCCGGCACGAAGCCGATGCTGAAGTCGAGCATATCCACTTCCGACAGCATACCGCGGTTGTTATCGGTGTAGGGCGAGGTATCGCGGTGGTTGAAATTGATACGCGAAGTCAGGGTACCGACGGAACCCAGGGCCAGGTCGTGCACCAGGCCGACGCCGTAGGTCCAGGGGGCCAGGCGCGGAATATCCAGGCCCAGATCGACGTCGTTCACCAGGCCGTCGCCACTGATATCGCCATTGACGCTGTCATAATCGCCATCGACATAGCCCAGGTTAACGGAGAGCAGCAGGCTGTCACTGACCGCCGCCAATGCTTCAAACTCGGCACCGAGAATGGTGGCATCGGCAGTATTGCGAATAATCTGCGCAACACCGGTCAGTGCGTCCGGGAGGTTCTCCTCCCGCTGCATATCGTCGATGGTGTTGTGGAACAACGCCATATTGGTGCGCAAACGGCTGTCCAGCCACTCGGCCTTGGCCCCTATCTCGAAGCTGGCCTGCTCTTCCTGATCGGTTACCTGAGGCTGATAGGGCATGCCAGTTGCAGGATTGATACCCGCATTACGGAAGTTGTAGCCACCACTGCGGAAGCCCTTGGTCCAGAAACTGTACAGCTGCGCATCGTCGCTCAGATTCCACTGCAGGCCCACCTTGGGTGTAAAGGCGCTCCAGGATTCACTGCCCTCGAAGTCGTAGGCGGCACAGCCGTCAAGACTGCACAGGTTCAAGGGGATAGTTGCGATCTTCGCATCCTTGTCCTCGGTGGAATAGCGGCCGCCCAGAGTCAGCACCCAGGCATCATTCAGGTCGACATCGGCCTGCGCAAAGACACCCAGCGCCTGGTGGTCCTGGGTACCCCCGCCGGTAATATCGACAGCGCCGCCCGACAACAGGCGGTTTTCCAGGTAATCGATATCCTGGCTGAACCAGTAGACACCGGTGGTCAGTGCCGTGGCGCCGAAGCGACCGGCGTAGCGCAATTCATTGGAGACCTGGCTCTGCTCGATTGAGGTGTTGGCGTGGAATCCGAATACTGGCAGGGAATCGATATCCCCCAGGCCGATGGCGTCGTACTCGCGCCAGGCAAGGATATTGGTAATGGTGCCATTGCCGAAGGCCACATCCTGGTTGAACTCGGCGATCACCTGGCTCCACTCGTCCTCCTGGTAACCCTCCTCGTCCTGGGCCACCTGGAAGGAATCGTCGCTGTTGTCCCAGTCGGTGATGCCGAAGGCACCCGCTATCTGGGTCGCGCTGGGATAAACGTCGGTACCTACGATCAGCATATCGCTGCCGCGGTTCTGCGCCACAACGCCGTCGGAATCCATCCTGCCGTGCTCCATACGCACCAGCAAATCCGCAGTTTCGCTCAGCTGCACGCTGAAGCTCGGGCGTATAAACCAGGTATCGGAAGCGCCGGCGTTGTCATTGCCCGTGGCCACATTCTCAAACCAGCCCTGGTCGTTGTTGTAGTAAGCGGTCAGGCGGCCGTTGACGCTATCGGAAATGGCGCCATTGACGGTCATGGCTGCAATACTGTCCAGGTTATCGGTGGTGGACACCTTGAAGCGGCTGGTGAACTCCTCGCTCGGCCGGGCCGTCTTGATGACCACCGCACCACCGGTCACATTGCGGCCGAACAGCAACCCCTGGGGGCCGCGCAGCACTTCGATGCCTTCCAGGTCGAACAGATCGGTCACCACACCGGCGTTGACCCCCAGGTACATGCCGTCGACGAAGACACCCACGGTCGGGTCTATGGACGGAATCGAGCTGTTAACCCCCAGGCCGCGCACAGTGAAGTTAGCGGTGTTCTTGACCGTGCCCACATCGTCCAGCTGCACATTGGGCATCTTGAAGGCCAGGCTCTGCAGGTCTTTGGTCTGCAGGGCCTCCAGTTGATCGCCGGAATAGGCGGTGGCCGCCACGGGCACTTCCTGCAGCTTCTCGGCGTCGGCGCGCTTGCGCGCGGTGACTTCCACCTCTTCCATAATGGTGCTCACCGAACCCTCGGCGGCATAGGTGGTGTGGGCACCGCTGGCCAGCCACAGGGTAGCGACTGAACAGGCGGAAGCCAGTACAGCATGGTTTTTCATATTGAACGGACGTCCCATCTTTTCTCTCCATTGCTTTATATTTTTTATATCCAGCAACGGACCTACAGCGATCGGTACACAACAACCCCTTGTGCTTTTGTATTTTGGGATTCCGACCAGAAGACCGCGCTGATACATCGTCACCGGTATCGGTCGACACCGGTGACGGTAGAAGATTACAGGGTCACCCCAATCGGCGAAAGTCAATTTATCACCGATTGCAGGGAAAATTGCCCGGTTTGTCTGGAAAGGGAGATTAAATCCGTCGAGCCATTGAGGGAGACTCTATTGGCCGTAAAACTGCACCCTTTAAGGGCATTGACCAGGGGCAGTGATCGGCCTCTCAGTCGTTCTGTTTGCGCAGCTGCTCTTCGCGGCTCTTGCGAAAATTGATCACATAACTGCGACTCAGTCGGTCGTGGATCAAGTTGCCGCCGAGGAAGCAGTTGATCAGCCAGCCCACCTTGAACAGCGGCAGGGTTAAAATGAAACTGACTAATCTCCAGAGCCCGTGCAGGTAGCCTATGCGTTTGAACTGCCGGTTGGTCACCTTGTAGCCCAGCAGGTATTTGCCCGGCGTCGCCTGCCAGGGAGAGCACTCGGCAATCCAGGCCAGCAGCAGGTAGCCGAGCACAGCAATGGAAAACGCTATTAAACTGGCATCCGTCTCGGTTTTCCCCAGGGCTTTCATCATTACCGCCGAGCTAACAAGGCCCAATGTGACATAAATAAGAAAGATATCCAGCAACACGGCGAAGGCGCGCGCGAGCAGATGACCGAAATAGTAAAAATCCAGGTTCTCCTCGGGGGCCTGGCTCTTCTGCCTGACCAGCTTGCGGCCTCCGCGCAGGCCCCTGGCCGGGTCCGGGCCCGGCGTTTCCTCCTGTATTGACTGGAAAATCGCATCGGCCAGCTTCTCGTCGAACTGCCGGTATAAATGACCCCGGTTGCCGGACCAGTCAAATAGCAGATCGCAGTAGGTCAGGATACTGTTGGCGATCTGAGGGTGGCGCCGGTTCTCGCGGCCCTGCCGTTCCAGCTTCAGGCGTGCCAAATGCTCGAAGACTCCCAGCCCCAGGTTCCAGTTGAACTCCTCTTCGAGCATATAGGGCGTTTCGGCGAGAAAGCGCCAGAATTCCTCCCGATTGATGCGGTCGCTTTCCAGCAACTGATCAACCCGGCTCAGCACCCGATGGTACTCATCGATTCGCTGCTGCTGTTCCGCTTCTTCTTCAGCGCACCGCCGCTCCTCCTCTAAGCGCCGGTGGTGATCTTCGCTAACTGCGGGAGGCTGGCGCTCGCTGTTGGAAGACTCCTCTGGACCGGAACCCCCGCCCGCCATCGATGCGGACACCGCCCCGTCCAACTCTACCGCCATCTCGGGTTGAGCGCTCTCAACTGGTTGCAGTTCTTCCACTGGCAGCAAACTTTTTACCGGCTGAGGGCTGTCTACCGGCTGAGGACTGTCTACCGGCTGAGGGCTCTCAATCGGCTGAGGGACTGCCGCCGGGCGGCTCTCGACGATACTCAGCGCCCGCTTGTAGGCCGCGTGCAACTGCTGGAACTCCTGCGGCTTCTCGTCCGGCCGCGTCTGCTTCAGCTTCTTCGCATAGGCGCGCTTGATCGCGCGCGGGTCGTCGCAGGGATCTATGTCCAGAACTGCCCAGGGATTCATCAGATCCAATCCTCGCCGTCGAAGCGGTCGAGTATCTCCTGCAGGCTGGCCCGGGCCTTTTTAATCTCCGCCGGGTTCTGGCCCTCCAGTATCCGGTCGAAGTTTCCCAGGAGCTGGGCAATATAGTCCCGCTGTTCGCCCAAACTGGATTCATAGAGGCGCTCGCCACGGGCGATCAGTGCGCGGTTCTGCTCGTCTTCGCGGGGGTGGAACTTGAGCCTGGCGAGCTTTTCCAGCGAACTGGCTTTTTCCTCTTCGCTCAGCGCGCCGGGGGTAAATTCGATCAGCTTGTTGAAGGTCTTGCCGGAGGAGACCACGGTGACATCCACTTCCAGCAGACCATTCATATCGTAGCTGTAGCGGATATCCACCGCCTCCTCACCCTTGGGGCCCTTGGGAACAGGCACGCTCATCTCACCCAGGTAGACGTTCTTCTTCACCAGCCGATTCTCGCCCTGGAAGACGTCCACGCGCACCTCTGTCTGGTTTTCGTGGGCGGTCCAGACCCGGCGCACCACGCTGATGGGCACCACGGTATTGCGCTCGATGATGGGCAGGAAATACTCGCCCTGCTCCGGACTGTCCTGATTGATGATCCCGGTACCCAGGGTATAGGGGCAGACATCGGTGAGCACTATATCGTCCAGCGCCGCATTTCTGGATTTGAGGCCGGCCTGTATGGCCGCTCCCATCGCCACCACCGTATCCGGGTCCAGGTGGCAGGACGGCAGGCGGCCGAACATGCGCCCGACCATGGAGCGGAACAGGGCCAGGCGGGTGGAACCGCCCACCAACACCACCTCGTCGAGTTTCTGTGGCGGCAGGTCGGCATCGCGCATGGCGCGCTCTATCGGCCGTTTGGTGCGCAGCATCAGCGGGGTACTGACCTTCTCAAACCACTCGGCAGTCACCTGCCATTCGGCTTTGCGCGAGCCGAGCTCCAGCTCCAGGCACTGCCCGGACTGCTGGCTGATGCGGCGCTTGGCGGTTTCCATCTGCATATACAGGTTCTGCAACTGGCGCGGCGTGAGGGTGTTCCTGTCGAGCTCGAACTCGCGCAACACACTGTCGATCATCGCCTCGACAAAGTCCTCTCCACCGAGGAAATTGTCACCGGCGCTGGCGTGCACCTCCATGACACCGTCGAAAAATTCCAGTATGGATACATCGAAGGTGCCGCCACCCATATCGAGGATCAGGAAATTGCCCTCGCGCTTTTCGTGCAGGCCGTAGGCGATGGCCGCCGCAGTGGGCTCGTTGATCAGCCGCTCCACCTTCAATCCGGCCAGTTCTCCGGCGAGCTTGGTGGCGTGGCGTTGGTTGTCATTGAAATAGGCCGGCACGCTGATCACCGCCTCGGTGACCTCCTCGCCCAGGTAGGCCTCGGCATCCTCTTTCAGCGAGCGCAGTACCAGCGCAGACAGTTCGGTGGCGCTGAACAGTTGCCGGCCGAGCTTGACCTTGTGATCGGTGCCCATCAATCGCTTGAAGGCGGCGACGGTGCTGTCGCTGTGGTTGATCAGCCGCTCTTTGGCTGTTCTGCCCACCACCAGTTTGCCGGAGTCGTCCAGGCCGACCACCGAAGGCGTCAACACCTCGCCCAGGCGGTTGGGTATCAGGGTCACTTCCCCTTCCGCCAGTACACCACAGGCGCTGTTGGTAGTCCCCAGATCGATACCGATTACGGCCATGACTATCCCCCTCCGACAAATGGAACTATTCGAATAAAAATCTGGCGATTATTTTAAGTGGCCTTGTAACCGTATAACCAGCGCGCAGTCACACTGCCGGTATTGCGCACCGAGTGGTGCGCGCCGGCGGGGATCAGGAGCTCCTCGCCGATCTGCGGCCGGTGCACCCGCCCGTCTATCTCGACTTCCAGCGCCCCCTCCACCAGCATCAGGAGCTCGTCGGTGCGATGTACGAAATCCTCCCAGCATTGTCCGGGCGGATCCACCCACAGATCGCAACTGAAACCGCGCGCGGCCCAGCCCTTCTCGACGGATTTCCTGTCCATGACTCCCCCCTGCCGGAAACGGCGGCCCGCATCAGGGCGAAAGCCGCTCCACTTTCCACTGGCCACCGTCCGCGGCGCGATAGATAAAGCGGTCGTGCAATCGACTGGCACCGCCCTGCCAGAACTCCACCGCGTCCGGGATCACCCGGTAGCCACCCCAGAAATCCGGCAGTGGGATTTCATCTTCACCGTAGCGCGATCTGACTGACTCGAACTGCCGCTGCAGCTGTGCGCGGTCGGGCAGCGGCTCGCTCTGCTGCGAGGCCCAGGCGGCCAGCTGGCTGTCCCGCGGGCGGGTGCGGAAATAGGCGAGCGCCTCCTCCCGCTCCACCGGCACCGCGTGCCCGTAGACAATGACCTGGCGCTCCAGTGACTGCCACGGAAACAGGAGTGAAACTTTGGCGTTGGCCGCGATATCCCGCGCCTTGTGGCTGTTGAGGTTGGTGTAGAAAACGAAGCCGCGCTCGTCAAAACCCTTCAGCAGCACTATGCGCTGCGACGGCTGGCCACTGGCATCGGCAGTGGACAGGCACATGGAGCTGGGATCGGTGAGATCCGCCTCCACTGCTTCACCCAGCCACTGGCGGAACTGCTCTACCGGGCCCTCTTTGAGATCGGCGCGGCGCAGGCCGCCGCGCAGGTATTCCCGGCGCCATTGATCGATTTCCATTGTGTGACTTCCTTTGTTACTCAGCGGTGAAGTGTACTTAGTCCCGGCCCATTTCCCAATCGTGCGCAGACGGGCAGCTGTCGCGCAAATTTCCTTTCGCGACCGCGGACTATTCTCAATTATCCTGCGATTTTCAGGATTCATAAGCAGACTCTGCGGACGCTTGCGCCCCCTGCCGGCGGCCGCTAGGCTCCTTGCACTTTCAATTTGCCAAGGAAATAGCGGAATGTCCTCTGCACCCACATGTGCTCAAGTGTTGATGCGCCTGCTGCGCGAATACCAGGTGGAAAAGGTTTTCGGCATCCCCGGTGTCCACACCATCGAGCTGTACCGCGGACTGCCCGGCAGCGACCTGCAACATATCACCCCGCGCCACGAACAGGGCGCCGCCTTTATGGCCGACGGCTACGCCCGCGCCAGCGGCAGGCCGGGTGTCTGTTTCCTGATCACGGGCCCGGGGCTGACCAACGCCGCCACCGCCATGGCCCAGGCCTACTCCGACTCAGTGCCCATGCTGGTCATCAGTGCCGTCAACCGCCGCGAGGACCTGGGTATGGGCCGCGGGCGTCTGCACGAGCTGCCACGCCAGAGTGATGCCAGCCGCGGCTTCTGCATCTGGCAGCACACGCTGACCCAGGCGGAGCAGCTGCCGGAGGTGATCGCCCGCGCCTTTCAATTACTCTCCTCGAGCCGCCCGGGACCGGTGCATATCGAAATACCCATCGACCTGTTCTCGGCGTCCATGCCGGGCCGACTGGAAGATTACCGCGCCAGCCCGCAGCCACAGCTGCCCGCCGCCGGGGCCGGGGGCATGGCCACCGCGACCGAGTGGCTGCAAGGCGCCGAGCGCCCGGCAATACTGCTCGGCGGCGGTGCCCAGGCCGCCGGCGCCGAGGCCACCCGGCTGGCGGAAAAACTGGCCGCCCCGGTTTTCCTGTCCCTGGCCGCCAAGGGCGTGGTCGACGAACGCCACCCGCTGTGCGGCGGCGCCAACCTGAGCTTTGACTGTGCCCGCGCGCGGGTGGAGAACGCCGACGTGATATTGGCGGTGGGCACCGAACTGGCGGAAACCGACCGCAATCTGGTGCGCGACAACTACGCCTTCAAAGGCAGGCTGATCCGCGTCGATATAGATCCGGCCCAACTGGTGTGCAACGCCCGGCCGGACCTGGCCATCTGCGCCGACGCGCGAGAGACCCTGAAGCAATTGGACGACACCCTGTCCGCCCGCGGCGAAGGGGTGCGCAAGGTCGCCGAAGAGGAGCTGGCGCAGATACTGCGGGACTGCCGCGGCGAGTGGTGGGACGGCTCCGAGGCGCGCTTCCCCTGGGTAGAGGCGCTGCGCGCGGCGCTGCCGGAGGATGGCATACTGGTCACCGACTCCACCCAGCTGGCCTACAACACCAACCACGCCCTGCCCCTGTACAGCCCGCGCAGCCATCTCACCTGCACTACCGGCTACGGCACCCTGGGTTTTGCCCTGCCCGCGGCCATAGGCGCCAGGCTCTCGGGCGGGCGCGAGGTGCTGGCACTGATCGGCGACGGCGGCCTGATGTTTACCCTGGGCGAGCTGGCGGTGGCGGTGGAACAGCAGCTGCCGCTGCCGATACTGGTGTGGAACAATGCGGGCTACGGCGAGATCCGCGACTTTATGGACGAGGCGGAGGTGCCCCAGGAGGGCGTCAACCTGCGCACGCCGGACTTCGTCGCCCTGGCCAGATCCTTCGGCGCCGAGGGCTGCCGCATCGATAAGCCGGAGCAGTTGGGAAGCGCCGTAGCCGAAGCCCTGAATAGAAAGACTCCGACCCTGATCGAAATCACCGCCCCGTAGAGTGCGCCTTGCGCACCATTGCCATGGCGGTGCGCACGGCGCACCCTACGGCACAAGACGAGCCGACATAGAGAATACCCATGACAGATTTCAACAAACTGAAAACGGACAAACTGTATATCAACGGCCAGTGGCAGGATTCCCCCGGCGGCCAACTGCACCCGGTAGTCAACCCGGCCACCGAGGAAGTCATCTGCCAGGTGGTGCAGGGCTCGGCCGAGGATGTGGATGAGGCGGTAAAGGCGGCCAGGACAGCCTTCAGGAGCTGGCGCAATACCAGTGCCAGTGAGCGCGCCGCCTTCCTCAATGCGATCGCCGACGGCATGGAAGAGCGCAAGGAAGACCTGATCCAGGCGGTGTCCCAGGCGCTGGGGTGCCCGGCCCATATCACCAAGTGGCTGCATGTGGATGGCCCCATCTATGCGATGCGCTACTACGCCGATCGCACGTCCATCATGGAGAAAACCGAGAAGGCAGGCCACTCGCTGCTGATTCGCGAGCCCATCGGTGTCTGCGGCTTTATCACGCCGTGGAACTACCCGCTGCACCAGTTCGTCGGCAAGGTGGCGCCGGCGCTGGCGGCCGGCTGCACCATGATCGCCAAACCGTCGGAAATCACACCGCTGCAGGACTATGTGATGGCCGAGATCATCGAGTCCGTCGGCCTGCCACCGGGTGTATTCAACCTGGTACCCGGCGCCGGTCCCATAGTCGGCGCCGCGCTGTCGGCACACCCGGATATCGATATGGTGTCCTTTACCGGCTCCACCCGCGCCGGCGTGGAAGTGGCCAGGGCGGCCGCGCCCACGGTCAAGCGGGTGACCCAGGAGCTGGGCGGCAAGTCGCCGCTGATCATTACTCCGGATGCGGATCTGGAGAAAGCCGTGCGCTGGGGCTGCGAGGATGTATTCATCAACAGCGGCCAGACCTGTACCGCCCTGACCCGCATGCTGGTGCCGGCGGAGCGCTACGACGAGGCGGTGCAAATCGCGAAGCAGTTCGCCGAGGAAGTCGCACTGGGCACAGGATCCGATGCCCTGATGGGACCGCTGTCGTCAGCGCGCCAGCGCGACATAGTGCGCGGCTATATCGAGAAGGGTGTGGCCGAGGGCGCGCGCCTGGTGACCGGTGGCACCGAGGCACCGGAGGGCCTCGACAGGGGCTTCTACGTCAAACCCACGGTTTTCGCCGACGTCAACAACGAAATGACCATCGCCCGCGAGGAGATCTTCGGCCCGGTCACCTGCCTGATCCCCTACAGGGATATGGATGAGGCCATCGCCATCGCCAATGACACTGAGTACGGTCTTTCCAGCGGCGTCTGGGCCAAGGACGCCGACAGCGCACTGCCGGTGGTGCGGCGCATCGAGGCCGGCCTGTGCTTCGTCAACGGCGGCGAGTTCAATTACGACGCGCCCTTCGGCGGCTACAAGCGCTCCGGCAACGGGCGCGAATTCGGTGAAGCCGGCCTGGACGAGTTTATCGAACTGAAATCCGTGCAGCTGCCGGCATAAACTGCTGCGCCGCCCTCTCCGGAGGGCGGTGTGGCTCCCTGGCGGTCCGCGCGCGCAAGCCGGGCCGCGGGTGCCCACCTGGGCCGCATGCGCTTGACTGCGTATCCACTCCCCGTTATCTTTGCCCCCACATCCAGAGAGTGGCTGACGCCAACGCCAACCTGCCGACCGGGGCAAGGTGGTTTCCCTTTCGCAGTATGCAGAGGGGATGGGGCTTAGATATGCGACATATCGAGCAATCCAACCGGATACGCGAATCTACCGTTGTTCGCCGCTTCCACGTCAGTCCTCCAAGCGTTCTACTCAAGGTACGAGTATTGGAGGGACCATGTCCGAATCACCGCAATCCAGCACAGACGTTATCGAAATTCAGATAGCCAGCCAGCGCCAGCGCACCGCCGTACGTGCCGTGCGACGAGCCGACCGACAGTTGCTGTGGCAACTACTGTTCGAAACCGCGGAAGAGGCATTAAAATTCGCCACCAATTGCCGCGCCAGCGAGCACCCGGTTACAGCCCACAAGGCCTGCGAACTGGCGGGATGAACTAGAATCGATGGGCAGTGTTGCAATGCGACACCCATCAAGTGCCACAAGCACCAGACAGGAGCCAATAACAACACCATGTCCAAGCCAGAATCATTCTTCCAGCATCTGCGCGACGAACTGCAACAGATAGAGGCGGACGGTCTCTACAAGCGCGAGCGTATCATCACCTCCCAACAGGCCGCGCAGATACAGGTCAACAACGACACTGAAGTGCTGAACTTCTGCGCCAATAACTACCTGGGCCTGGCCAATCACCCGGACCTGATCCAGGCGGCCAAGGAGGGGCTGGACCAGTACGGCTTCGGCATGGCGTCGGTGCGCTTTATCTGCGGCACCCAGGACATTCACAAGGCGCTGGAATCGCGCCTGTCGGAATTTCTGCGCACTGAGGACACCATCCTCTATACCTCCTGTTTCGACGCCAACGGCGGCCTCTTCGAAACTCTGCTCGGGCCGGAGGACGCAATCATTTCCGACGCCCTCAATCACGCCTCCATTATCGACGGCGTGCGCCTGTGCAAGGCCAAGCGTTTCCGCTATGCCAACAACAATATGGGCGAACTGGAAAAGCAACTGCAGGCCGCCGACGCCGAGGGCGCCAGAACCAAACTGATCGCCACCGACGGCGTCTTCTCCATGGACGGCGTGATCGCCGACCTGAAAGCCATCTGTGACCTGGCGGACAAGTACAACGCGCTGGTGATGGTAGACGACTCCCACGCGGTGGGCTTCCTCGGCGAGCACGGCCGCGGCACCCACGAGTACTGCGATGTGATCGACCGCATCGATATCATTACTGGCACCCTGGGCAAGGCCTTGGGCGGCGCCTCCGGTGGCTTCACCTCCGGGCGCAGGGAAATCATCGACCTGTTGCGCCAGCGCTCGCGCCCCTACCTCTTCTCCAATTCCGTAGCGCCGGCGATTGTCACCGCCTCCCTGAAAGTGCTGGATATGCTGATGGAGGGCGGCGAGCTGCGCGAGCAGCTGCGCGAGAATTCCGCCTATTTCCGCCAGCGCATGACGGATGCCGGTTTCACCCTGGCCGGCGCCGACCACCCGATCATCCCGGTCATGATCGGCGACGCCGCCCTGGCCCAGCAGATGGCCGACAAGATGCTCGAGCGCGGTATCTACGTGATCGGTTTCTTCTATCCGGTGGTGCCCAAGGGCCAGGCCCGCATCCGCACCCAGATGTCCGCCGCGCATACGAAGGAACAACTGGATCAGTGTATCGATGCCTTTGTCGAAGTGGGCAAAGAGCTGAAGATCATTTAATTCAATTTCGATCGCGGCCATGGGCGGACGGCCGCCCCGCCGCTCCTACAAGGATTTTTAATCGGCTGTAGGAGCGGCCCATGGCCGCGATCAATTTATTCGCACGGCACCGAACCAATGAAAGCACTCTCAAAACTGAAATCCCAACCGGGCATCTGGCTCACCGATGTCGACGTCCCGGAACCGGGCCACAATGACCTGCTGATCAGGATCCGCAAGACCGCCATCTGCGGTACCGATATGCATATCTACCACTGGGACGAGTGGTCGCAGAAAACCATTCCGGTCCCCATGGTCGTCGGCCACGAATACGTGGGCGAAGTGGTGGGCATGGGCCAGGAAGTGGCCGGCTTTGAGATAGGCGACCGCGTCTCCGGCGAAGGCCACATCACCTGCGGCCACTGCCGCAACTGCCGCGCCGGCCGCCGCCACCTGTGTCGCAACACCTACGGCGTCGGCGTCGACCGCCAGGGCGCCTTCGCCGAATACCTGGTGATCCCGGCCCTGAATGCCTTCAAGATTCCGGACAACATCTCCGACGAGCTGGCGTCCATCTTCGATCCCTTCGGCAATGCCGTGCACACGGCACTGTCATTCGACCTGGTGGGCGAGGACGTACTGATCACCGGCGCCGGTCCTATCGGCATCATGGCCGCGGCCGTGGCCCGCCACGTGGGCGCGCGCCATGTGGTGATCACCGATATCAACGATTACCGCCTCGACCTGGCGAAGAAAATGGGTGCCACCCGTGCCGTCAACGTCAGCAGGGAAAAGCTGCCGGAAGTGATGAAGGAAATCGGCATGACCGAGGGCTTCGACGTGGGCCTGGAAATGTCCGGCGTACCGGTCGCCTTCCGTGATATGCTCGAGGCGATGAATCACGGTGGCAAGATCGCCATGCTCGGCATTCCCGCCGGTGAAATGGGTATCGACTGGAGTAAGGTGATCTTCAAGGGCCTGATCATCAAGGGCATCTACGGGCGCGAGATGTTCGAGACCTGGTACAAGATGGCCAGCCTGATCCAGTCCGGCCTCGACCTGACCCCGATCATCACCCACCAGTTCGGCATCGACGACTTCCAGAAAGGCTTCGACACCATGGGCTCCGGCGAGTCCGGCAAGGTGATCCTGAACTGGCAGTAATCCCCTGCCCTATTCGCGGCCACCGGCCGCTCCTGTAGGAGCGGCCCATGGCTGCGATAAACCTTCCCGCATCCACAAAAAATCCATCCCTGCCGCTTTGCATTCCGCGCTCCGGATCGAGGACAATAACTGCCCGATCGATCAGCGCAACCCCCCCAATGCCAAAGGAATTCTCAAAGAGCTGGAAAAGCGCACAACATCCCGACGTAGAGCTGTTCAGCGCCTCCTTCCGCAAGTTTTCCTTCGCCAGGCACTGGCATGACGAACTCGCCGTCGGCATAGTGCAGGCGGGCGCCGAGGGGCTGGACTACCGCGGCCAGAAAGCGCTGATTCCCCGCGGCCAGATAGTCACCATCAATCCCGGCGAGGTCCACACCGGGTTTGCCGGCAGCGACAGCGGCTGGACCTATCGCATGTTCTACTTCGATGTGTCGCTGATCGAAAACATCCTGGCCGAACACAGCCCCCATTGCGGCGCCATAGCCCCCTTTGTCAAAGGCCCGGTCGTCGACGACCCACCACTCTTTGCGCTGTTGCAGCAGCTGCATCTCAGCCTGGAAGACCCCAGCTTTGCCCTCGCCAGCGACAGCCTGATGACCCTGGCCATCACCACATTGTTCACGCGCCACGGCGACGGCAAGGTCGATGCGCGCAGCGGCAGAGACAACCACCGCAATTGGCAGCTGCGCGATTACCTGCAGGACAACTGGCAACGCAATGTCGGCCTGGATGAGTTGTGCCAACTGAGCGGCGGCAGTCGCTACCAGCTGATCCGCAGCTTCAGCGCCCAGTTCGGCATCACCCCGCACCAGTTCCTGATTCTGCTCAAGACCCGCGAGGCCAGAAACCTGTTGCAGTCCGGGCTGGCCGCCGCCGATGTGGCGGTGACCTGCGGATTCTTCGACCAGAGTCATCTCAGTCGCAACTTCAAGCGGATCTTCGGTATCAGCCCCGGTCGCTACCTGCGAGGGCCAGAGCGCAATTCTGTACAAGAGGGCAATCCAGTCACCAGGTAAGCTGCCCTTTTTTCTCAAAGGGACAGTCGGTATGACCCTGGATTTTCTTCTCTCCTGGCTGGCAGTGATGTTCCCACTGGTATTCAGTCCCGGCCCCGCCAATATCACCTTTGCCGCCGCCGGTGCCAACCTGGGGATTCGCGGCTCTGTGCCCCTGCTCACGGGCATCGATCTGGTGTTCTTCCTGAAATCACTGTTGGTGGGCTTTGGCTTTGTGGCATGGCTTCAGCACGGCTTTTTACTCAATCTGCTGCAACTGGCCGGCGCCCTTTACCTGGTTTACCTGGCCTTCAGTTTTTTCAAACCCGTGCAGACAGATACGGACTCACCTGCGCGCGGACTGGGTATCTGGGACGGCGTATTGATACAGGCAACGAATATCAAAGCCTGGATACTGGTGATCACCATGTTCTCGGTGTTCGCCCCCCAGCCAGACGGTGATACCGGCGATGTCGGTATTGTGACACTGGCGGTGATGCTGGCCATTTTGAATTTGCTAACCCACCTGTCCTGGATTGCATTTGGCAGTGCCCTGACCAGGGCTTTCTCCAAAGCGGAACACCAGGGTGTTAAAAATCTCCTGTTCGGCGGCAGTCTGTTGCTGGTGGCCCTGTGGCTGCTGCTGGACAACCCCCTGCTTGCTCTCTAAGCTGGGGAAAACCAGAAAAAGTGTTGGTCTATGTCCGAAATCTGTTTCCGCCCCTGCCAACCGGAAGACGCGGATGCTGCGGTTCCGCTGATCTATAGCTCCGGGCCCGCCGCCTTCGACTATGTATTCTGCGACAGATCCGAACAGCAATCGCGGGATTTTCTGCACCACGCTTTTATACGCGGCCGATCGGAGTTTGGCTATCGGCAGCATATCGCTGCAGTGCTGGAAGACAATGTGGTCGCCATCGGTGCCGTGCGCGATGCGAGCCAGAACTTCCCCTTCACGGTCGCCGCGCTCAGGGACATTTTCAGCTTTTATTCTCCACTGGCCGCCGCGCGCTCCCTGACCCGCGGCCTGCGCACTGAATTGGTGATACAACCCCCGAAGGCGGGGGCGGGTCTTATCTACCACCTGGGTGTGGCGAAGGAGCAGCGCGGACGCGGTATAGGCCGGAAACTGATTGCCGAGCTGCTGCAGACAGTACGCGCGCGGGCATTGCCAGTCGCAGCGCTGGACGTTGCCGAGTCCAACCCTCGCGCACGGCAGCTCTACGAGCGCCTGGGCTTCTCGGCAAAGTCCTCGAGACAATCCAGGCTGCAATCGAATTTCGGGCGGGTTCCCGACCACACCCATATGGAACTTGTACTGAGCTTCTCTGAGCAGCGCTCCCGGTGAAAGTCAGCGGATCAGCGATACCTGCCTTTCATAGGTGTAGGCCTGCAGGCCGAAGTGCCCGTAGGCGTAGGTATAGGTGGCATCTTCCCCGGCGATGCGGCTGGAGTGCACCCCAGCTACAGTGCAATAGCCTGTAGCGCATACGACCTGGTCCGACCAGCTCTTGATCGAGTAGACACGCGCGGCGATAGATTTTCCGTACAGCCAGTCCAGAAAGGGGCTGGATACCGACAGTCCGTTACTCCCACAGGTGCTGTTATAGACATTGAAGGGATAGGTTCCGCAGCTCCACAGACCCCGATAAGCACCGGCGACGCCGACAAATGCATCCACCTGGTCCTGTGCGCCCAATTTGATAATCTGCTGCGCGGCCAGGGTGACGCCCATCGAGTGGCCGATCACATCAATCCTTCCGGTACAGGAGGCGGTTATGGCGTCTGCGATGGCACTGCGAACCGGGTTCTCTTCCGTTCCGCTGTGGTCGTTGCAGGCGGCGCAGCTCTTGGAGCCCCAGCTGGGGCGGTGGATCTGGCTGTTGCTGTAACCCTCGTCCAGCAGTTGTTGGTAGGTATTGTCCCAGTCTGATGGCGCACCGGTATTGCCGTGCACCAGCACCACACTGTCGACACAGGCGGCCCGCACAACGGCAGCAGAAAAAAAGAAAAGCAGGGAGAGCAGGCTACTGACACATACGTCTTTATGGGATAGGAGTTTCATTATTTCTCTCTCGCAGTTACCGCCCGTCACCACTTTCTCCAAGGCGGCATCAATGGTTGAACGCCGACGGCATCGCCCACCCCCGTGGAACGAATCGAGCCACAGCACTCTGGGCCATTGATCGGTGCCGCGCTATACGACTAAAGTTGGAGGATCGCGTCCGTTTCATCCGGAGATTCGAAAAATGGCAAGACTGGTCGGGCTATTCGCTTTCGTAGCGCTGTTGCTCAGCGCCGCCGGCTACCTTTACTTCGCCGGCAAAGAATACGAAATCAGGATTCCAGAGGCGGAAATACAGGCGAGGCTCAGCGAGAAGCTACCGCTTACCAAAACCTACTTCTTTGTCTTCCAGCTGACCCTGGAGGAACCGCGAGTTCACCTGCTCGAGGAGAGCGGCCGTATCGGTGCGGGCCTGGACCTGACATTGAATGTCAAGGTCGGTGGCGAGGGGAAACCGCTGGACGGTTCGGTAGATGCCTCTGGCCGACTGCAGTACGATTCCGGCGAGGGCCAGTTTTACCTGGCGGAGCCGGTAATAGAGCAACTTTCGATACAGGGATTGCCGGGAAAATACGCCGACAGGGCGAAAAAAGTCATCGAACTGGCACTTACCGAGTACTACGCCACCCATCCGATCTACAAATTGAAAGCCGGGGACACAAAGCAGGCCGCGGCCAAGCTGGTACTCAAGAATGTATCCGTCAGCGGCGACGAACTGGTAGTGGTCCTCGGCATCTGAACTACAGGTTCAGCTTCCTGATCAGCCAACTGCTGCTGATCCCCTGCACCAGTAGTGAGAAGAGCACCACCCCAAATACCATCGACTGCACCGTCCACCAGTAGGGCAATTCCGTCGGCAGCGACAGTACCAGCGCCACCGCGATTACGCCGCGCAGTCCGCCCCAGCCCATGATCAACCGCCAGGCTTTCGGAATCGGCGGGCCGACGAAATGTGCCAGCGGCGCCATCAGGAATATGGCCATGGCGCGGGCGCCGACGGCAGCGACAATGGCGATCAGCATCGCCAGCCACTGGTGCCTGAACATTTCAAAAGTGATCGTCAGCCCCATAATCACGAAGATCAACGCCGTGAACAGCAGGCCCAGCCAGTCCCAGGTGGGCTCGGCATGCGCAAGGTAGGTTTCGCTCTGTTCGCGCAGGCAGGCGCGGGCCACTATGGCACAGGTCATCACCGACATGATGCCGGAGACATGTACAACATGTTCGGCAAGGTAGAAACTGCCGAAAGCCGCCAGCACCAGTGTCATCAATCCGGCGCCGGCGGAGCGCAGGAAGAGCACCACAATTGCGGTAACCAGCCCGCACAGCAGCCCCGTCGCCACTCCACCGAAAAAAGTCACGGCAAAATACAGGGCGACGTTGCCGGCACCGATAAGCGGCTCCCCGGTTTCGGCACCGCCCTCCATCACACTGTGGCTGGCCACGCCCAATACCAGCGTGAAAAGCACCACCGCCGCCGCGTCGTTGAACAGGCTCTCCCCTTCCACCAGGGTCAGCAGATCCTCACCCGTATCGCCCTGGCGCAACCTGGAGACCACCGATACCGGATCCGTTGCTGCCAGTATCGCACCGGTCAACAGCGCCGCTATCCAGGGAAAGCCGGTGGGGTGGCTGATACCGAAATAGGAGAGCAGCGCGATGATCAGTGCACAGACGACGACGCCAAGGGTGGAAAAAAGGCAAATTGGTCCCAGCCAGCGCTTCAATAACCGCGGTTCAATCTGCCAGGCGGCCTCGAAGATAAGCACCGGCAGTATCACGAAGAACACCAGCTGGTGCAGGTTTTCCGCACGCAACCCTGTATCGTAGTCGAGCACCGGCAATAGCATGCCGGCGAGCACGCCGGCGATCAGGCAGCCGAGTGTATTGTCGGTGCGCAGTATCCGGGCCAGGGCCAGGCCGACCACCGCGGCCACAGCCATATAGAGCCCCTGCCCCACCAGGGTGGTTACGCCTTCCATTTACCCCTCTCCGCTGTCAGTCGCAATCACCGACTTCGACTTCACATCCGGCACCAGTGCGCTCAACGGCACCGCCATACCGCGCTCGTCGATCACCTCCACATGGTGGCGACGCAGCTGGCGCGGTTCCGTCACGCCACAGGAATGGGCGATGGTACCCACCTCATACACCAGGTTGTGCGCGTAATTGTAGACACGCTCGGCCTTGTCCAGCGGATCCAGCCCCTGCTGCAGGTCCGGGTTGTGAGTAGTGACACCAGTTGGGCAGGTATTTCTGTTGCACTGCATCGCCTGGATACAGCCGAGCGCAAACATAAAGCCGCGCCCGCAGTTCACGAAGTCGGCGCCCATCGCCAGGGCCCAGGCCACCATCGATGGCGTCAGCAGTTTGCCGGCGCAGATTACTTTGACCCTGTTGCGCAGGCCGTACTCCTCCAGCAGATCCACCACCAGCGGCAGGCTGCGGTTGATCGGCAGCCCCATGTAATCCATCAGGCTCTGCGGCGCCGCGCCACTACCGCCGTCGGCGCTGTCGATGGTGATAAAGTCGGGCGCGAATTCCTTCCCGCGCCGCTCTACCGACTCGCACAATTCGTGCAGCCAACCGGTGTTGCCCACTACCGTCTTGAAACCGGTGGGTTTGCCGGTGACCTGGCGTATGCGGTGCAGCATATCCAGCAGGCCGTCCACGTTGTTGAATTCCGGGTGGCCGTTGGGGCTGATGGAGTCCAGTCCCTTCGGTATGCCGCGCACCCGCGCGATTTCCTCGGTGACCTTGATCCCCGGCAGTATGCCGCCCTTGCCCGGCTTGGCACCTTGGGACAGTTTCAGCTCGAACATCTTCACCTGCGGGTGATCCGCCACCTCGCGGAGCTTGTCGTCCGACAGCATGCCCTCGGTATCGCGCACCCCGTACTTGGCCGTACCTATCTGGAAGACGATATCGCAGCCGCCAACCAGGTGGTGCGCCGACAGGCCGCCCTCACCGGAGTTCAACCAGATGCCGGCCTGGGCCGCACCTCTCGACAGCGCAGTAACCGCCGGCACCGACAGGGCGCCGAAGCTCATGCCGGAAATATTGAAAATGGAACTGGTGGTATAGGGTTCCCGCGCATAGCCGTCGCCGACGGTAACCTCCCGCGGCGGCACGGCATCCTTCTCCAGGGTCGGGAAGGGGTGATTCAGGAAGATCACATCGCCGGGCTGGTTCAGGGGCCGCGTGGAACCGAAGGCCAGGGTGGAATCTACATTCTTGGCGGCGCGGTAGACCCAGCTGCGCTGGGCGCGGTTGAAGGGCATTTCCTCCCGGTCGAGGGAGAAAAAGTACTGGCGGAAGAATTCTCCCAGGTGCTCAAAGGTATAGCGGAAGCGCCCCAGCACCGGGAAGTTGCGCCGAATGGCCTGCTTGGTCTGGCTGACATCCGAGAGGTACAGGTAGAGTACATAGAGCACCAGCAGCACCAGCGCAAAGGCAAACAGCAGTGCGAATACCTGCAGTACCTGCACCGCAAAATTGCGGATAGCGGCTACCGCCTCAAGATCCATCTCTCAATTTCCTTACTTTGCTAGGGTCTACCCGACCGGGTCTAATTATATGCCCTTGCCGGAAGGCTTGCACGGAGGCGTCGAGTCACCATAAACTGTATATTTATACAGGTGCCGAGACGACGGTTTGGCCAACGAAGATCCCGACAGCCCCGCCCGCATACACAAGGGCCGCGGTGCCGCCAGCAACCTGGCCGGGCGCTTCGTGCCGTATGTCAGCTCCCGCGAGAGCGACGGCTGGCAGACCGAAGAGGAGCCACTGGAGCGGCTGTTGACCGAGGCGATAGAGGAAAAAGCCAAAACCATTATCAGCAGCAATAGCTCGCCGGATCTGCCGTTCAGCCAGTCGATCAATGCCTATCGTGGATGTGAGCATGGGTGCGTCTACTGCTACGCGCGCCCCAGCCACGCCTATATGGACCTGTCGCCGGGCCTGGATTTCGAGAGCCGGATTTTCTTCAAGCCCAACGCCGCGGATCTATTGGAGAAAGCGCTGCGCAAACCCAGCTATCGGTGCAGCCCCATTGCGATGGGCACCAACACGGATCCCTACCAGCCGCTGGAGAAAGACAAGCGGATCACCCGCCAGCTGCTCGAGGTGATGCAGCGTTTCAACCAACCGGTGACCATTGTCACCAAGAGCCAGCTGATACTGCGCGATCTGCCGATACTGGCGGAGATGGCACAGGACGGACTGGCGCAGGTGGCTATCAGCGTGACGACGCTCGACAAGGAGCTAAAGAGAAAGCTGGAGCCGCGCACCGCCGGACCCGCGGCGCGGCTGCGCACCATCGAGCAATTCAGCCGGGCCGGTGTCCCCACCGCGGTCCTGGCGGCACCGATGATTCCGGCACTGAACGACTGCGAGCTTGAAGCCATCCTCGAGGCATCCAGGAATGCCGGCGCCGATCACGCGGCCTATATACTGCTGCGCCTGCCCCACGAGGTGGCGCCGCTATTTCGCCAGTGGCTGGCCGCCCACTATCCGCAAAGGGCCGAACACGTGATGAGCCTGGTGCAGCAGAGCCGCGGCGGGCGCGACTACCGGAGTGATTTTGCCCAGCGCCAGACCGGCACAGGCGTCTTCGCACAGCTGTTGCGGCAGCGCTTTCGCGTCGCGATTGGCAAGCTGGGGCTGAACCGGCGCGAGCTGAAACTGGACTGCAGCCGTTTCCGGCCACCGCCCCAGCCCGGCGACCAGCAATCCCTCTTTTAGCCCCGGGTCCTGTAGGGTGCGCCCCGCGTACCAAAAGCCGCTTTTATACTGGCAACCGACCAGCTCGGCGGGCACTGCCGCTTTAAGTGGGCGACATGAAATTGACCAACAACACCAGGCAAGACTGTTGCGCTACTTCAGCCTTCCTTATCTGATACTTCCAGCTCCGCGAGCATACGCTGTAAGCGCTCGGCCTCGGGCCTGCCATCCAGATCCATTAATAGCGGCGTTGCCACCTCGGCAAAATAATCAGCATCGTTCAGCCGATACAGCTCCACAGCCAGCTCGAACGCAATAGCTGTCTCCCGGGGAGCGCGGAAATAGGCCTGCTCCAGCATTTCCGTATACTTCTCCCGCGGATAGCCAAGCATCTTCATCGCAAGCGCGAGGCCATACCAGTGTGTCGCGCCCGTATCGTTATTGTTGACCAAATAAACAAATTGATCCCGGATATCCCTCAGGACAGCCTTGTCTCTCTGTTGAGTCTTTCGGTGCAACTGCCGATACAACTGCAGCCAGGCCCAGGGCGACCGGAACCAGATACTCTCCCGCTGTGCTTGCGGTATGGTCGCCAACAGCTGTTCAGCGCTATCCAGCTCGCCTGCACCAATCTTCGCTTCGGCCAGACTGGCCTTCAATTGCGCGATTTCACCGCCCTTCTCCGAAACCTCTTGCAGAATCGAGCTGAGCTGTTCGGTCCGACGGGGCACATTGGCGAGGTACTGTGCTATTTCCTTGATCGCCTGGGGTTTGGACAGCAAATCCACCTTAATCGCGGGTGCCTCATAGTCCTGTGGCATGGCCGACGAGCGCACCGGGAATTTACCGTGAAATTGCTGGCGATACACTGCCTCTATATCGGCAATCGGCATCGACAGCGCCGATTCAAGCGCCTTGACCGGATCGGCCCCCTGTTGATACATACGCAGATACTCGCCGAACTCATCTGCCTTGCCACTGCTCAAAAGCAGCCAGTGCGCCAACATCCAGCCGCTGGCGTAGAGGCGGACGCGATCGCGCTTGCGCGCCTCTTTGGCGGTCAGCCGCAGCAGCTGTTCCAGCGGCATGGGGCGCATATTGAGCAGTGTCGCGGCACGACTCGCCGGCGGCGTGCCTATCTGGAATCGGTCGTCATCGGTAAAGCTGAGGGTGGACAACAACTCCGCAAAACCTTCACTGTACCAGTAGGGATATCGCTGGGTTCCCCGGCTGTATGTCAGAAAGTGCGTGTATTCATGGAACAGAAACTCTCGCGCCGGATGTATTGCATAGACGCCGCGACCGTCCAAATTGAGCAGTGCATAGCTGCCGACCGGCGTATTGTTGTAGACACCGCTGGTATTCAGCGACATCTTGTTGCCGACCATAGCCCCGTAACTGGCGCGATCGGCTGCGGCGATAATCGTCAGTTTCTGCGAATCCCCAGACAGTTGCAGCAGCCCGAGCGCCGCCACACGGAAGCCCTCCAACTCCCGCGCAAGTTTTTCCACCTCCATTGAATCGCCATTGGAAATAATACGGAAATTCGGTGAATCCGCTTGATACCAGCGGGAATCCACCAATCGCTCGGCATCCGCTGCAGTCACTGGCGGCATAAAAAAAACACCACCAAACAATAAAATTAAACAACGGATTTTTAACAATTTATAATTTTTGTACAACATACACTCAAAAAGATCCCTCACTGTCATCAAACCCCTCGTTGCCAGCCCGTCAACCCGCTGAACTACACTTGAAAAATAAATTTCTTGCAAATGAAATAGACCAACCAAGATACCGGGAGTGCCAGCACACAGAATAAGGTTAACATTTTTCTAAAATTTCCGGACTCCGCTCTAGGAAGCCCAAGAATCATGAGCCACAACCACGCAAACAGAGAAAAAACACCCAAGTAAAGCGGATCAAACCATGCCGCCCCTACCCCGACAGAGACACCCAAAAGCACAAATAAAAAAGCAAATCTTATAGAATTGGATCGAAGCATTTACTCATACCCATAAACAGCAATCTGAGCCGCCCTCTCAAGAGTAATTCGACCTTGTCCTATGCCGTAGATTACATCTCCAACTACCGCCAGAGCACCTAGTAGCGCCAATACAATTCCTGTAGTCACTCTTCCTATCACACGTGACACGCTGCAACTATGCGCATTGCCATATACAAACTCGACTACCCTTCTAGCCCCTTAACCAACAAACTCCGATGCCTTTCTGCCTGAGAGATAACTGCATCAATAACACGCTATTCGTTGCTATCTTGATTAAACTCGCCACATCTAACAGCCCAGTTTATATCCACAGATATCGAAGATCTCTATTAATTAGTGGGCACCCTATTTATTACGGCAAATGTAAAGTCCATCAGGGCCGCACTGGAATCGATATGAGGCCGTAAATTCCTGTAAACTTTAAGGATTAGCCGCGCCAATATTACGGGGTTTGGGCAGTAAACCCCACTTTAATCACTGGCGCCTTTCAATCCCGCGGCATGGCAGACGAGCGCAACGGAAATTCACCGTGAAATTTTTTACTATACACATCGGCAATAAAAATAGAGAAAAACCTTTCAAGCGTTTTAAACAGATCGCCCCTGTTGGCTCGAGAATCATTTCGTCGTAATAGCCATTAAAACAATAACCAGCATAGTGACAACAAAAGACCCAATCACGACAACATCAACAACTCTATCCCTCACCAGGGACTTATCATCATCGTTGCAAAACTTTTCAACAACACTAACATACCTACCATTTCTCTCAAATAAAACTATATTAACAACACAAATTCCGACCACAATAAAAAAACCAACCCACTTATTTAAAGTCGCCAACCAATCCAACTCAGACAAACCAGTAAACAACAATAGAAAACAGATTAGCAAAACATTCTGAACTAACACAAAACTCAAAATAATTGCTGCAGAAATATGCGTATCTGACCTCCCTCCTTCAACACGCTCACTCCACCTATACATACGATAATAAACCAACTCGTATAACCAAACTATTTTTGACATGCGAATCTCCGAAAGCCCAGGACATCAATTTCCATTATTATTCCAGTCGCCACCATTGGCTACATCAACGGAAAAATAGCTCAAACTCGCAATTGTACCAACCGGCCACGCCAAGCCTACGACCGCCATACCAATATCAACAAAACCTTTACCGATACCCTCTGAGTCCCCGGAATTATAGGAACTGGCAATATTTGACCCGGAAATTGCAACAGATCCAACAAGGGAGATTTTTCCCGCAGCTTTTATCATGTTTGCTGTTTTAAGAACACGAGTCCGACCACCCGTGTATTGATTTCCACCCCATGTCGGAGAATATGTCTTACCGTTCTTTCCCCGCCAATATCCTTCGCTGTCAACGAAGTATTTTTGACCAAAGTCTGACACAAACCCTGTTGTCCCAAGGAAAATAGACATCGAGGATATAACTCTACCCGAACTTGGATCAGCCGTGACTATAACTTCTTCATTATAAGTAGTTCCGGTGGGGGTGGTATTCTTCTGCTCATTCGCCTCGTCCGGGTCCCCAGTAGCCCCCCCCCCATTACCAGCAATATCCTCTCCTGGGCTCCCTACCGATTTATCTGGCACCTGAGACTGGTAGTCACTTATTACCGATTGTACAAACTCTGGACTCGATGGGCGAACGCCGGTCACACAAACGTCCGCATTGCAACCGAGACTTTCCATGTTGCCATATTGGGACAGCCATCCGCCGGAATTTCGGAGATTGTCTCCAGTAACGTAGTCAGTAAATTTCTGCCGGACAGTCATATAACCACTGGGGTCAGTGAAAGACAGAGGGTTATTCAACACATAGCTGTATCGGTTCCAACTCTGGCTGTTAGCCGGAGCCTGAACAAACGGATCCGGACTCAGGAAGCGCCCAAGCTGCGGATCGTAAACACGCCCGTTCATATGGATAAGGCCGGTGCGGTCCAGATGCTCGTGTCCGGTAAAGCCGCGCCTGGTGGTCAGCCCCTGGGTACTGAGCAGTTCCTCCAATTCCTGCGCCTGGATTTCACCCTGCCAGTCGGCGCTCCTGCGCTGGCCGAAGGCATCGAATGCGGTATCCAGGATGATATTGCCCGCCTCGTCCGTGACCTTCTCGATGGAACCGAGGTGATCGCGGTGCAAATACTCCAGCGTGCCGACAGTGACACCGGTCAGGTCAGTGGCGGCGACATGGAGGACACTGCTGTCGATACGGGTCTTCTGGATACGCTGGTAGTCCGGATCATTGGCGGGCAGAAGATCCTCGAACTTACCGACAATAAAGGCTTTTTCCGTGTGCAGTGTCTGTTCGGCCTCATCCCACCAGCTCGTCTCACGGTAGAAACGCTGGCCATTGGGGCCGTACTGGAAGCGATCCCTGGCCGTCGGCTTCAGGGTAGACTGGCTGTCGCCCACGGTGATTTCTGTCGGCAGCTGCCGGGCATTCCAGGTGATCCATTTGTCATCGCCACTTGCCGCATCATAGTAGGTGATGGCGCCATTGGCATCGTAGTAGAGGTCGTGCGCCACGCCGCCGATTGCGGCCTGGCTGACCGCATTCGGCCCGGCACTGCCGCCCTGGCCATACTGATAGCCGGTGACATTGGTATCTCCCGGATGGCTGCTGGTCTTGGCCAGGATATTACCCAGCTTGTCATACTGGGTTGTCAGCGTCCGCTGCACCGCGCCGTCCAGCGCGGTCTGTGCACTGACCAGGCGATTCAGGGCGTCGTAGCTAAAGGACTCCCGCTTGCTGACGGCGCCATCGTTGACCAGACGGCTCTCCAGTGTGCCATTCGAGCGCCACAGGTACTGGTTGTCCTGGATCTGGCTAGCCCCCGCGGTGGCTATGGATTCCAGGTGGCCTGTATCGGCATTGTAACTGCGGTTGCTCACCACGCTGTTGCCGTACACCTCCTCCTCTACATCACCGAAGGCGTTGACCGTATTAAAGGTCTTGAGCGGATTGGTGCCATCGGTAATTTCGTAGAGATACCCCTGGCTGTTGTACTGGTAGTGAGCTTCAATGCCGCTCGGGTAGGCCACGTAGCTGAGACGCCCATTGCCGTCATAACCGTAGCCGTGCTGGTAACTGCGACTTTCGCCTCCGGCCAGGAGGCTGGTAGTCGTGCCGCTCAGTTTGCCGCCGGTATAGCTGAAGTCCTCCTGGAATACCTGCGACCCACCTTCCGTATAGCTGCGGCTGGCCAACTGGCCGATTGCGCCTGCGGGATCGTATTCCCAGCCGGCGACACCATCTGCGTCCGTCTGCTCCAACAGACGCCCCAGCTTGTCGTACTGGTAGCTGATCATCTGTCCCTTGTTGTCCGACTGGCCGACGAGCTGGCCGAGGGCGTCGTAAACGGTGGTTACAGCGCCCAGGTTCGGGTCGGTCAGCCCGGTACGGTTGCCGGCCACATCGTATACAAAGGTCGATTCGGTATCCGGGTCGCCGTTTACCAGTACGGATTGCACCAATCCCATACCGTCGTACTCAAAGGTGGTGGCGACTTCCTCACTGCTACCTTCGGCGTCAACCGTTTTGACCAGGTCCCCCATCAGGTTGTAGAAGCTGCTCTTTGCCTGGGTTTCCTGGAAGGCCCCGACGGCATCGTGCACATCCTCCTCAACGGTAACCTGTACCTGGTTGCTTGCCGCAAGCGGCGAATAGCTGGTGCGTATCTCGCCATCGCCCGCTTTCTGTATGCGCACGACACGATTGCGAATATCGTATTCATAGATATTCAGCGGCTTGTACTCGCCGGCGAAGTAGGGCGCAGTCTCGAGGTACAGGCGTCCCGCAGTATCGTAGTTGTATTCGCGGCGGGAATCGGTGCTGCCGTCGAACGACTCAGTGTCCTGCTGTACCAGGCGCCCGAGCATGTCGTAGTAGCGCTCTACCGTAGGTGTAATCGCCGAACTGGTGCTCACCCGGTATGAAGCCAGCATATTCCCGTATACGGGGCAAACCCCGCCGGCACAGAAATCATAGCTGGTATTGAATACAACGCCGTCGGTATTGGTGCGCTGGACCTCTCGCCCAAACGGGTCGTACTCGATATTTGTAGAGCGGCTGTTGGCATCGGTTACCGTGGAAGGTTTGCCGAAGCGAGGGTCGTAGCTGACACCGATAGACTGCCCCAGGGCATTGGTAAAAGTACCAGGGTAGCGCTTGTCACTGTAACTGTCGGCAAGCGAAGTGCGGCTCTCGATATTGGCACCCGCAGTGGACTCGCTCAACAGGTTGCCAGTGGCATCGTAGTCATAGGTAATCGTCAGTTCATTCTCTGGATCGCCGGGGAAGCGCGTGACACTAGCGACCCTGCTACTGTTCCCAAACGGGGTGGCGACAAGGGTCTGCACTCGATCCGGCGAGGCGCCGATGTCACCATCGAAGTAACTCGCTTCCTTGCCGCTGGAAAAGCCGACTATCCAGGGGGTTGTTCTGTTGTTATAGGTGATCGCTGTTTCCGAGCTGCGTTTCACACCGCTCATCGCTGCCGGAGCGACCTCCCCCCAGTAACTTTGCGCACCTGAGTAGCTTGCACCGGTCGCAAGCTTGGTGGTGTGCACTTCTCCACTGATAAGCTCGCCAAATGTGCCACTGCCTACGGCAATCTGGTTTGCATCCAGGCGATAACCGATTACTTGGTTATTTTCAAGAATTGTCTGGAGCTGTTGCTGCAGATAGGGGTGGTAAGTTGAGCCACTACCCACGTCCAGCACCTCCGCCTGATGCAGGAACTGCTGCTGGGTCAGTACTTGCAGGTTATCGTCAAAGTTACCTTCATACTGCTGCAGGCGGGCTACCTTGCCGAAATGCGGGAAGTCCTGACGGAACTGCCTGTAGGTCACAACGCCGGTTTCGACATCGTAGATCTTTTGCGCATAATAGCCGAGAAAGCCCCAGTGGTTATCGCTCATCAGGCCAGTGCCCTGATAGCTGTATCGGGTAACATGCCAACCATCCGCATAGCCATTTGACCGGTGTAATTCGCTCACCACGCAGCGGTATTCACCGTTCACCGGTGCCAGCGGACTGGCTCCCGACGGGAGAATGCCTTCGCCGAAGGGGCGCTCACTGAACAATCCTTCCGTAGAGTTTTCACGGATCATGGTGTGGTAGAAACGGGTGCTCTTACCCAGACCATCGGTCACTTCACCCACGCCGGTCTTGATATCAATCGGGTTGGAGCCCTCGGGTTCAAGCCAACTGAATTCAAGCGGATTTAGGCACTCGCTGACCAAACCAGTTTTATCGTAGCCACAAAGCTGTACCTGCTTCAGGCGCCGATACTCTTCGGTTGCCGCCTCAGTGATAAGCCGGTATCCGCGAAGCAGCTTACCATCCAGGGATACGTTGATATGGTGCAGCAATACCAGCTGCTCCTGTTCGATCTCTCCGGCTTCCAGGGGCTGGGGCGGTGCATCGCTGCGGGTTCCGTATGCAAACTCTATCCTGGCATCGCCGCTATTGCCGTAGACAATCTCCAGTGGGTAGTTGATCCCCTCCACGGTATCCCGGTGATAGCGGTAGGTCATCGTATTGCCGAAGGCGTCGGTGACCTTGTTCAAGCTCCAGCCAAAGTGGACGGAGTCACCCGCCTTGAGCCGGCTGTCCTGGCTGTTACCGTATTCCTGAACCCGACCACTAGGCGTCGCTACCTGGAACCATTTTTTACCACTGGTCTCCTTGAGCTCGATCAAATTGAAGCTGTCGCGCAATGTGCGATAGCGCGCACCCGCCTGCCAGTGAGTACCTGAGACAAGCACCAGGGGTTCACCATCGAGGCACAGGGAGTCTGTGGAATCCAGTTGAATGGAGTCTGTGTCGGGGCGATTTTTGACACAGCGGCGTATAGCGCTGAAGCCGGTCAGCCTCCAGCCATAGCCCAGAATATCTTCCGGCAGCACTTCATTGTTGCGCTCCCGGTAGCGCGCACCCGAGTAATGAACTCCGATCTCCGGCATCAGGCCGTTAACACCGGGAGCCACCTGCACTGGCACGGAAACGACAGCATCGCCTTGATCAGTCACTTCAGCGCTGTAACCAATAGCGCCGGGGCTGGTCGCCGGCGCCAAGCTGACCGCCGGCACAATACCATCCAGGTTGTGTACGTCGATCCAGGGACTGGTCGTCCAGGAAGGGTAGCAGGCATCGTCATTACATGCGCGCACGCGATATCTGTATTTATCCGCAACGTCGCCACGGGCTTCATGAGTTTGACTCAATGGATTCGGGAGCTGAACAGAGTGCCAGCCTTCGTAACCACAAGTAGTCATACCGGTCTTACATTCTCTTTCCAGTTCGAAAGAAGTAACAATTCCGGAAGGCATATTCCATTCGATATCGTAATCGCCGAAATCACTCTCTTCCGGCAGATTTTGGAACTGAGTTTGTCCGGGTGGCGACAATGGGATATTTACGGGTACAGATTTTGTCGGAGACCAATTGCCACATCCACGACCATTGCAGGCTCGGGCCTGAAAGCTATAAGTACCTTCCGTACCTTCTGGCAGGCTGATGTCTTTCTTAGTGTTTAAGCCAAGGTTGGTGATACTGTTATCGCTCTTCGTGCAGCTGGCATCACCCCATGAAGATTTGCCCGGCGCCTTACACTGCAGCTCGTACTTGGTAACTGTATCAAACTGGCCGTTCACAGGGCTCCAGGCGACCTGGAAATCTGCGGCCTGAGTCCCAGAGCCCGGCTGGGTAAAGGTGCTCACAGGGTCCGGCTTACGATTAACGGTTATCGTGGAGGAATAGCGAAAATTACCCCACTGGGTGTACGAACCAATTGTCACATAAGCACGCACACGGTACCGATAAGTGCCATCGGCAAGCTTTCCTGACGTCGGCCTCGATATCGTTCGAGTGCTGGTATTTGCTTGTTTATAAACTTGCGACCAGCTTCCACTATTGTATTGCTGTTGTACTTGGTAGCCGGTGATTTTCGGCGGCGTGGCCGAAGCGCCCCAATTGAAGTTGAACTGACCGTTTCTGTCAGTTAAACCACTTGTTATATTGGAAAAACTCGCGCTAGACGGCGTATTGGGTTTAAAGGCAACATTTACCGTATGAGTATCAGACTGTCTGTCGTCCGGCTCCATACAAGTAGAGCCCATAAATTGCCAACATTTGGTGTAAGCACTGAAGGTAAACGTGTATACCCCAGACTTGTCCGCTGTGAATTCCTTGGAAGTTGTAAGATCGACATTGTAGGTCCCGTAGCTCTCAACACCGTCCCTGGAAATGGACAGCGACCTGCGATACCCACCGCCAGACATGTTGACAGTGAAAGTGCCTGTAGCATTCTCAGTCGGCCCCCAGATATCAACCGCCGCCAAAACATTCGATGCCGCCAGGAAAAGCAGCCCCCCAATTACTGAGCGGACAATACCCCTAAACACGCTATAAACCCCTTTCTTCTTTTTATACGCCAATATTGTTAGTTCAATTCTTAAACACTTATGTGGCGCATTTGTACCAATTCAAGTTAGTGAAGACTAGCTATCACTGGCGCCAGTATCAACGCTTTTCTGAGGCAAAATCAGACTGATCAACCAGCAAGCAAAGCGGTCAATTTTTGCTCATACAGTTGCCTGATCTGCTACATCAAAACAGAATCTGCTGATTCACTGGAAGAAAGGGATATAACACCTGCCCCGCGAAGTGGCACCACGGTTTCGACAGTCGCTAGTGGCTCCACTGATGTAGTTCGCAGCGGAGCTTCTCAAATCCCTCCAGCTAACGGAAAATGGACCCACAGCAACAGTGGAAGCAGTTTCTTGAGCGACTGGTTTGTCTATCTGATCCGCACCAACGGCGGCGCCCTCTATACCGGAATCACCAAGGATGTGCAGCGTCGCTTTGCCGAGCACCGGGACGGCGGCCCCAAGGCGGCCAAGGCGCTGCGCGGGCGCGGCCCACTGAAATTGGAGTTTCATCAGGCGGTGGCGGACAAGTCCGAAGCGTTGAAACTGGAGATGCAAATCAAGAAGTGGTCGAAGGAAAAAAAAGAGGCCCTGATTGCCGGTGGTGTGGGGTTGTCACTCTCGACAAATTGCTCAGGGCCCCAAGGGGATGGGCCGAAATAAACAAAATGGGTTTCGGCGCGCTACAGCTGACTGCTGTTAAAAACGAAATTCTGTTCGGTTTCCGATACAGCCGGGCCGGTAAATGCCAGCGCGGTAATAAAGACCATCGCGGTTGCGAAAATTAAACGCCTGATCATCGTCAACACCTCTCAGTGACGGCGCCTTCGCGGTCCTTCAGCGAACTGCGTGGAAATTTTTTGCCTCAAGTGACACCTGCTCGACACTCTCCAAAGGAGCTTCAGCTTCCTGAAGTCGCATTGCCAGCGCCAATCCCGCATCGACAACCATGGATCTCAGGACATCTGCGGGTAATTCGATGGCCGATCCAATCCGGGCTTTCAACATTTTCATCACTCGACCTCCGGTTCTCGTCGCTGGCGGATAATGTCAGGCAGTGCCGCGGCGAATGCGCCCACGGAAACTGCCGCCGTCAGAGTCAGGTAGGTGTCCAGCGATGTCTCCATGCCTGCGGCAAAGACCACCAGTACACCAATAAAGTAACTGGGAATATTGTTCACGCCGGTAATAAACTTCAGCATTTGTATACTGATGGCCGCGAGGAAGAGTGCCGCTGGCAGCGCCCATATTCCCAGCTCCGGGCTCCACTTGGCCGCCGCAGCCTGGGCGACTATTCCCAGCCCGAGGCCGGTTACTGCGCAGGCGAGATTGTAGGCGCCGTCGCGCAGCGTGGTGCCGCGGGTGTAGTAGGAGGCCCAGCCCGCGAGCGCCACCCACACCGGCAGGTCGGCCAGCAGGCAGAGCGCAGCTGCACCCGCGATCAAAGCCGCAGACAGCGGCGTAAAGGACAGCCTGGAAACTGCTCTGGGTTCCGCGGTAAATTCAGCTCTGTGTTCGCTGGTAACTGCCTGGCCCATGGGCCACCTCCTTTTGAATGTTCGCTTGCACTCGTCAAGCCCTGTTTGCCCAAAAAGGTTTTCGCGTGCCTCGCTGGAATCCGAATCCGGATTCCCGACAACTCCTTTCCGGCCATTGAATTCTGCACCCGGGGCCATTTCACCGGTATCAGATAACTTCACCATCCTTGCCCAAAATTCCAGGCGCACGGGATTTTCTGTGCAGCAGAGAAACCGGGGCTCTAAGTAAATACCGGTCGGTTATATGGATGGTCGGTCTGAGTTTCGCCAAATCGACTGACAGGGTCTGTCAGGAGATGTTTTTTTATAGCTGCTCGGGCAAAATAGCCGCCACCAGCGCCCCTCCGGAGTACCCCTTCATGGATCTGACAATTTCACTTCTGCTGATTTTCTTTGCCGTCGCCCTGCTGGCGGGCTGGGTGGATACCCTGGCCGGCGGCGGGGGCCTTATTACGCTGCCCGCACTGCTGCTCGCCGGAGTCGCGCCGGTCAATGCACTGGCGACCAACAAGAGTCAGGGCGTGATGGGTACCCTGACATCCTCAATCACGCTGTTTATGAAGGGACATCTGCGCGGGCGGGAGCTGATTCCGCTGATGGCCGCCGCGGCAGTCGGCGCCGCCCTCGGTACCTGGCTGGTACAGCGCATGGAAACCGGCTGGTTGAACTGGGTGATACCGCTATTGCTGCTGTGTGTGGCGCTCTATTTCTGGCTGACACCCAACCTGGGCAAAACCGAAGCCCGGGCGCGACAGACGGAAAAGCAGTGGGCGCTCACCTGGGTGCCTACCCTGGGCTTTTACGACGGCGTTTTCGGCCCCGGAACCGGTTCCTTTTACGCGGCCTCCGGCGTCGCCTTCCGCGGCCAGACCCTTGTCGACGCCACCATTCGCGCCAAGTTGCTGAACCTGACCACCAACGTGGCTTCGGTAGCGCTCTTCGCCGCCGGCGGCAAGGTGCTCTGGACCATAGGTGCAGTGATGATGCTGGGACAGGTGATCGGCGCCTATATCGGCAGTCACACGATACTGAATGGCGGTGCCAGGCTGATCCGCCCGCTGGTGATCACCATGTGCGTACTGATGTCCATCAGCCAGATAGCGCAGTATTTTGGCTGGATCAGCTTGAGTTGATCGACTTCGGTCAACCCGGCGAATCTATCAGCCGCGGTTTCATGATCTCAGCCATCCAGGCCATAAATACCTGCACTCTTTTCGGCAGGTGGCGGCGATTGGCGTAGAGCAGGGAAACCGGCATGGGCGCCGGGCGGTACTCGGGCAGTATTTCCTCCAACTCCCCCGACTGCAGATAGGGGTGCACACCGGCCTCCGGTACCTGGATGATGCCGAGACCGGCGATGCAGGCCTCCAGGTAGGCCTCAGTATTGTTGACGGTCACCGCGCCCCGCATCGGCAGCGACAGTTCCTCCTCCGGCCGCTCCGGGTCCACATATTCGAAACCGGCCGGACGCGAACCGAGGGTCAGCACATAGTGCACCAACCGGTGCTCAACCAGGTCGTCCAGCGATTTTGGGGTACCGTGTTCCGCAAGGTACTCGGTGCTGGCACAGCTGACCATGCGGTAGTAACCGAGGGGTCGCGCTATCAGGCTGGAGTCCTCCAGGGTGCCTACCCTCAGCACACAGTCGAAGCCCTCCCGCACCACATCGACAAAGCGGTCAGTGCTGGACAACTCTACCTCCAGGCCCGGATGCTGGCGCAGGAACTCCGGCAGGCGCGGAATCACCACATCGCGGGCTATGGGTAGCGGCATATCCACGCGCAGGCGACCGTGCAGTTCCGAAATATCCTCGCGGAACAGGTTCTGCAGTTCGTCCATATCCGCCAGCAGGTCCTGGCAGCGCTCATAAAAGACCTGGCCGTCCTGGGTCATCTGCACACTGCGGGTGGTGCGGTGCAACAGGCGTGTGCCCAGCAGGCTCTCCAGCTGCTGTATCGCGCTGGAGACACTGGCGCGGGACAGGCCAAGGCCATCCGCCGCCGCGGTAAAGCTGCCCTGCTCTGCCACCCGCAGGTAGATCTGCATGGATTCCAGCAGTTTCATGGACAATCACCAGAATTGATCAGATATTCTAAACAGTCTAGTTAGATTGTAGGCATTTATCCATTTCCAATTGACCAATAAGCTCTCTCCCGTCGATCGAAGACATCCATATGACAAGAGCCGACCACAGGAGCTGACCATGAAACAGAAAATTGCACTGATTACCGGCGGCAGCCGCGGACTGGGCCGCAACACCGCCCTGCAGCTGGCGGACAAGGGCGTAGACGTGATCCTGACCTTCCATAGCCGCGAGGCCGAGGCCAACAGCGTCGTCGCCGAAATCGAACAGCGCGGTGCCCGCGCCGCCGCCCTGCAGCTGGATACCAGCGACGTCACCAGCTTCGCCGGATTCGCCGACCAGCTGCGCCAACTGCTGCAGGACCGCTGGCAGCGCTACCAGTTCGACTACCTGGTCAACAATGCCGGTATCGGCATTCACGCACCTTTCGCGGAAACCGGCGAGGAGCAGTTCGACCAGTTGATGAACATCCACGTGAAGGGCGTCTTTTTCCTGACCCAGAAACTGCTGCCGCTGATTGCGGACGGTGGACGCATCGTCAACCTGTCCAGCGGTCTGGCCCGCTTCGCACTGCCCGGCTATTCCGCCTATGCGGCGATGAAAGGCGCTATTGAAGTACTGAGTCGCTACCTGGCCAAAGAGTTGGGTGAGCGCGGTATCGCGGTGAACGTGGTGGCACCTGGCGCCATTGAAACCGACTTCGGCGATGGCGTGGTGCGCGACAACAAGGAGGTGAATGCCTTTATCGCCTCGCAGACGGCGCTTGGACGCGTGGGCCTGCCGGAGGACATCGGCGGCGTTATCGCCTCGCTGCTATCGGAGGACAACCGCTGGATCAACGCCCAGCGGATCGAGGCCTCCGGGGGTATGTTCCTCTAACAAGCAGTGTGATGGGCCGGAATTCCGGCCCGTTTTTTTACACCGCGACGGGTGGCGCCTGTTTCTCGCTCAGCTAGGCTCATACTAACTACTTGAGGGAGAAGCCGCTCGTGAGCAAACCCTACATCCGCCTCGACAAGAGCAAGGCCGCAGTGCTGATGGTGGATCACCAGACTGGTCTGCTGTCGCTGGTACGGGACTTTGAACCGGACCGCTTCAAGAACAACGTACTGGCATTGGCCGACCTGGCCGAATATTTCCAGCTGCCCACCATCCTCACCACCAGTTTCGAGGACGGCCCCAACGGCCCGTTGGTTCCGGAACTGAAAGAAAAGTTTCCCGATGCCCCCTATATCGCCCGCCCCGGCCAGATCAATGCCTGGGACAACGAGGACTTCGTCAGGGCGGTGGCGGATACCGGCAGGAAGCAGCTGATTATCGCCGGCGTGGTCACCGAAGTCTGTGTGGCATTTCCGGCACTGTCGGCGATTGAGAATGGCTACGACGTATTCGTGGTCACCGACGCCTCAGGCACTTTCAATGATGTTACCCGCCACTCTGCCTGGAGCCGCATGGCCGAGGCCGGCGCCCAGCTCATGACCTGGTTCGGTGTGGCCTGCGAGCTGCACCGCGACTGGCGCAATGATGTCGAGGGACTTGGCACCCTGTTCAGCAATCACATTCCCGACTATCGCAATCTGATTACCAGCTACAACACCATGACCGGTCAGAAGTAATCGGCGAGCATGCGGGGCGGCGAAATGTCCGCCTCGCTATGCGCACCCAGGAATACAAATCGGCCTACCAGGGAATCTCGGTGCCGTCGTAGTTGACGAAGCGGCCGCTGTTTTCCGGATTCGTTTCCAGCAACACCTTTTTCAACCCCGCCACACTCTCCTCCGCAGAGATCAGCGCATTGGGCCCGCCCATCGCGGTCTTCACCCAGCCCGGGTGCAGCGCTATCACGCTGATACCCCGCTCGCGCAGGTCGACGGACAGGCTCTTTACGACCTGATTGACCGCTGTCTTGGAGGAACGGTAGATATAGCCACCGCCGGAACTGTTGTCGGCGATACTGCCCACCTTGCTGCTGACCACCGCAATCACCCTGTGCTCGCTGGCGGCGACATTGTCGGCGAAGGTCTCCGCCATCATATAGGGCGCTATGGTGTTGGACTCCAACACCCGGCGCCACTCGTCCCTGTCCACCTGGCCGAAGCTCACACCTTTGGGGCCGTAATATCCCGCATTGTTGAACAGAATATCGATGGCCTCGCCCTCCAATGCCTTGGCCAAGGTCGCCATATGCCCGTAGTCGGTCACATCCAGCTGGAACAGGCGCAGATTGGGGTACCGCTCGCGCAGTGAACGCAGCTCCGTTGCATTGGGCAGGTCGCGGCAGCAGGCCAGCACCCGCCAGCCGTCGGCGGCAAACTGGCGGCACATCTCCAGGCCTATGCCGCGATTGCTGCCGGTGATCAGAATGGTGCCGGGCACAATAACTCCTTCAATGGTATTCTTCCGCGTTTCGATGATAGCAATAATGGTCCAATGTACTACTCACTGAGCGATCTGTTATGGCTCTTTCTGCTCGCCCTGGGCGCCTGGTATTTCTGGGCCGGCATGGCGGCCAAGGAGCAGGTGCGCCGCGCGGCGACAGAGCACTGCCGACAACTGGGCGTGCAGCTGCTGGACGATACGGTGGCGCTGGTGCGCACCCGCCTGAAACGCGACAGCCGCGGCCAGGTGCGCCTGCAGCGCAGTTACGAGTTCGAGTTCACCTCCACCGGCGAGCACCGCTACGCGGGTATCGCCGTACTGCACGGGCGGCGCATAGCACAGATACAGCTGTCCCCCCACCACCTGGCCTGATTCGCCATTTAACCTGAGCAAGAGTATGAAACGCGGCATCTATCGCCACTACAAGGGCAATCTCTACGAAGTGATGGAAGTGGCCACCCACAGCGAGAGTGGCGAAAAGCTGGTGGTCTACCGGGCGCTCTACGGCGACTACGGTGTCTGGGTGCGCCCGCAGGAAATGTTTGCCGAAACGGTGGAAAAGGACGGTGCACGGCTGCCGCGCTTCGAACTGTTACAACCGTTTGACTAGTCAGAACCGACGCCATAAGGTTGCGTCACCCAATTTCCGCAACCGAATCTACAGCCAATTTTAAAAAACAGGGTCACTCGGTGAACAAAAAAAGAATAATGATCTACGGTGCCAACGGCTACACCGGCGAACTGATCGCTCGAGAGGCGGTGGCCAAAGGCTACCGCCCGATACTGGCGGGGCGCAATGCGAAGAAGCTGCAGCCACTGGCGGAGGAACTCGACCTGCCGGCCATGGCCATAGGCCTGGACGCCACCGAGACCCTGGAGCGCACGCTGCGCGATATCGACGTGGTGATTCACTGCGCCGGCCCCTTCTCCGCCACCGCCGAGCCCATGATGCGCGCCTGCATCAATGCCGGCACCCACTATCAGGACATCACCGGCGAGATGGAAGTCTACCGCGCGGCCCATGCGATGCACGCGGAGGCCAAGGGCGCCGGCATAGTGCTCTGCCCCGGTACCGGCTTCGATGTAATCCCAACTGACTGCCTGGCGGCGGCGCTGCACAAGGCCATTCCGTCGGCCACTCACCTGACCCTGGGTTTCGATTCCAATTCCGCAATGAGTCCCGGCACCGCCAAAACCTCCATCGAGAGCCTGGGTGTCGGCGGCGCTGTGCGCCGCAACGGCAAGATCGAGATTATCGGCCACGGTGAGCTGACCCGGCAGATCAATTTCGGCCGCGGCGAGAAGTTCGCCGTCGCCATTCCCTGGGGCGATGTGGCCACCGCCTACTACTCCACGGAAATTCCCAATATCGAGGTCTATATCCCGATGAGTCCGCGCCGGGCCAAAAAAATGAAGCGGATGAACAGTTTTCGCTGGCTGTTGCGCATGCAGTGGGTGCAGAACTGGCTCAAGGGCAAGGTGGACAAGTCGGTGCGCGGCCCCAGCGAGGAGAAACGCTCGGAGCAGCAGACCTGGGTCTGGGGCGAGGTGCGCAACGACCGCCGCGGCGAGCGCAAGATAGGCCGGGTGGTGACCGCCAACGGCTACGATGTGACGGTGCACGGCTCCCTGGCAGTGATGGAATTCCTGCTCGACTACAAGGGCAACGGCGGTTATTTCACGCCGTCGAAGCTGTGTGGTAGCGAGCTGGTGGAGAGGCTGCCCGGGTCCGGCACCATCAAGATCGGTATCGACTGAAGTGCGAAACCCCTGATGGTGCGCATGGCGCACCCTACACTCGCCATTGCCCCTTCCTGTAGGAGCGGCGTCACTTCCCCAACGACCAAATCCAGCCAGATTTCACGGTTCTGACATAATTTGGTCAAGTCGGCGCAACATTGGCTTCGTAACTTGGCGGCATGCGAAGCTTACCTCTGACCCTGAAAAGTGTTGACGTCTCGCTGGTACTGCACATGGCGCAGCGGGCCGCGCGCCCCTCGTCGCGCAAGCGCTACCTGTGGCTGTCGAAGAGCGGCGACGGCTGGCTGTACCTGCTGTCGCCGTTGATAGTAGCGCTGTCCAGCACCACTGCCGCGGCGGTACAGTTCTTCTATGTATGCGGCACCGCCTTCGCGGTGGAGCGCTCCCTCTACTGGACCATCAAGAACACAACCAAGCGCTTGCGCCCACCGCAGGCCATACCCGGTATGCGCTCGGTGATTGTCGCCCACGATCGTTTCAGTCTGCCTTCCGGGCACACCTCCGGTGCCTTCCTGTTCATCACACTGCTGTCCCAGGCCCTGAGCCCGTTGTGGCTGCTAGGCTATTTCTGGGCCGCTGGCGTGGGCACCTCGCGGGTTGGCCTGGGCGTACATTTTCCCACCGATGTCTGCGCCGGCGCCGCCCTCGGCACCAGTGTCGGCCTGTTGATTAGCGGAGCCTTTTTGTGAAGATTCTTTACGGCGTGCAGGGAACGGGCAACGGCCATATCTCCCGCGCCCGCGCCATGGCAAAGGCGCTTCTCGATCACCCGGAACTGGAAGTACAGTGGCTGTTTTCCGGACGCGAACCGGACAAACTGTTCAGCATGGAGCCCTTTGGCGACTACTGGTGGCGCGAGGGCCTGACCTTCGTGCACCGCGAGGGCAGGATCAATACCCTGGCCACCGCCAGGCAGCTCAATGTCGGCCGCCTGCTGCGGGATATCCGCGAACTGCCGCTGGACGACTTCGACCTGGTGATCAGCGATTTCGAACCTGTCACCGCCTGGGCGGCCAGGCGCCGCGGCAAAGCCAGCCTGGGGCTCGGCCACCAGTACGCGTTCAACTTCCCGATTCCGGCGCCGCGTTTCAACTGGATGGCGCGCGGCATCATGCGCGCCTTCGCGCCGGTGCGGAGCAGCCTGGGGATGCACTGGTACCATTTCGGCCACCCGATACTGCCGCCAATCGCGCAACCGCACGCGCAATCCGGAGACGGCGACCACATACTGGTGTACCTGCCGTTTGAACACCATGCACCACTGTTGGAAGAGCTGGCCAGGGTGCCGGAGCAATTTATAGTCTACGGCGCTCCGATCAACCTGCCGGCGGCGGATAATATCCAGCTGAAGGCCCCCTCCATCGAGGGCTTCCAGCAGGATGTGGCTACAGCCAGGGCGGTGATTTGCAACAGCGGCTTCGAACTGATCGCCGAGACACTGACCCTGGGCAAACCCATACTGACTCGCCCGCTGGCCGGCCAGTTCGAGCAGGAGGCCAACGCCCAGGCGCTGCGCGAGTTGCAGCTGGCACAGGTGGTCGGGCGGGTGGATGCCAACAGCATCAGCACCTGGTTGCAGGACAAGCCCGCCGGCGTGCGCATCCAGTGGCCGGACGTGGCCGGCAATATTGTGCGCTGGTTGGCCGATGGCCGCCGCCAGTCGCCGTCCGAGCTGGCCGACGGCCTGTGGGAACAGGTGGTACCGGGCCGCGCCGACAGGAAAAGCGCGGCAGCGCAGGCCACCGCAGACTGATCCCTCCCCGCCCGGGTCTCCGGACCCGGGCCAACTGCCATTACCTTTCAGGTCATTGACCCATTCCCCGCGTGTGCGTTTACTTGGCGCAGTTCACAGAATAATTGCGGGGTAGTCATGGCCGACCAGTTGCTCAACGAGCGCGATATCGAATTCCTGCTGTACGAGTTTCTCGATACGGAGCAGCTGTTGCAGAGGCCGCGTTACCGCGAACACTCCCGCGAAATCTTCGACGCAACCCTGAAAACCGCGCGCACCATCGCGGACAAATATTTCGCCAACCACAATGCCAAGGGCGACGCCAACGAGCCCAGCTTCGACGGCGAAACAGTGCACCTGATCGAGGAGACCAAGCAGGCCTGGGACGCCTTCGCCGAGGCCGGTTTCCTCGCCGCCCACTACGATTTCAACGAGGGCGGCCTGCAGCTGCCGGAAATCATCCTGCGCGCCAGCCTAGCCACTGTCAGCGCGGCCAATGTGGCCAGCGCCGGCTACCCTTTCCTGACCCTAGGTGCCGCCAACCTGATCCACTCCTTTGCCGACGAGAAACTCAAGGCGCAGTTCCTGCCGCCGATGATGGACGGTCGCTACGCCGGTACCATGGCGCTGACCGAGCCGGACCAGGGCTCCTCCCTGGCCGATATCCGCACCAGCGCCGAAGCGGCGGCGGACGGCAGTTACCGCATATTCGGACAGAAGATGTTTATCTCTGGCGGCGACCAGTCGCTGACAGACAATATCGCGCATATGGTGCTGGCCAAGATCAAAGGCGCCCCCCCGGGGGTCAAGGGGATCTCCCTGTTCCTGGTGCCGAAATTCCTGCTGGACGAGAATGGCGAACCCGATAAGCGCAACGATGTAAAGCTGGCCGGCCTGCTGCACAAGATGGGCTACCGCAATACGACGTCGACTGTGCTGAACTTTGGTGAAGACCGCGGCGCCGTCGGCTATCTGGTGGGCGAGCCGCACAAGGGGCTCGCCTATATGTTCCAGATGATGAACGAGGCCCGCATCGGCGTCGGCGTCGGCGCGGCGGTACTCGGCTACCAGGGCTACAATTACTCGCTGCAGTATGCCAGGGAGCGCCCCCAGGGGCGGCTGCCGTCGAACCGGGACCCGCAATCGAAACAGCTGCCGATCATCCGCCACGCAGATGTGCGCCGTATGCTGCTGATGCAGAAATCCTATGTGGAGGGCGGCCTGGCCCTGTGCTTTTACGCCTCCTCCCTGTTTGAGGACCAGCGCACCGCAGAGACGGAAGAGCAACGCAGGAATGCTACGGCGCTGCTCAACCTGCTCACGCCCATCGTCAAATCCTGGCCGTCAAAATATTGCCTCAAGGCCAACGAACTGGCGATACAGGTGCTGGGCGGCGCCGGCTATATTCGCGAGTTCCCACTGGAGCAGCTCTACCGCGACAACCGCCTGAATCCGATTCACGAGGGCACAGAGGCGATTCACGGACTGGATCTGCTCGGGCGCAAGGTGCCGGCGGACAACATGGCCGGTTACGGTCTGTTGCAGTGCGAAATGCGCAATACTCTGATGCAGGCCAAGGATATTGAAGCGCTAGCGCCGCTGGCCGCTGCGTTGGAGGATGCATTGGAGAAACTCGACGTCGTCACCCGTTCCCTGTTCGGGCAGATGCAGCAGGATATCGATCGCGGCCTGGCCAATGCGACCCTCTATCTGGATGTATTCGGCCGCGTGGTGGTGGCCTGGATCTGGCTGCGCCAGGCGCTGGCCGCCGAGGGGGCGCTGTCGGCTTCTGTTTCGATGGAGGAAGGGAATTTCTATCGAGGGAAAGTACAGGCGGCGCGCTTCTATATAGAGTGGGAGCTGCCGGAAATCGAAGCGCAGGTCGCATTGCTGACGAGTGGCAATATGCTGCCCTTCGAGATGGACGAAAGCTGGTTCTGACCCGGTTTTTGAATGGGCAAAGGAGTGAAGCGACCTGCCCATCTCAGGCGCGCTTGATGGGCACGTTGCGCTTTGCCCATCCTACAAAATTTCAGAGGCTGCGCAGATACTGCCCCGGCGTTACGCCGAAATGCCGCTTGAAGTGCGCGGCGAAATGGCTCTGGTGCGCAAAGCCACAGAGCCCGGCCACCTCCACCTGGGCGCTACCCTGTTCCAGCAACTCCCGCCCGCGCTCTACCCGCACCTTGTTCACGTACTGGTGCGGCGTCAGGCCGGTGCTGATCTTGAACATACGCGCGAAATGAAAGCGGCTGAGGCCGGCAGTCTGCGCCAGTGCATCCAGGTTCAGCGCTTCGCCGAAGTGCGCCTGGATATGATCCCGCACGGCGTTGTACTGGCGCCGGCTGAGTCCGCCCTTCAACGGGCCCGTCAAACCATTCGGTTTCACGTAGCTGCGAATCAGCTGCCCCATCAGTTCGTAGGCTCCCTGCTGCAACAGCAGCCGCTCGCCGCCCGCCACCCAGGGCGTATGCAACAGTACCCTGCAGGCGGCGTTGATCTGCGGGTTTTCGAAGAAGGTCAGGTCCGGCAATTGCACCCGACGAGGATCGCAATCGAAGGACTCCAACGCAAAGTGCCGCAGGCCGGCATCGGAAATATACAGATGGACAAATTCCTGGTACTGGCCCACTTCCCACTCGGAATCCTGGGTCGCCGGCATCAGGCACAGCTTGTCCGGCGCGCCGAAGCCGCGCCCCGAGTTGCGTCCGTCCAGGCGCCGGGTGCCGTAACCGCCGCGCAGGTACAGGCTCAGCGTGTGGTGGGCCACCCGATGGTAGTGGACATGGACATCGCGGTTGCTCCACAGCGCCAGGGACAGGTCCAGGTTCAGGTCGCAGTGGTTCAGGCGCCTGGCACCGGCGCCGTCGAGCACCTGCTGCACCGTGGCTGCCACCGGCTTCGCCATACACCGACCTCCAGACAATCTTCCTCTACAGAGAATAAGCTAATCGCAAAGCCACCGCGGGACAATTGCCCGGGCACAAAAAGCGCAAGAATCTGCTAAACAGCGCAACTTCCTGTGCGACCCGTATGGTCACCGCCACTAAGCTCTACTCCCGATAGCAGTATTGAGGAGTCATCCATGAACCTGTTCCTGTACGCGAGCACCGTGGTGCTCTGGGGCACCACCTGGATCGCCATCCATTTCCAGCTCGGCGAGGTACCGGTGCTGGTGTCGGCCTTCTACCGCTTCGCCATCGCCGGCGCCCTCTTCCTGCCGGTACTGATCTTGCTGCGCGGCGTGCAGAAGACCGGCCCGCGCGACCACGGCTTCTTCCTGCTACAGGGCGGCTGCCTCTTCTCACTCAACTTTATCTGTTTCTACACCGCCAGTCAGTACATAGTCAGCGGCCTTATCTCGGTGGTGTTTTCCGCAGCGATTCTGTTCAATGCACTGAACAACCGCCTGCTGTGGAAGGAGCGCGCCGAGCCCGGCGTCTACCTGGCCGCGCTGCTGGGAATCGCCGGGCTGGTGTTACTGTTCTGGGATTCCATCGCCGGCGGCCGTTTCGATAGTGACGCGGCACTGGGACTGGGGCTGTCGCTGCTGGGGACCTACTTCTTCTCCCTCGGCAATATGGTTTCGGTGCGCCACTCGAAACGCGGCCTCAAGCCCTGGACCAGCAACGCCTATGCGATGATCTATGGCGCGCTGATTCTGCTCGCCTGCGTTCTTGTCACGGATACCCAATGGAAACTGGACACCAGCCCTGTCTACCTGGGCAGCCTGCTGTACCTGGCGATTCCCGGGTCCATCCTCGGCTTTACCGCCTACCTGAGCCTGGTGGGCCGCATAGGCGCCAACCGCGCCGCCTATGCGACGGTGCTGTTCCCGATCGTCGCCCTGAGCCTGTCGGCCTGGTTCGAGGGTTATCGCTGGAGCGCGACCAGCTTTGCCGGTCTGTTCCTGGTGTTGCTGGGGAATACGGTTTCTCTGGGTGGATTCAGGGTTCTCGGACAGTGGAGACTGCGGCCTGATCGGAAGAGAATTCCCTTGTAGGGGCGAAGGTGCAGTGGGCGGCCGTTGGCCGCCATGCCGAGCTGGAGCTCCCAGGCGGTTACAGGGTCGCCCTGATCTCAGTGCCACCCTCGGGTCGCGGCGTCGCAGTGATTTCGCCCTCGTAGCTCTCGACGATATCCACGACCACGGCCAGGCCTATACCCTGCCCCGGCTGCTGCTGGTCGGCGCGCACTCCGCGCTGGGTAACTTTTCGCCACTGCGCCTCGTCGAGTCCGGAGCCATTGTCGGCGACGCTGACCTGCAGCTTGCGCCCGTCGCTGGCATTGCGAATATCCACGCTGAGCTCGCCGGCGCCGTACTTGTAGCCGTTGTCCAGCAGATTGCCGAGCAGCTCCATCAGGTCGCCCTCGTCGCCATAGAAGAGGGTGCTTTCGTCACAGGCAAGTTGCACTTCGGCGGGTTTGTCCCGGTAGACTTTCTCCAGTGCATCGAGGATTTTCCGCACCAGCGGTGCCACCGGTACGCCGCGTAGAATCGACTTGGGCGAAGAGGTGACGGCGCGGCCCAGCTGGTAGCTGATAATGCTGTCCATACGCTGCACCTGTTCGATCAGTGTCTCGTAGGCGGTGCGGGCATCGCTGGAGAAATTCAGCCCTTTCAGCACTGCCAAGGGCGTCTTCAGGCTGTGGGCCAGGTCCGCCAGTGTGTGCCGGGTTTTCTCCCGCTGGCGGCGTTCGTTTTCGATCAGTAGGTTGAGGTTGTCGGTCAGCGGCCGCAGCTCCCGCGGGAACCTGCCCTCCAGCCGGTCACTGCCGCCGCGCTGCATCTCCTGCCGCGCGCGGGCCACGGGGCGCAACGGTGCCAGGCCCCCGCGCCACACCAGCCACCGGGCCACTACGAGTAGCAGGGCGCCGAGACCCAGCCAGCGCCACAGGGTCGAGCGATACTGCTCCAACTGGGCGCGCAGCGGTGCCGCATCTTCCAGCACCACAAAGGTGAACTGGTTTTCGTTGTCCAGGCCCCAGGCCACCCCCTGGCGAAAACTGGTATAGCGGCCGGCGTCGCCGGGTAGTCTCACCTGGCCGAAGGCCTGGCGCCCCTGGGGCAGCGGGTGCGACGGCAGCTGCGGCACCGCCAGCGAGGATTCGGAACGCCAGATAACCCGGCCGCGCTGGTCGGTGACTGCGCCAATCAGGCCTGAGTCCGGCTGGTTGAAACGCTGCTCCGGCAGCACCGGCGGAAAGCGCAGTCTGTCGCCGTCCGGCTCCGCCACCGCCAGCAGCGTGTAGACGTACAGCTGCAGCTCGCGCTGTTTGGCCTCGTCGAGGGAGGAGCGGTAGGCGTGCTCCAGCACGCCGGAAAAAAACAGCAGAAAGCCGACCAGTACCAGACTGGTCACCAGGGACAGGCGCCCCTTGAGGGAGTTGAGTCGGGACGAGAGCACCGAAACTGCGCCCCTGCTTACTGCGGCGCGACGAAGCGGTAGCCGCGACCGCGCAGTGTCTCAATGGGTTTCAGCTGCGCCGCCGCATCGATTTTCTTGCGCAGGCGGCCGATAAATACCTCGATCACATTGCTGTCGCGGTCGCAATCCTGCTCATAGATATGTTCGGTCAGTGTGGTCTTGGACACCACCTCATCCGGGTGCAGCATCAGGTATTCCAGCACCTTGTACTCGAAGGAAGTCAATTCCAGCTCGGTGTTGGCCACGGTCACCCGTTGCGAGCTGGTATCCAGTTCGATGGGACCCGCCTTGATGGTGGGAGAGGAAAAACCGGCGGAGCGGCGCACCAGCGCATTCAGCCGCGCCAGCAGCTCCTCGGTGTGGAAGGGCTTTACCAGGTAGTCGTCGCCGCCGGCCTCGAGGCCCGCCACCCGCTCCTGCCAGTGGCCGCGGGCGGTGAGGATCAGGATGGGGAAATGCTTGTCCTCGCCGCGCAGTGTCTGTATCACCTGGATGCCGTCCATTTTCGGCAGCCCCAGGTCCATCACCGCCACGTCGTAGGGGTACTCGCGGCCCAGGTAGAGCGCCTCCTCACCATCCGGCGCCTCGTCGACGGTATAGCCGGCACCGCGCAGGGATTCCGCCAGCTGCTGCCGCAGCAGCATCTCATCTTCTACCAGGAGTGCGCGCATCTTGTCCCCTCAAAATCTTTTGGAATCTATTTGCAACCGCGGTCGCTGCCCCGACCACTAGCGGGCCGCTCTCTACCGCGAGATGCGCCCGCTCTGCTTGTCCACATAGACCACATACACCTGGCTTTTATCCGACAGGCCCTTGACCCGGTACATGGGGCGGCCGTTCTTCTGCACCTCGGAAACCGCCAGAATCTTGCCGCCGTATCGCCGTTTGACGATGGACGCCGCCTGGTCGCGGGAGACTTCCTGCTTCTGGACCCGGATAATTTCCGGTCGGAAATCCACCCTTTCAAAGACGACCCCGGCCTGCAGCGGCAGGGCAAAGCTGCCGAGCAGCAGTGCGAATACAACGGGAGTCGGCCGGAATACGGCGCGGATTAATTTCACGGTGCAGCTCCTGTGGGTACCCGGGTTTCGATCCTTCAGGGTCGATAGTTTTTGTGGCCGGACGGATCAAAAGGCCGGCGAGACATCGACGCGAACCCTGATTCTATCGCCCGGGTGCTGGTCAGTGCGAGTCAGATATTCCCGCCCATTATAACGGTAACGCACGTCGTATCCGACCAGCTCGCGGTGGGTAACGAATTCGTCCACCACCTGGCAGCGCTGTTCGGTGACATACCGGGTGGGCGCACTGGCGCGGCTGATCTGGTTGCCCACCAAGGCGCCGACGGCGGCACCGGCCACGGTGGAGGCGCCGCGCTGGTGACGATAGTGGCGGTAGTGGTGGCGGCCGCGGTGGCCGCGTTTGCCGAGATTGTTGCCGATGGCAGCGCCGATCAGGCCGCCGATCACCGTGCCCGCCGGAGAGACCGGCTGCTGGTAGGCCACCTGCTCGTCCCAGCACTGGGTGCGCGGCGTGCGTACCTGCACGTCGGTATAGATAGGGGTCACTTCGGTAACGGCGGCGTAGTCATAGCCGTCATCCGGGTAGTAACCGCTATCGCCGGCGCTGGCGCGGGCGCTGAAACCCACCAGCGCGGCCACCAGGGCACCCGCGAGAAGCTGCTTGTAGAGTTGCATGATCTGTCTCCCGTTGATCATCGACGGGAGCAGAGTAAGGGGGCGGGACTGAATCGAAGCTGAACTCGAGGCTGAATCAAGTGGCAACCGGGGGGGGGGGGCGACGTCCACTCGCCACAAACGACGGGGGCAATCCCGAGCCGCTGCCTGCGCAGGCGCCGGTGCTGCTTCGGGGGCAGGTGGCGCCGCCTCCCCGCCACATTGCGCCGCCGGCCCCGCGGCCGCCCCTGGAAGCCGATCGACACCGTCTTTCACTTAGGAGCGGGTGACAGTCGGGGCAAAGGTTGTCAGCCCTCGATAATTTCCGGCCCGGGGACTTCCTCCCCCAGCCAGCGCTGGGTCACGGTGCCCGCGGTCATGGCCCCGTTGACGTTCAGGGCCGTGCGCGCCATATCGATCAGCGGCTCCACGGAGATCAGCAGCGCGGCGATGGTCACCGGCAGGCCCATGGCCGGCAGCACCACCAGTGCGGCGAAGGTAGCCCCGCCCCCGACGCCGGCGATACCGAAGGAACTGATCACCACCACTGCCACCAGGGTGGCCAGCCACACTGGGTCCAGCACATCGATGCCCATGGGCACTGCCACCATCACCGCCAGCATCGCCGGGTAGATACCGGCGCAGCCGTTCTGGCCGATGGTGGCGCCGAAGGAGGCAGAGAAGTTGGCGATGGCCGGTGAATTACGCAACTCATCAACCTGGGTCTCCACATTGAGCGGAATGGTGGCGGCACTGGAGCGGGAGCTGAAGGCGAATACCAGCACCGGCCACACCTTGGCGAAATAGTGCAGTGGGCTTATGCCGTTCACCAGCAGCAGCAGGCCGTGCACCAGGAACATCAGTGCGATGGCTGCGAAAGAGGCCACGACGAAACTGAACAGGTTCAGGATATCCGCCCAGCTGGAATTGGCGATCAGGCTCGCCACCAGGGCCATGACCCCATAGGGGGTGAATGCCATTACCAGGCGCACCAGTTTCATGATCCACACCTGGGCGACGTGGACAAAGGTTTCTATCTGCGCGCCCTCTTCGGGAAATTCCCGGCGCACCGCCAGTGCCGCCAACCCCAACAACACGGCAAAGACAACCACCGCAATGACCGAGGTATCGCGGGCTCCGGTCAGATCGAAGAAAATGTTTTTCGGGATAAAGGAAGTCAGCATGGCCGGAATACTCAGGTCTGTGACCCTGCCGATACGCTCGTTCAGCACCTCCACCCGCGCCGCCTCCCGCGCGCCCTCCACCAATCCGGCGGCGGACAGGTCGAACAACAGCGCCATACTCACACCGATCAGCGCCGCTATCGCCGTGGTGCCGAGCAGGACCGCCAGCACCGACACGCTGATCTTGCCCAGGGCCTGGGTGTGGCTCACCTTGACCACCGCGGCGAGGATCGAGATAAGCACCAGGGGCATCACCAGCAGGTGCAGCAGATTGACGTAACTGTCGCCGAGCATCTCTATCCACGGCAACACCTGCGCGGGCACTGCGCCCCAGCCCCGCGCCAGCTGCAGCAGGCCACCGAACAGCAAGCCAAGCAACAAGCCGGCAAATACCGCCGGCGCCAGCGATTCCCGACTCCTGTGCCAAAGGTGCAGCGGCCAGAGCAGGAAAACAAAAAAAAGCAGCAGAAGTAGCGAACTGAAGTGCATATTTAGCGGGTCCCGCCCAGGGCAAAACTGAAAGGTGGCGGCATGCTAACAGCGGCGCGCCTATCCCTTATAGTTGCTTTTGTTATAGTTCTATAAGCGCCACTATTTCACGGCGGCTTCCAGGCTCTCGACCGTCTGCGGTCCTACCAGCGTCCGCAGCCAGCGGCCATCGGCGCCGACTATAAACGTTGTCGGCAGCACTTCCGGCTTCTCCTGCCCCCAGCGCCCCGCCGGCTCGGCGATCAGCACCGGGAACTCGATTCCCATTTTTTTTGCCTGCTCCGCAGTGCGCTCCGCGGGCAGTTGATCGTAATTGATGCCGACGACCATCAAGTCGTCCCTGCCGCGGACGACCTGGTTCAGCTCTGGAATTTCCTCCCGGCAGGGCTTGCACCACTCGGCCCAGTAATTGACCAGTAAGACCTTGCCACTGATATCTACGGATTTTCCATCGACCGCTAACAGTTGATCGGGGCTGCGGTCACAGCCGCTTATTGCGGCGACTAACCACAGACAGGCTGCCCACCGTATCGTCCTCGGCTTTCGCCTTGCCACTGGCTGAACCACGCTTGCCACTCCCGCGTTTGCTTTTGTTTTTGTCATCCTTATTCCCTGCATCATCACCAGACGCCGCAGTGCCATCTTCCTGTCTGCCCGCCGACTCCTGATCCAGAGCCTGGCGAAACAGCTCGCCCAGATCCAGAGACAGTTTTTCGCCGGCAAATTGCTGCGAATCCGCGAAACGCTGTTCGACCTCTGCGTACCAGGGTTTACCGTGCAGCTCGCGGTGGCTGTATTCGGGGATGGGAGCCGGGTTCAGCCACTTGGTCAACTCCATTAACGAAATGGAATCCAGATCCCGCAGCAGCACATAGTCGTTGCGTTCCGTCTGGGTGACCAGTTTGTGGTCCTGCAGAACCTGGCGTATACGCCGCCACTGGGCCGGTTTGATGCCCGCGCGGGAAATGTCCTGCTCCCGCAGCGGCTGGCCGCGCTGGTATTTCTTGAAGAACTCCCACAGCAGCACCAGGGTTGCCACCACGTCCGAGTACTTCCGGCCCTGGGTGGCCGCGTGATAGGCAGACAGGGTGCGCACCAGCACACAGCCCGCCAGCACTATCATCCACATCAGGTAGATCCAGATCAGGAACAGCGGTACAAAGGCGAAGGCCCCGTATATGGCCTGCACAGAGCTGCGCGCAACAATCGCACCGAACAGGATTTTCGCCACTTCAAATGCAAAGGCGGCCACCACACCGCCCACCAGGCCGTGGCGCAGCGGCACGCGGCAGTTGGGCACGGCGATAAAAAGCAGGGTAAAAGCGATGGCGGTAAACATCCACGGCAGCACCCGCAGCAGTATCGGCAAGAGGCCCAGGGTGTCTCCTTCCGGCAGGAACATTTTCTGCGAGAAGAGGAAAGTGGAAGCCGCAAAACCGGCGCCGACCAGGATCGGGCCCAGGCTCAGGATGGCCCAGTAGAGCAGGAAACTGGAGACGCCGCTGCGCCCGCGGGGAATATCCCAGATGGCATTGAAGGTTCCCTCGATATTGCGCAGCATCAGGCCCGCGGTCACCAGCAGTATGGCAATACCAGCGCCGGTCAGGCGCTGGGCCTGGGAGGAAAAGCTGCTGATGTACTCCTGCACCTCGCGCCCGCTCTCCGGCACAAAGTGGGAGAAAATCTGCTCCTGCAGCCTGCTCTCCAGACCGGCAAAATCCGGGAACAGCGACAGCATCGCATAGCTGACCGTCACCAGCGGCACAATGGCGAACAGTGTCATATAGGTGAGCGCCGCCGCGCTCTGGCGGCAGTTCTTTTCGTTGAACAGCGTCCACAGGGAGGTGAAGAAGCGACGCCAGCGGTGCACCATTTCCGTCATGGATATTTCCGTTTTTTTCTTGTGCAGTTGGCGAGTTCAGATCCTGAGACCGGGCAACGTGACAACGCCGATGCGCAGGCGCCGACGCAGCCCCGAAGCTGTAACAAGGTCCAGAACAACCAGGCCCGACGGGAAATGAACTCTCAAACCTTATTCGGTTAGAATACGCCAAACCTTAACAGGATACCGCCATAATGTGGACGATTTACCACAATCCCCGTTGTTCAAAATCCCGTCAGACCCTGCAGCTGCTGCAGGGCAATGGCATTGAGCCGCAAGTGGTTCTCTACCTGGAAACGCCGCCCGGCAAAGACACCCTGGCCGATCTGCTGAAGAAACTCGGTATAGGCGCGCGCGAACTGCTGCGCAACGGCGAAGACGCCTATAAAGAGCTGCAGCTCAAGGACAGGAGCCTGAGCGAAGAACAGCTGATCGATGCCATGGTACAGCACCCGATCCTGATCCAGCGGCCAATCGTCGTCAAAGGCGACAAGGCCGTGCTGGGTCGACCGCCGGAAAATGTGCTGGAGCTGATCTGATGGCCAGCGACGCCTATGTGCTGATCCTCTACTACAGCCGCAACGGCGCCACCGCCAGGATGGCCGCCGAACTGGCCCGGGGCGTCGAGTCCACCGGCATGGCCGCGCGCCTGCGCACCGTGCCCACTGTCTCCCCGGACACAGAGGCCAGCCTGCCACCAATACCCGACGAGGGCGCCCCCTACTGCACCAACGACGACCTGCGCGACTGCGCTGGACTGCTACTCGGCAGCCCCACCCGCTTCGGTAACATGGCCTCGCCGCTGCGCTACTTTCTGGACCAGACCAGTGATATCTGGCTGGAGGGCAGTCTCTCGGGCAAGCCCGCCGCCGTATTCACGGCCACCGGCAGCCTGCACGGCGGCCAGGAGAGCACCCTGATCTCAATGATGCTGCCGCTGCTGCACCACGGCATGCTGATCGCCGGCATCCCCTACTCCGAACCCGCCTTGAGCCATACCAAGAGCGGCGGCACCCCCTACGGCGCCTCCCACTGGTCCGGCGGCAACGACGGTGAGCTGAGTGAAGACGAAGTGACCCTCTGCCGCGCCCTGGGTGCGCGCACTGGCAAATTCGCGCGCAGCCTCGCCCGCGACCGGGGAGAGCCGATATGAGCGATTCCGGCAACTCAATCGACAAAAGCAGCGTTGCAGGCAAGCTGCGTTTCGCGCGACGGCTGAACTGGTTCTGTTACGGCGGCCTGATGCTGCTGTTCGCGGTGCAGAACCTGTTCCTGCCCGGTGGCTCCATCAAGTGGTGGATACTGCAATCGATACCTCTGCTGCTGGTGCTTCCCGGGATGCTCAAGGACCACTACCGCAGCTATCTCTGGCTCTGTTTTATCCTGCTGCTCTACATTACTGCCAGTATTGTCGACGTAATGATGCCAGGCCGCGGTTGGCAGCATGGCGTATTATTACTGTTAAGCCTTACCCTGTTCTTCTCTGCGATGATGACCAGCCGCTGGCAGCGTATGCAGTAGAACCCGGGCGCAATTGCGCGAGCTACAGGTCGGTGGCGGCCCTTCGCGTCTGGCATAGGATCTAATTTGCCACTTACGTCTTGAGCCCACTGACGCCAATTGATTCCAACATGCAAACTGCACCAAGGAGTGTTGAGGTTTGACTGACACAAGCCATCACAAAGGATTTATGCGCAGCTTCTTCGGCGCCATCGGCGGCGCCATAACCTGGCTGCGCCGCGTATTCACCAACCTGCTGTTCCTGTTGTTACTGCTGTTTATCGGTATTGCCATTTTCGGCAAGGACGAGCAGCTGACCATTCCCCAGGGCGCCGCCCTGCGCATAGCACCGGCCGGGTTCCTGGTGGATGAATTGTCCCAGCCCACTACACTGCCGGCCTTCTTTGGCGGTCCGTCCGGTCCGACAGAAGTCCGCGTCAAGGACCTGGTCGACGCCATCGACAGTGCCGCCAAGGACAAGCGTATCTCCTCCCTGGTGCTGGAACTGGACTATATGGTGGGAGCCAACCTGAGCAAGCTGGAGGAAGTCGGCGCAGCGCTGCAGCGCTTCAAGGCCGCCGACAAGCCCATCTACGCCGTCGGCGACAACTACACCCAGGCCCAGTACTTCCTCGCCAGCCACGCCGATAAGGTCTACCTGAACCCGATGGGTTCGGTTCTGCTGACCGGATTCGGCGCCTACCGCAACTACTACAAGAGCGCGCTGGACAAGCTCAAAGTCAATTTCCACGTCTTCCGCGTGGGCGACTACAAAGATTTTATCGAGCCCTATACCCGCGACGACATGTCCCCTGCCTCGCGGGAGAACAACCAGCGCTGGCTACACGAACTCTGGAGCGAGTTCACGGAACAGGTCACGGGCCTGCGCAACCTGCCGCCACAGTCCATCGATGTCTTTATCGACGAACTGCCGCAGAAGCTGGAGGAGCACAATGGCAGCTGGGCCGAGGCCGCCCTGGCCAGCAAACTGGTGGACCAGCTGGCCAGCCGCCGCGCAGCCATCGATGAACTCAGGAAGAGTATCGGCGCGGAAGAGAAAAAGCCGGGCTACAAATCCATCGATGCCCTCGCCTACCTGCGCAACCAGAAACTGACCCAGATACCCAAGCCTGGCAAGGACAGCGGCAAGATAGGCCTGATCTCCGCCAGCGGCGCCATCGTCGACGGCGAAGCACCGGCGGGCCAGATTGGCAGCGCAACCCTGGGCAAACTGATCGCCGACGCGCGCGAGAAGAAGGTCGAGGCCCTGGTGCTGCGCATCGACAGCGGCGGCGGCTCCGCCTTCGCCTCCGAAGCCATCCGCCAGGAACTGCTCGCCACCCGCGAGGCGGACATTCCGGTGATCATCTCCATGGGCAGCGTCGCCGCCTCCGGCGGCTATTGGATAGCCACCGGCGGCGACCGCATCTGGGCCTCACCGTCTACCATCACCGGCTCCATCGGCGTCTTTGGCGCCTTCCCCACTTTCGAGGACTCCCTGGAACATATCGGGATCTACAACGACGGCGTCGGCACCTCGGAACTGGCCGGCACCATGCGCCTCGACAGACCCCTGCCGGAAGCCGCCGCCAGCGTGCTGCAGCAGGGGGTGGAAAACACCTATGCGCGCTTCCTGCGCATCGTCGCCGAGGCCCGCGGCAGCACACCCAAGGAAGTGCACAAGATCGCCCAGGGCCAGGTGTGGACCGGCCGTGCCGCACAACAGCTGGGCCTGGTAGACGAACTGGGCAATCTCAATGACGCCATCGCCGACGCGGCGCAGCTGGCCGAACTGGAGCAATACGACGTGGTGGAAATCCAGCGCGAGCTGACCCCGGGCGAGAAATTCCTGCGCGCCCTGGCAGACAATGTGGACGCCCGTATCTCCGCCAGCTTCGCCAGAACCATCGAGTCCAACCTGCCCCTCGGTGCCTGGCTGCAATCCCTTGAACCGGCCCTGGCCCCACTCGCCGAGCTGCAGAGTTACCGCGACCCGCGCGCCCTCTATGTGCGCTGCCTGGCCTGCCTGGCGCCCTGACCGAATCCCCCCTGTAGGAGCGGTCCGATCGCTCCTACACCTCCCCACCATTCAGCACCGATTCAGTGCTGATAAGCGAAGCTGCTCCCAAGTTGTGACCTGTCCCCCTCGGGCGTTGCGGCGAAGTGATAGCATCCGCACCACTTTGACCCACCCGCGGGATCGAACAAATCCGGGAGATAAATGTGAACAAACTGAAACTTTTCGCGACTATCGCCATCATCAGCAGCCTGGCGGCCGCAACCCACGCCGACCCACCCGAGGGCCGGGGCTGGAAAAAGCACCGCAAGCACGACCACACCGTCCGCAAGGAGGAGTTCTGGGACGGCAACTGCAAAGTGGAGCGCAAGTGGGAAGCTGATGGCGACTACAAGGAAGAGCGCAAGTGCAAAGCGGATCGCCACTATCACCGGCCTGTCGCCCAGGTAGTGGTGCTCCCCCCGTGGTTTGACCAACGCGCCGACGAACCCGTGTACGAGCCCGAATGGCGCCCGGCCCCCCGACCGACAGCGGCCCGCTGCAACAGTGACAAGGTCGGCGCTGTGCTCGGCGGCCTGATCGGCGGCGTACTCGGCCACCAGATCGGCGGCGGCGACGGCAAGAAGCTGGCGACAGTCGGTGGCGCCATCGCCGGCGTGCTGATCGGCGGCAAGATCGGCGAACGCATGGACGCCCGCAACCAGGCTTGCGTGGGCCAGGCGCTGGAGTTCGCCCCCGAGGGCCAGCGCATCACCTGGCAGGACAGCGGCCAGCAGTACGCCGTGACCCCGGGGCCGGTGGAGAAGCGCGGCGACAACTACTGCCGTTCCTTTACCGCGGAAGTCGGCGGCGAGCACGCCGAGCAGACCCGCGGTTCCGCCTGCCGCCAGCCGGACGGCACCTGGGTGCGACTGTAACCACTGCCACTCTGGCCGGGCGGTGTCAGCGCTTTGACGGCGCCCGGTCGTACAGTTTCCGCAGCTCATCCTTGGCTGCCTCCAGCCGTTGGCGCTGATCCCGGGGCAGATTGCGCCCGGCGCGATTGATGTAATAGCTCAACATCGACATGGCCGAGCGAAACGGCTCCGCCTTGCGCCTTTTGCTGCGTTCCGCCGAGCGTTTCAGGGAGCGGGCTATGGCGCGGGGATCCTTGAGGGTAAAGACCCCCGCCTCCAGATCCATTGCATCGCTGGTCTCCGCCACCCTCTGGGACCAACGCTTGGGTTTGGCCTGTGCCACAAGAGCCCTCCCCTGAAAGCCCACTCGATACAGACAATGTATTGTGGCCGCCGGAGGCTCAACAGGATCCGCACCAAATTGGCGCATACGAGTAATCACTCCCAGCCCCGCACACCATTCTGACGCAACCTTCCTCTCGAGCCGCCAAATCAATGTCTTTTATGACGCCATTCAGCGGCGTCCGGGCGCCGTACTGACTCATATTTTCCCGACTGGCACTATTTTTGGATCTATAGATAGAGAGAGTCAGAAAGCGCAAATAATCCCTGGCGATGACACAGAATAATTTTATTGACGGCCACTGGCTGATTGCCAGCGACCTGGATGGCACACTGCTAGACCACTACGACTATTCACACGCCCCGGTGGACGAGTTGCTGCGGCAGCTTGAGCGGCGGCGGGTGCCGGTGATACTGAACAGCAGCAAGACCTTCCCGGAGATGCTGGAACTCCGCCGCCAGCTGCACAACGGCCACCCTTTTATTGTCGAGAACGGTTCCGCGATCTTCATTCCCACCGGCTATTTTCCTGAAGTACCTGAAGGCGCGCGCGAACAGCGCGATTTCTGGATCTTCGAAACAGGACTGCCGCGGGAACAACTGCTCACCTTCCTGCGCGGGGATGCCGGGGAACACGGCTCTCCCTACCTGAGCTTTGCCGCGGCCTCCTGCGATGAAATTGCCGAGGCCACCGGGTTGTCGCCGGAACAGGCACTGGCGGCCCGGAGTCGCGACTACTCGGAGCCGCTGCTGTGGCGCGGCAGCGAAGGGGAAAAGCTGGCTTTCGAGGCCCGTGTCCGCGCCTCCGGTATGTCCACTCTGCAGGGAGGTCGTTTCCTGCACCTGCTGGGCCCTACCGACAAGGGGAAGGCCACTCTGCAATTGCTGGACTGCTATCGCCAATACCGGGATATCGACTACCGGTTGATTGCCGCCGGCGACAGTCCCAACGACCTGGATATGCTCAAAGTAGCGGATATCGCCGTGATAGTGCGCGCCGCACATCGCCCGCCGCCGCAGCTGGAAGAGGCTACCAGGCGGCGGGTAATTGTCAGCGAGGCCATAGGCCCCGCCGGCTGGAAGGAAACCATTGGAGGGTTGTTTTCGTAGGGTGCGCCGCGCGCACCAACTCCCTAGCGCCGCGCCGCAATTATGGTGCGCAGGGCAAACCCTACAAATAGCGATAAAAATAAATCTCAAGTCGATTGAATCAGTGCGAGAAAACGTGAACCCCCGATAAGCCGAGCAGGAGCCTCCCGTGACCGATTTTTTTCAGAATGGATCCATCACCACACTGCACAATCTATGCAACCGTTCACTGGAAGAGATGGAGAAGGAGCTGTTGGAGTTCTCCCGCCGGCGCCCTATGTCGCTGCTGCTGCCATCACTCTACTCCGAGCTGGAGGGCGAGGCGCTGCCGAAGATTCTCGACGAACTGGCCCAGGTGCCCTACCTGTCGGAGATAGTGATAGGCCTGGACCGCGCCGACGAATCCCAGTACCGGGATGCGCTGGTCCAGTTCCAGCGACTGCCACAGCATGTGCGCGTACTCTGGAACGACGGCCCGCGACTGCGGGAGCTGGATGCAAAACTGGAGGAGCGCGGCCTGGCACCGATGGACCCGGGCAAGGGACGCAATGTCTGGTACTGCCTTGGTTATATCCTTGCCTCCGGCAGGGGGGAGGCGGTGGCGCTACACGACTGCGATATCCTCACTTACGACCGCACACTGCTGGCACGACTCTTCTACCCGGTGGCAAATCCCAACTTCAGCTATGAATTCTGCAAGGGATTCTACTCCCGCGTCTCTGCCGGCAAGATCAACGGCCGCGTCTGCCGCCTGCTGGTGACGCCACTGATCCGCACCCTGATGAAGATCTACGGCCACACCGACTACCTGACCTACATGGACAGCTTCCGCTATGCGCTGGCCGGCGAGTTCTCCTTCCGCCGCGACGTGATCAACGACCTGCATATTCCCAGCGACTGGGGCCTGGAAATCGGTGTACTGTCGGAGATGTACCGCAATTTCTCCACCAACCACCTGTGCCAGGTGGATATCGCCCACCGCTACGACCACAAACACCAGGCGGTGTCCTTCAATGACGACCACACCGGCCTGTCGAAAATGTCCATCGACATCGCCAAGTCCCTGTTCCGCAAACTGGCCACCCAGGGTATCGTCTTCTCCAGCGAGATATTCCGCTCCATCAAGGCCACCTATTTCCGTATCGCCCTGGACTTCGTGGAAACCTATCGCAACGACGCTATCATCAACGGCCTGAATTTCGATATCCATCGCGAGGAGCAGACCGTAGAGCTGTTTGCCAGGAACCTGATGAAGGCGGGCCAGGCGTTTCTCGACAACCCGATGGAAACGCCGTTTATTCCCAGCTGGAGCCGTATCACCAGTGCTGCACCAGACTTCCTGCAAGAACTGCAGGCGGCGGTGGAGGCAGACTTCGAAGAGTACAGCCAATAGCGACCCGATATGAGCCATCCCCCCCTGCAAGAGAGCACCCGCGAGATACTCCAGAAAAAGCTGTGCGATCACCTCGCGGTTATCTACCCAGATTTCAACAGGGAAGTCCTGGCGCAACAGCTGGTGCAGGTGATGCGGCTGGACGAGGATTGCCAGAGCCCGCTGCCACACAAAAATCTGTGGGACGAGACCGATGTGGTGGTTATCACCTATGCCAACACAATCCTCAGTGAAAACCAGCACCCGCTGAAGGCGCTGCACCACTTCCTCAAGACCCATTTCACCATGCTGATCAACAGCGTGCATATACTGCCGTTTTTCCCCTACTCCAGCGATGACGGCTTCGCGGTAATCGACTACAAGCGGGTGGACCCCAAGGTGGGGGACTGGAACGATATTCTGCGCATCAGCACCGACTTCCACCTGATGGCGGACCTGGTGATCAACCATTGTTCATCGCAGCACCAGTGGTTTGTGAATTTCCAGGCAGGAAAATCTCCGGGCAACGACTACTTTTTTACCGTGGATCCCAACGAAAACCTGGCCGGCGTGGTGCGCCCGCGCACGACACCGTTGCTGCGCGCCGTGTCCAACGGCGACGCCACAAAATGCGTCTGGTGCACCTTCGGCCACGACCAGATAGACCTGGATTTCCGCAACCCGCAGGTTCTTCTGGAGATGGTGGATATTCTGCGCCTCTACCTGGATATGGGTGTGCGTATCTTCCGTCTCGATGCGGTGGCCTTCCTGTGGAAGAAAATCGGTTCCAGCTGTATCAACCTGGAGGAAACCCACGAGCTGGTGCGCCTGCTGCGCACCCTGATCGAACACGCAAACCCGAATGCAGTCATCATCACCGAGACCAATATCCCCAATCGGGAGAACCTGTCCTATTTCGGCAATGCCAACGAGGCCCACTGCATCTACAACTTCTCCCTGCCGCCGCTGCTGCTCAACAGCCTGGTCAGCGGAGACTGCCGGCACCTGAAGAACTGGCTGATGAGCATGCCGCCGGCACAGAACGGCACCACCTATTTCAACTTTATCGCCTCCCACGACGGCATAGGCCTGAGACCGGTGGAGGGGCTGCTCAGCGATGAGGAGCAGGAAGCCCTGATCCAGACAATGGAGAATTTCGGTGGGCAGATCTCCTGGCGCGCCCTGGACGATGGCAACAGGAAACCCTATGAAATCAATATATCGCTGTTCGATGCACTGAAGGGCACTACGGCCGGCGAGGACGAGTGGCAGCTGGAGCGGTTTATCTGCGCCCACGCCATAATGCTGGCCCTGGAGGGAATTCCCGGCTTCTACCTGCACAGTCTGGTGGGCACCACCAACGATTACCAGCGCATGCTGGAGCACGGCCACAACCGCGCCATCAACCGGCGTCAGTGGCAGGAGCTGGAAATCAACCGTAAACTCAGGGATGCCACCAGCCACCACTACAAAGTCTTCTACCAGTTGCGCCACCTGATCCATTTGCGGCGCGAACAGCCCGCCTTTCATCCCAACGCCACGCAATTCACCCTGCACCTGGGAGACCGGATATTCGCCTTCTGGCGCCAGAGCATGGACCGCCGCCAGAGCATCTTCTGCCTGAACAATATTTCCGACGCGCCGCAAACGGTGCCGCTGTCGAGCCTCAACCTGATCAGCACGGACAAGTGGAAGGATCTGATCAACGAACAGTATTTTGAGGATATGCTCGACTCACTCACGCTGGAACCCTACCAGACGCGGTGGATAACCAACCGCTGGTAGCTACTTCGCCCAATCAGTCGGCGACAAAGAGTAGATGCAGGCCCCGCATGCGGGCCTCCGCCGCCAGGCTGTCCAATGCCCCCAGCAACACCAGCTCACAGCAGGACGCCTCGACCACGAGCGCCGCCAGCTCCGCGCGCAGTTCTCCCATCTGCTCAACCTCAATCAACAGGTCGGCCTCGGCACCATACTGGTGACGCCACAGGCGCCAGAGCAACGGGCACCGGTCGCACCTCTGCTGCACCAGTGGGTAGAGGCATTGCCAGTCGGCATCACTGATGTGCCCCATGGAGGCCGCTCTCTCCGCACCGCCAAGCAGTGCTGCATCCGAGTTGTTTCTTTCGACTAGAAAAATATCTCTCGCCATAAGTCATAGCGCGGTTCCTTAGGAGTTCCACTCGCCAAGTCACCGCGCTCTCCTGTAGCTATCGGCACCCGGCGCTATTTTCCGGGAACAGGGTCACCACCCTGCCACCGCTCTTATCGACAACCAGCCGCACCCACTTCTCGCTATTGGTGCCTACTACGACCCCCATATCCTTGTCGTAGCAGAGATTGCCGTCGGACTGCACTGTACGCCGGTCGTAGTCCGACTGGACCGTTTCGCACAGGCTCTGTCCCTCGGGCACCCCATTGCAATAGTCCGTCGTAGTGAGCATGAACTTACTCTTGTACGGATATGTCGACGGAACACAGTGACGCGGGAATACGTGATTGTAGCTGACCTGCGTATAGTCGCAGCCCGGATCTGAAACCTCGACGACCCGCTCGCTGGCACAGCCAGCAGAAAGCAGCAGCGCGGATAAAATGGAAATCCCGAGGGAATGATTGACTTTTTTCATTTTAAATTCCTCTTGTAAAAATTTTCGATAGATGAATTATCCTGATATCCATCAGATCCGGTGGCAGGGTTTGGTTGTGGCGTAGTTGAAAAGCGCTTCGGTGGTAGCGTCCAGCACCGGACTCCAGACAGCGTTCTGGATACCGCTGGCGGCGTGGGAATTCAGCCCGTAGATACGTCGTCCCGGACCGTTTTTCTCATCCGTTTCAACCCAGGCGCCGCCGCTGGATCCATGTCTCATCGGGTTGTCTTGCATCAGGATCAGGCCGGCCGTGCGCGTGGACAGGTAGCCGCGCACCGCGTACATAACATGCCCGTGGCCGTAGTTGATCGGGTAGCCGAAGCTGGTCAGGTCATCCCCCGCATCTCCGTAGAAGAGTTCCAGTGGGCTGCCGTAGTCGCGCGCGGCGACCAGGAAGGCGTAGTCGTAGACCGGGTCCGGATTTTGCCCGTCGTGCCACTCGCTACGCACCGTCATTTCCGCAACCTGGAAGACCTCCGAGTCCTCGCCGCCGTAAACCCGCTCGAACAGGAAATTGCTGTTCCAGCCTCCGGATTGCGGATCGCGCACACAGTGGGCGGCGGTCAGCAGGATGTTGCCGGCGCCGGCGAACTCGGCGCTACACCAGGACTCATCGCCGTCGGCATCGAGAAACATCAGACGCCCGCCGGACTGGAAGGGTGCCCGGCTCAGGTCGGCGACATAGGGGACACCGCTGCCAGGCGTACGGGAGCTGCCGTCGATCTCCAGTTCCGGCCCCAGCGCGCTGTCCGGCAGCACTGGCATATCGACAGGTTTGGCCCTGGCGCGCCGCTCCGGAGTCCAGAAGTCCGCCGCCTCCTTGGGATTTACAAAGGTATTCCTGCGGCACTGGTTGTCCGCGGATGCCGGCTCGATATTGCAAGCCACCAGCGCGAACACCGCGGCGGCGCCGTACAGGTATTGATATAATTTATTCACGAGTATTCTCCTCTGTTTTTTGATAACGGGAACGATCCTTTTCATCCCCGTGACCATGCTAGGCATATCGGTTAAAACGATTAAGCGATTCCGATTCAACAGGGGAGAAGAAAACGTGCAAAAAGTTGCGCAGCGGAAAAACACAGACGCAGCAAAAAAAATCTTCGATACACGAGCCTGTGTGATTTAAAAAGTGAAGTTTCCACGCACGGATGTGCGCGGCGTGAGAAAAGCGGAGGGAAGCGTAAGAATGAGAAAGACTGGCCGATATTATGTATCGTCAGAGATTGTTTCCAGGAGAGACAACAGCGTTTCCCGCACCTTCTCCGGCAGGCTTCGCATACGCGCCAGCAGCAGGAACTCCCGGTCGCTGACGGCGCGCCCCTTGTGCTGATCCATATGGCCGCGGCCGCTTAAAAGCCAGTCGAGCGATATGTCCAGGGCGCGGCAAAGCCTGATCGCATTATCGGTAGAGATGGCCCCGCCGCGCCGCCAGCGGCTGATACAGCTTTCGTTGACCCCAAGCTCCAGTGCCAGCGGAGAGATTTTTTGCACCCCACGCGCGCGCAACACCCGCTCCAGGCGCGCCCCCATGGAGCCGCGCTCCGTTGCCCTCGGATTCAGCGGCTGCAGCAAACACAGATGTGCAGATGCAGCAGCACCCTTTTTCGCAACCACTCCCGAATAATTTTCCACAGTATTCCTCACCGGCACTTGATAATGTAATTCACGTAAATATTGACCGGACGGGTCTCACTGCTGCTACGCGCCGGATCGCCATCGGGCTTGAGCGGTGACACACTGTCGGGCAGTGCCGGACCACCGCTGGCAGTGGGTGTCGTGGGCAACTTGACCTTGCCGGCCTGGAACTGCGCCTTGCCGGTGCCGATCGCGGCCAATTGATAGCCGTGCTGGTGGTCTTGCAGGCTGTCTTCCTGTGTCGACCCCACCCCGGAATAATTTTGCCCTGTCACCGGGGACTTGCGCTCCGTCGCATCCGGATCGATGTCGGCGTCGGCGTCGGTACAGCGCAGGAAAAGCCCGCGGTAATCCGGCAGGCAGAAAGTCGCCTCGCCGTCGCCGCCGTAGAGGGTACCGATGGCACTGAACAGCATCGGGTAGAGTGTGATCCCCAGCTCGCGCCCATCGCAGAGAAGCCAGCCCCACTCTTCCAGACACAGTGCCGGCTGCTCCGGCGCCTCGAGATCGTCGCTCTCGAAGGGGGAGCCGAGCTGTCCGGCGTAGGGGCACACTGTCCCCACCGGGACACCGCCGAGCCAGTCCCCGGCAAAGGGCGGCGGCGGAAACAGTGGTTGCGCGATCACGATTCGCCCTCCTTGAAAACAGGCAGCTCGCCGCTGTCCTGCAACACCGTCATTTCCGTCGGCACCACCAGCTCCCAGCGGTCCGCCGGCGCCTCCCGCGGCGGCTCGCTGTCGGCCTCCTTGAGGGCGTTGACCAGGTTGATGTAGCGGTAGTCGGGCTCATTCTCCCGCTCCGGGCAGAAGGCGGGCGCCAGCGTATCAACGCCTGGCCAGATCTGCCCGCTGGCGAGAAAGTAGAGCATGCGGTAACTGAACTTGGGCGAGACCGGCAACAGCACGCGGCTAAACCCCGCCTGCAGGAAGGCACTGAAGAGCTCGTCCTCGCCGCGGTACCGCTGGCTGATGGCGGTACCCAGGTCGTTTTCCGTCTTCACGGTAAAGGCGTAGGCCATTTCGTCCCAGGCCAGGGCGCGCTGGAAAAACTGCACATAGCGCTCCTCCCCCAGCGCCAGGTCGCCGCGCTCGCCAGTCAAGGCTTCTACTTCGCGCAGCAACTGCCGCACTATATTCCGGCGTAGTTCCTCGCGCACTGTTTCGCGCACGCCCAGCTCGGAAGCTTTTTTCCGGTTCCCGGGCCAGCCGGACAGGGTGTCGTAATAGCGCTGCCTCTGCTGCTCGCAGCCGGCGGCTATGGCCCTGTAGGTGTCCAGTTGCCAGCGTTCCAGGGCCTCGGCGGTCAGCTCGGCTTTCACCTCGATGGCAACGCTGTAGGCTCCGCAATCGGCAGCCGTCACTACCGCCGCCGGCACCTGCTCGGTTTCACCATCGAGGTACAGGGGTTCCTCCTCGCCGCCCGGGTACTGGCAGCGTCTCTGGCCAACAGCAATGCTCAGCTGCAGATCATCGCTGCCCGGACCCGGCGACACAGACACTTTCGCGCTGCTCGCGCCATAACCCGGCTCCACCGACAGCGACTGCCAGCTGACCGGGTCGCCCGACTGGAAGCTGGCGCTGCTGCGCGACTCCCGCGACGGCGGCGGTTGCAGGTCCACAACCTGGTATTCCGCCGCCAGCCTCGCGTAGTAGCTCGGGGATTCGGGATCGGTAGAGATATCCAGGAAGGTCTCGACCCCGAAATCGACCAGCGGCGGCGGCTCGCGCAGCGATAGGCCGCGCAGGCTGAAGGCACTGGCGATATAGCCCCGCGCCGGTTCGCGCACGAAAAACTCGAGCACAAAGCACCGTCCCAGGGCGACAGTCCAACATTGGTAGACCTTGTTCACCCAGCGGTAGACGGCGCGCACATTGGCTTCCATCTGGCTGGCGTCGACGCGCCGCAGCGTGTGGGACTCGTCCCGGTTGAGGCTGGCACTGCTGCGCTGCCAGTGCACCCGCCGCGCCAGGGAGGACGCGGCGCGCTGGGTCAGCGCGCGGGCGCTGCATGCGACTTCCTCTGCGGCGACTTTCTGCGGCTGCTCATCCACCGGTTCCACCCTGCCGTCCACGATTACGGTCAATTGCTTTGCGGGCGGGCCGTACTGGCTCTCATAGTGGTACTGGAAGTTTTCCTTCAGGGTGTTGAGCGTTTCTGCCAGCAGGTCGCGGCGCTGGCCGGCGGATTCGCTGCTGTAGCTGTCACTGCTCTCCTCCGAGGCCAGTTCCTCCACGCGGGACTCGCGCAGGCTCCTTTGCGACGACTCCTTGTATTCACCGCGCATCACGTTCTCTATCCCGCTGACCTCGCCCAGCTCGTAGCGACAAAGGCGCTGGCGTACCAGCTCCAGGTCGCCGATCGCATAGGGCACAGGGGCCACGAAGTCCCCGCCGCCCAGCCCGCCCTGCGCCGGCGGCATCGGGAACAGGGTGCCGGGCAGTACTGTGGTGGCCTCGATGCCCGCCTGCAAACGGGCGGCGGGCCAGGCCGCGGGCTTGTCCTCGCCGTCGACAATACGCCCGATCAACCCGGCCAGGGCCAGTGTGCGCAGCAGCTGGTCAGCGAGCTGCCGGTTGAAGCCCGGTTGCACCGAGAGGGCAAAGAGGTTTTGCCAGCAGCGCTGGCTGAGCCTGGCATAGGCCTCGCCCTGCCAGTATTCGGCAATGCTCTCCCAGCCCCCCATATCCAGCGCCGCCTCGGTGCGCTGCTTGAAGGCGCCCAGACTGGCCGGCGGATCCGCACGAAATTCCATATCCAGGTGCGACAGCTGGTCCATCGGCGCGCCCAGCGCGGCGATGTCGCGCAGGTAGCGACCGCTGTAGGGTGGCCTGCCGGAGAGAAAGAGATCTGCCTGTTCCAGCATCGCATCGCGCCCCTCTGCGCGCGCAGCGAGTAGCTGCCTGTAGAGACTGTCCTCAGGCGCAGACTCGGGATCGTACTGAACAAAGCGGTCGCGCAGTTCCGCCGCGCTGATATCCGGCCACTGGGCCAGGTAAAGATAGGGAAAAAGGTCCGATTCCAGTGAGCGCTCCACCAGCAAGGCCTCCTCGGAGGCTCGATCGTCTGGCGCTGGCGGTGTTGGCTGCGGCGGGGATTCCGGAAACAACACCACGTGATCCAAATGGCAGTTGGAGCCGTTGGCGGCATCGGGATAATTGAAATTGTCCACCACCAGCTTTGCCGGCTGCGAATCAAACTTTAACACTCCAGTGACGCGAAGCCGGTTGTCTGACGGATCCTCTACGGAAAAGGCCAGTGGGTTTCTCCCGGGCGGCAGTGGCAGGGGTTCCTCGACAATGGTGGAGCTCCTCCAGCGCACCTCCACGCGATCGTCTGCAGACCCGATGTACTGCCAGCTAAAAAAGACGGGGCCAATCTGTCGGCGCCCTATGTATTGGTTCATGACCCCACTCCTCAGTATGTATACGGGGAAACCGCCGGCACCCCGGCGCCGGCGGATTTCCCGGTCAGGCGACCTCGATATCCCAACCACTCCACTGGGAGCCGGTAATTACCGCCGTCTGGCCCTCGAGGATCTCGGTTTCGGTCAGCGATATCTCCGCCTGTACCAGGCGCTGCCCCTTGTAGGTAAACTCGCTGACAACTGCGAGGTACAGGCTGGAGCGGATATCCTCCATCAGTACGGCACCGGGAGTGATTACCTGCGGCTGGTAGATGTCGTCGTCATCCTGCTGGATATGGCCGATAACACCCATGCCGTACCTGTTCTCGACATGAACCTCGTTCAGTACCAGCTCGTTGAAGTTCTGTACCGTCTCGGCACCACTGGCCTGGTGATCCTGGGAATCCACCGAGGTCACGACAAAATTCGCGGTCAGCTCGGCAAAATCGATTTGATTGGTGGTGTAGCGGGTAGCTTCCGGGTTGTTCGGGTCCTTGGAGTAACGCGCAAATACTTTGAAGTCGGAAGGTACAGTGACCACCGCCTCACCACCGGGAGGCGGCTCGGCAATTTTCCAGGCCACCGACTGCAGGGACGGGCGCATGATCGGCTTTTTGTAGATGGCGATGCGCGGCAGTTCCGCACTTTCGTTAACAAGGGTAATGGTCGACATTGGAAAGACTCCTTTTATTGAATTGAATCGCAGCACTTTTTTGCCGCGTCCAAGCGGGTAAATCCGGCTCGGCAATCAATACATCTCAAAACCCATGCCAACTTTAATTCCCATAAAAATCAATAACTTAGAAAAATTGATAGCGAGCGGGAGCAGTGTCGACGGTGTCGGCAGTGATGGCCCCGACACTGCCGACAGTCGACGGTTGTCGTGGTGGGGGCGGCAGGTATAATCCCCGGTGGGAAAAAAACCTTCCCCTCAGAGCCTGTTGAAAATAGCTATTCAACAGTCCAACAAAAACAATTCGAATAAATCCCGTAAAGGCAGAATAGCGGTATTGCCTCAAGCGCCGGCTACATCAAAGGAACTGCAATGTCTCTGTTTAAATCCCTCGATACCACAGCTCCCGACTACACCCTCACGCTCAACTTCAACAGCCAGACGCTGGAATTGGAAGTTCCGGTCGAGGTCATGTCTGTGCTAAAGGGCAGCAACCTTTTACTGCGCTTCAACAACCTGCCCACTGGCTGGTCGCCGATGGTGGAGTTTCGCAACGGCGGTGGCGATATCATTATGGCCGACGGCCCCTTTGAGCAGATGATCGTCGGCAGGAACCAGGTGCTGGCCGTCAACGCTCGCTCGGATATCGACCAGTTCCACTTTCGGGCACTGATACAACGGGGCTTCGGCATTCACAGCCACAGTGACACCGCAGTGATGTTTACCAGATGGCTGCCATTCAAGCTGAACAGCGACTCCCAGCAGGAGCGCCTGCTCAAGATCCGTGTACTGCCGGACGGCGACGGCCTGACGGTGGACAAGCCGCAAGTGACCATTCGCGGGGGCATGCGGGTACAGTGGGATTTCAGCGAGGTGGCGCAAGACAACCACCAGCCGATGGTCGCCTACGGAAAACCGATGCTGGAGCAGCAACCCGCCGACAACCAACAGTTCTTCGGCCCTCATGAGAGCTTCGTCTACCGCGGTAATACCTCAGTCGAAGGCAACGGCAACAACGGCATCAAGGGGATCTACCGCTACGAGGTCTACCTGCTGGATATTCGCACACGGGCAATAGTGGTTAAGTCCAGTGCTGATCCGCAAACGGACAATGAAGGGGATGTATCACTTAAGTAAAATGAATAATCTAGCTGCGAGCTATAGTATATACATTTTCAACGTCTATTCTTTTCCTAGCATCGCAGGAAGGGAGGTGCTGGAAAAAGCCGGCAGACTAAACCAGCGCTTATCCATACCTCCCTCAATCGCCGCCTGGGCGTTCACCAGGGCCGATTCATTGTCTCCGGCCAGGGCGTAGACCAGGGATGCCTGGTAGGCAACTTCCGGATCCCCCTCGGACCTCAGCAATGCCATCAGAGTCATCCTGACAGCCTCTCCTTTCATCCCCAGGTGCGCCAGACATTGAGCTTCTACCATTCTCCCGTAAGCGTCAGCGCTACCCGATGCACGTTGCGCATTTAATATCTCGCCGTATAGAGCGAGGGCCGCTTCGCGGTTCCCCAGGGCCATTTCCACATCTGCAAGATTTAGCATGGCTACCCGATGCCCTGGCTGCAACTCCAGAGCACTGACGAACTTTTCTCTTGCTTCGTCGTACCTCTCCTTCAGCATCATTGCGAGGCCAAGGTTTACCAGATAACTTCTATGGCGCTTCCTGCTCAGCAGTTTCCCGTATGTAGAAATCGCCAGATCCAGGTCACCGTAGAGTAGTTCCACCAGGCCCGACTGCCCCAACACCAAAGTATTCCCCGGCGTTAACTTCAAAGCATCAGCGATATGATTTCTTGCAGTCTTCACGTCCCCAACACGGATTGCCAGGGAGGTTGCCTTGTATCGCGTACTCCATGACAGGGGAGTTGTGGCAGCAGCCTCTCGCAAAAGCCGATTCGCGGCATCAAGATCTCCCTTCATTTCCTCCAGTCTGGCCCTGTCGACCAATATCGAAGGATCTCCCGGCGAAAGTCTCTCATAATCCTGCAGCAAGTTTTCCGCATGTTGCATTTCCCCCTGATCCATTGACAGCGTTATCTCCCTCTGGAGGACGACTAACGGGTTCGGATAATACTCACCAAGGTGCCCTAGAACACTTTTCGAGTAGTCTAAATAGGATCTGTCCTGGGTGTCCGAAAATAAATCGTGAGCCAAATCTAAAGACAGAATTTCACCCGCAGGAAAAAAAGGTGAATTCGACAGCAGATCCACCAAATCATCAAATAGTTTTTTCCTGTCACCGACTCCCTGGTTTAGGGCCGAATAGACCTCAACAAATCTATGATAGTTTTCAGTAGATAGAGAAGTGAATTTCTGTGAACCCTTTAATTGCGATTCTTCGTAAAGCGCCAATGTCTGGGAAAGAACTGCTTGTGCGCTTTGCTCTATAAATCGTTCAGGAACAGAAAACTGAACGTGCTCCAATAAGGCGCCATCGCTCGCCCGCACCCTTTGCAACTGCACATTATCCAGCGGATTTTCCGGCATGTAGCGGATCTGTATCCACTCATCGGCACCCGCCAGCCTTGCCAGCTGAGCCGGCCCCGCCTTTTCAACTAGCGGCTCATGGTCAAGTAGCGGCTGCACCGAACCCAACAGGTGCAAGCCATTGACCACACTGCTCCAGATCACCGCATCCAGCGCTGTACCCTCTCCCTGCCGGTAGTATTGCGGCTGCGCTAGGAAAACCCGCAGCTGCCGCTCGGAGACACTCGGCTCGGAGATAAAGTAAAAGAGCAACCCGAGCGGAATTGCACAGAAAATCACCCACCAACGCCGGGGCTTCAATCGGGGAAACCCCCACCTCGGCGGCGCGACCTGTCGCTCGAGCGTGTCGCTACGGAAACGCTTCAGGGTCAGCACCGCCTCGCTGAGTGTCGACAGGCGGCGCTGCGGGTCCTTTTCCAGCATTCTCAGCACCATTTCCGACAGTGCCCCCGGCAACCGCCGGCGCAGCATCTCTACCTCCCCCGGCTGGCTGTTCAGCAACGCATTCAGGGTGGCGGCAGTATTGTCGGCCCTGAAAGGGCGCTGGCCGGTAAACATTTCGAACAGGACGCAGCCGAAGGAGAAAATATCGCTGCGGCTGTCCAGCGGACGGCCCATCAGCAGTTCCGGCGACATATAGGAAACTGTGCCGGCCAACTGCTGCAACTGGCCACCGTCCCCGGAAAGGGTCTGCAGTTCATCCGCCATGCGCCAGTGCGCAAGGCCGAAATCGAGAATTTTCGCCCTCCCGCTGTGATCGACCATGATATTTGCGGGTTTCAGATCCGCGTGGACCACCCCTGACTGGTGGGCATAGTGGAGGGCTTCGGCGAGTTCCAGCCCGAGGTGGGCGGCGCTCTTCAGTGGTATTTCACCGGCAGCCAACAGCGACGACAGGGTGTTGCCATGGATATACTCCATGGCGATGCAGGGGCCCTCGGCGATAAATCCGTAGATGGTGACTATGCCGGGATGCTTCAGCGAAGAGGCGACCCTCGCCTCATGGATCAGTCGCTCGACGCGCCCCTCACCCACAGCCGCGACATACTTGAGAGCCAGGTCGCGCTCGAGCAGCTTGTCATGCGCGCGGTAAACCACACCCATACCGCCACAGCCGATTTTTTCGACGATCTGATATCCGGCCACACTTGTCGGATGCAAAACCTTCCCCCAAACATCGGATCAACCTGCTTGCGGTGGTGAAAACGCGACTTGGAACAATCGAACGACTATATCATAATCGCCGTCCACCAGTTCTCAGGAGGACTGCTGTACCATGGATGAGCACCTGGCATCGGAGGCCGATGAGTGTACGCTGGAGCCATCTGGCCAATTCCAGTTCGAACACGAAATCCTGCAGCCACAACTGACTATTCTCTGGCACCCGCAGCGCCGCCTTATCGGGGCCCGCGCAGCGGTACTCTGGGACAGCGCGGGCGAATTCGAAATATCCCGATGGGTGCCGATGTTTCGGCTTGCGGATGAATCCGAATTTTCCCTCGACGACCGGCGCATCTCTCGCAGCCCGCTGCTGCTAAAGCGGGAACCGAATAGCACCCTCTCGATCCACCCTCCCCTCAGCTCCATGACGCTCGCAGTCAACGGCGCCCCACTCGAAACTGCAATGACACTATCGAACAAATCTCTGCAGGCCGGGGTGACAATCTGCCTCGGGCGCCGCGTGGGCCTGTACCTGCGCCTGTCGCCACCGCGCCGGGCGGAAGAACGCGATCATTTGGGGTTGCTCGGCGGCAGCTATCCCATGGCGCAGGTGCGGCGACAGGTCCGCCGGATAGCGGCCACCAATGCCAGTGTCCTGGTCCGCGGGGAAACCGGTACCGGCAAGGAACTGGTTGCCCGGGCACTCCACCAGTTCAGTCCGCGCAGCGGGCGCGAGATGGTTTCAGTGAATATGGCTACCCTCGGCGGAGATCTGGCCGCAGCCGAGCTGTTCGGCGCGCGCCAGGGCGCCTATACCGGGGCCCGCGGAGATCGCCCGGGGCTGATCCGCGAGGCGAATGGCTCTACCCTGTTCCTGGACGAGATTGGCGATGCCCCAGATGCAGTTCAGGTGATGTTATTGCGGGTGCTGGAGGAGGGACGCGTGCGGCCACTGGGAGACAGTCGCGACCACCCGGTGGACGTGCGCTACGTTGCCGCCACCGATCGCCCCCTGGAAGCCGGTGCGGAGCGGGCTTTCAACCAGCCGCTGCGGCGCCGGCTGGAGGCGGCGACAGTCAACATGCCACCCCTGCGCGAGCGGCGCGAAGACTTCGGGGAACTCTTTGCAGCCTTTCTCGCGGAGGCGGAAGTCGAGCGCGGCCACAGCATCCGGATCACTGCCGACCAGGTCTGCGCACTGGCCGCCAGGCCCTGGCCAGGCAATGTGCGCGAACTGAGGAATTTTGTCACCGGCCTTGCGATCAATAGCGATACAGATGGGGAAATTCACTGGAACAGTGAGCTGGCCGCCTACCTGCGCCCCCCGACCGGGGAACCGGCTGCCGCTACTGCGCCGCCGGCCAGCCGTCGCATCCGCTACCGGGACCCGACCACGGTGAAGGATGCCGAGCTCTTGCGGGCCCTGGACGAAAGCGGCTGGCGGGTGATGCCCGCCGCCAAGGCCCTGGGCGTGTCGCGCACCTCCATGTATGCGCTGATCAAGCAGAGCAGGCAGGTGCGCGCCGCAGAAAAAATTCCCACAGAGGAAATACTGGAAGTCATGGAGCAAAAGGCGGATATGGATAGCTGGGCCGCCCGGTTAAAGACCCCGCGCGAGGCGCTTAAGCGGCGTATTAACGAATTGGAACAGGAAAGCGCTTAAATTATTCTCCCAGCTCCGGCGGTGATTTACCGGAGATATCCTTGGTCCGGCTGTCTGACGCCCGCTGACCGGACGGTTCCACTACAACGGCCCTTCCAGGCATCCCGGATCACCAACCGCTGGTGATCAATCGCTCGCCTTTACCCAGTGCCCATTCTGGTACTGCACCTCGAACCTGGCCCACTGCCTGAATTCATCGCGCAGGCATAAGCCTGTCTCGTAGGCACCTGCACCTGCCACCGCCTTGAAGATGACTTCGTCTCTGCTGCTGCCGGCTCCCCGGGATTCGTCAACGACCTGGCGCACGCTCCAGAGATTGCCGATTTTTCCGTTGCTATAGTAGCTGCCCGCGACAATGGACTCCGGATGCACGACATTTCGCTCCGCGTGCAGCTTGGCCAGCTCGAGCAGCTCCGTCAAACCCTCAACGGTAATGTCGACATAGGAATCCAGCTGCTGTACTGCCGCGGCAAAGTCCTCCTGTGTCAGTTCGTGCTCTCTCTCCGCCGGCTCCGCACCGGTGGATACTTTTTTTCGATGGGACAGATGGGCCGGGTAGCGTCGCCACGGAAAGAGATTGTTGAAAGATACAGCGACCAGAAAAATGGCCAGTACATTGACCAACACCGGAATAAGCAGAAAGTCGTATCCCAGGGACTGCACCTCGGCCCCACCGATTACCGCCGTCAATGCAGTGGCGCCGCCCGGAGGGTGGATGCAGCGCAGGTAGTACATGGCGCAAACGGAGAGCCCCACCGCCAGCCCGGCAACCCACAGGGATCCGGAAAACCAAAACTGGCAGGACACACCGATAAAGGCGGAAATCAGGTGGCCGCCCGCCAGGGACCATGGCTGGGAAAGTGCACCGTGAGGCACGGCAAACAAGAGTACGGCGCTGGCCCCCATGGATGCCACGAGGAAATAGCCCGTGGACACATCGATAAAGTCCAGCGCAACACTCATATGAGACACCCAACTCACCGCCATTATCGCGATAGCCGCCCCCAGTGCAGACAGTAGTTTTTCGCGATTACTGGTGGAGTTTCGCTCAACCCCGAGAAGCATCAGGATCTCATCGCGCAGTGATTTGATTTCCATTGGGCTACAGCAGTGGTACAGCGGGGTCGGAAATATTAAGGACTATGCACCAATCAGGCAAATACGGGGCCAAATTTGCACCGATCGGGCAGCGATCAGGCGTCAACCATCTCCGGCGCGGCGATCGCGGGAGCCACCCGATTGCGCCCCTGCCGCTTGGCTTCGTAGAGTTTCTGGTCCGCCTCGCAGAGCAGTTCATCGATGGAGCGGTGCTGGCGGCGCTCCGCGGCGCCGAGGCTGACCGAGAGCCCAATGGTTTGCGAGCCGGTCGATAGTCTGCAATGCTCCACGGCACAGCGCAGGCGCTCGGCAAAGAGGCAGGCCTGCGCCAGGGTGGTCTCAGGCAACAAAAACACAAATTCCTCGCCGCCCCAGCGGGCCACCCTGTCCCCCTCGCGGCAGCACTGCGCCACCAGCCTTCCCACCTGTACCAGGGCCAGGTCACCGACCGGATGACCGAATCGGTCATTCACCGCCTTGAAGTAGTCCAGATCCAGCATGATGACGCTGAGGGGCCGACCGTGGCGCGTCGCCGTGCGCCAGATGCCGGCGGCGTCCTCGCAGAAGGCGCGACGGTTTGACAACCCCGTTAGGGCGTCGACACGGGATAACTGCTCGGCGATTCTGCGCGCATCCTCCTGTTTCCGCACCCGACTGGCGAGCGCCAGGGAAAACAGGGTCGCCTCCAGGGCCAGTCCTACCTCCACACCGTGGAATGTCAGAACATTGACCGGTATAAATCCCCACACCGAGAACAGGGTCAGGGCAACGCCGAACATGCTACAGATCGCGGCACTGAGGAAATAGCGCCCCGCTCGCTCGCCGTGGCTGACTGTCACCAGGCCGAGATACACCATGCCAACGGTAAAAATCACCATATAGTGAAATGCCACCCACACAGCGCCCTCCTGGCTGCCGAGCGCAACAGCCAGGGTGACCAGGCAGATCGCAGCAATGGAAATCCGCACCACCCAGCACCGCACAACCGGTGCATGCTCCTCGAGTTGCAGGAAGCGGCACGCAAACAGGAATCCTGTACTGCTGAACAGTACCATCATCACACTGATACCATAGCGCTGGATAGCTTCCTGCTCCAGCCACAGCCAGGCGTTGACATGCCCCGTGTAAATCAAGCTGAGTACTATGTAGCTCAAAAGGTAAGTGGCGTAACAGATATTGCTGCGGTCCCTGAGCCCCAGGTAAAGCATGGTGTTGTAGAAAATAAATGCCAACAGGAACCCGTACAACAGGCCGTGACGGTAGTGGGCCCAGCGCTCCTGCTCGGCAATGCCATCGGCCGAAAGCAGCGCAATTTCGACAACCAGGGGTTCGGCGCTCTCGGCGCGTATCAGTATTTCACTGCGACCGGCTGGCAGCTGCAGCGGAAACAGATAGCCGACTCCCGGTGCCTGTACTCTCTCCGCGCTATCACCGCTCAACCACTGTTTTTCCAATCGACCGTCGCGCAGGAAATAGACATCCAGCCGCTCGATCCAGGGCTTGCCCAGGGCCAACTGCAGCGACTGCGCCGTTGCGGAGGGATTGTCCAGCGGCAGATGCAACCACACAGGTCGCGCACCTATACCAAAGCTGGGGATGGCACGGGATTCAGCGCGAAATTCGCCCCGCCGCAATGCGGACATTGCCTCCTCGACGGTCAGTCTCTCGCCACTTTCCGACAGGTAGCTGGTGTAGGCGCCCAGTGGGCCTGAGGACCTTCCTGCGAGCATATAGGAATCCGCCAGCAGTTGACCACTGTAGAAAAGGCAGGCGCACAGCAGCAGTCCTATTCGCGCGGAGGAACGGCGCGAAAACTGGAGCAGCCCGCAAAAAGCAGCAGGGGTGAAAAGTCTGAAGCAACGCGCGGGCGCAACTGAAATACGCAAGGCTATCTACCTTTCATATCAGGCCCGACCTTGTGAATAAAGGCCATTATTGTCAGCTGCAAATCGACAGCCGTTCAGTACTGATTGATCCGCTAGAGTCTAGTCGCTACTGAAAGTCATGGAGACGAAACAGGCGCTCAGTCGCCGAAAGGATTCCTTTGCGGGTCAGCCGCCAATAAATCGCGGGTACGGAATCAAAGTGCCACTTCCAGTGCACGGGCAGGTGCGACCCGGTTGCGCCCCTGTTGTTTGGCTTCGTAGAGTTTTCGGTCGGCCTCGCCTACCAGCTCGTTCAGCAGGAGCTGGGAGTCTCGCTCGGCCGCGCCGAGGCTGATGGAAATTGAGAGGGTATTTGCCCCGGCGACCATCTTGCGGCCGGCGACCGCCCCGCGCAGGCGCTCGGCAAACAGGCAGGCCTGGGACAGGGTGGTCTCCGGCAACAGCACCACGAACTCCTCTCCTCCCCAGCGTGCCACCCTGTCGCCCTCGCGACAACTTTTGGCGAGCAACTCCCCCATCTCTACCAGCACCCCGTCACCGACCTGGTGGCCGTAGCGGTCGTTGACCGATTTGAAGTGGTCTATATCCAGTACAATCACACTGAGCGGTCGGGCGTGGCGCACAGCGGTGCTCCAGATTCCCGCCGCATCCTCGTAAAAGGCACGCCGGTTACACAACCCAGTCAGCGCATCGATGCGGGAAAGTCGCTCCGCCTTCCTGAGGGCATCCTCCTGGGATCGCACCTGTCTGGCGAGAGCCAGGGACAGCAGCGTGGCCTCGAGGGCCATACCTACCTCGACGCCGTGATAAGTCAGGGCCGTCATGGGTATCACTCCCCTGACCGAAAGGGCTGTGGAGGCGACGCCCAACATGCTGCAGATAGCGGCACCGAGGAAATACCGGCCCTCGCGCTGGCCGTACCGGATCGAGAGCACACCGAGACAGACCATCGCAGCGGAGAAAAGTGTGACAAAATTAAAGGCGAGCAGTGCCGCATCTACATGGCTCCCCAACCAGATAAAGTGCGCCATCAGCATCAGCGCTGCGGCGCACAGGGCGATCACCCAGCGCCTTACTCCCGGCGCACGCTTGTGGAGCTGCAGGAAACGGCTCGCAATCAGGAAACCACAGCAGCCGTAAACCACCATCAAAACAAGGATCACAAAACGCTGGAATGCCAACTGGTCCGGCCACCACCAGCTGAATCCGTGACCACTGTAGGCGAGGCACATGGCGATAAAGCTGCCCAGGTAGAGCGCGTAGTAGAGGTAACTGCGGGAGCGGAAGCCCAGGAACAACATCAGGTTGTAACAAATCAGAGCCAACAGGTAGCCGAACAGCAGGCTGTAACCAAATTGGACCTTGCGCTCGCTGGCCTCGCTCTGCGCGGGTGAACGCAGGTGGGTCGCCAACACAAATGGATCCGCAGTCTGGGCGCGAATAAACAGGTGACTGCTTCCCTGCGGCAATAGCAGTGGCAGCTGATAGCCCACACCCGCCACCAGTTCCGGAGTCGCCGCATGGGCATCGCCCGTTTTCCAGCTGCGGATTACTCGGCCTTCCCGCACTATGTATACGTGCAGGTGGTCCATCCAGGTCTTGCCGAGCGTCAGAACCTGCCGCGAAGCCCGGCCCCGGTCGTTTATAATTTCCAGGTGCATCCACACCGGATCAGCGCCTATACCGTGACTGGCAATGGCATAGCGCCCGGGACTGAATTGGCCACGTTGCCAGGCGCTGTAGGCCTCACGAAATTGCAGCGGCCCGCCCTTTTCGAGCAGAAATTCCGCGCGCTTGCCCAATGGCCCATTTCGGTCGCTGGAGAGGAACAGGGGTTCCGCCAGCGCTGTACCATAGGTCGCCAGAAGGAAACAGGCCGCGAGCAGTAAGCGGATATTCATGCGACCACCTGCTCGGCCACCGGCGGCACTATCCGATTGCGGCCACAGCGCTTGGCATCGTACAGTCTCTGATCCGCGGCATCGACCAGATCGTTCAGGGTGATTTCGGATTGCAGCTGGGCCGCGCCGAGACTCACCGTCAACGGTGGGCCCTGGAAACCCGCCGCAATCCGATTGCACTCAATCTCTCTCCGGATACGCTCCCCGAATACCGTCGCCTGCGCCAGGTCGGTTTCCGGCAACAGCAGCACAAACTCCTCGCCGCCCCAGCGCGACAGGATATCCCCCTCGCGACAACTCTGCGTCAACAGCTTTGCCACTCTCTCTAAAATCCGATCACCGCACTCGTGGCCGAAGCGATCGTTGAACTGTTTGAAAAAGTCGATATCCAGCAAGAGCAAACTCATGGGCCTGCCGTGGCGCACTGCGGTACTCCACAGGGCCGCGGCGTCGGTAATGAATGCACGGCGATTTAACAGGCCTGTCAGGCCGTCGATTCGCGCCAAGCGCTCCGCCCGAAACCTGGCCCGTTTCTGCTGGCGCATGCGGCTGCCCAGTGCCAGGGATAACAGGATCGCCTCCAGCATCATCCCAATTTCAACGGCACCGATGGTCCATTCATTGGCAGTCACCAGGCCCAGTGCACAGAGAAGGCCTATCGAAAGCCCCAGCATGCTGCACAGCGCTGCGGGCAGGAAAAAATGTCCCACAGTGCGGTCGCGCCTGCAGGCAAAAACACCGAGAGAGACCATGCCCAGCGCAAAAACCGCAAAAGTGCCGAAAGCGAGATAGACGGCGGCGCGCACAAATTCCGCGGCAATGAATACCGCCATCGACACCATGACCAGCAGTGACAGGCCCCCTATCCATCGCCTGAGGCTGGGGGCATAGTCCTGTAACTGCAGAAAGCGCGAGGCGAATGCAAAACCGGCGCAGGCGTAAAAAATCATTGCCGCAAAGAGACCATTGCGCTGAAAGCCGGTCTGCTGAGGCCACCACCACATGAAACCGTGCCCGGTATACACCAGGCTGAGCACGACAAAACTCAGTACATAGAGTGCATAGTAGAGGTGAGCGCGCTCGCGCAGTCCTCTAAACAGCATCAGGTTGTAAATCGCAAAGGCGAGCAGGAAACCGTAAAGCGCACCGTAGCGATAACGGTATCCCAATTCGGCAGCTTCGAGATCCCCCGTTGTCAACAGGGATACCGGCAACATCAGCGCTTCGGGGGCATAGGCCCGCACATAGAGCTCGTTGCGCCCGGGCGCCAGCCGGACAGGAAACACATAACCCACCGCCGGCACCAGATAGCCGGCGCCCGGGCGGGCGTCGCCCCCTCTCCAGCTCTGCAGCAGACGGCCGTCGTGAACCAGGTAGACATCCAGGCTATCGAGCCAGGGCATACCGATAAGGAGGCGGTACGCCAGCGGATTGCCGGAGGGGTTAGTCAGTTCCAGGTGCATCCATGCGGGCGGCGCGGCTATCCCGAAACCTGCAGTGGTGCGCCCCTGCAAACGGAAGTTACCGCGCTGCAGGGCGCGCTGCGCACCGGCCAGATCGAGTGTCGTCCCTCTTTCCACCAGATAGCTGGCCCTGGCGCCGAGAGGGCCAGTGCTGGTACCGCTGAGGAGAAATCCCCGGCTGTCACCGGCGTCTGTGCCAGCAGAGACCGCTGCGCCAACCGAGCACGGCAACAGTATCGCCGCCAGCAGCAGCCAGGCCGACAACGCGAAACAGCGATATGACCCGCAGGGGTGAAACCGGCGGGAGAGACGGAAAACACTGCGATATCCATTCGCAACCTGGGTATACAAGTCGGGAAACCTCTCAGTCGGGCCCGTTGTAATTGGAGGAATTGCCAGACCCGATATCCGCTGCAGCAAAGTCGCTGGTGACTCAATTTCTATTATTGGTATCCATGCTCTGACGGGCACATCCATATACTGCCCGGTTCGCATTAGCTATTAGTGAGTGTAATTCTCGGTTCGAAAACCGGGTAGAAAGTTGGCACCAGATTCAACCTTCTGATTGGAAAATCGGGCGGAGCACTGCTATTTCGCCCAACCCGAAATAACGCTGGCTGCACCGCTATCCCGAAAGGCCTAGGCCGATTCGGCCACTTTCCGCTCGGCGGCAATAGCGCGCCCGAAACGCACCTCATTGCCCTTGCCGGGCAGGGCCGGAATATTCTGTGCCAGTAACAGGGACACGCCGGCCATGGCGGCGCCGCACCAGAAGACCGCCGCCGGTGACACCAGCCACAGCAGGCCGAACAGCACCGGAATCACCACCGCGGCGATATGGTTGATGGTAAAGCTGACCGCGGAAGAGGCGGCGATATCCCGCTCGTCGACGATCTTCTGGAAGTAGGACTTGATGGCGATGGCCATGGAGAAGAAGAGATGGTCGAGGATATACAGCAGCGCCGCCGCGGTGGCACTCTGCACCAGTGCGTAACCGCCGAATACCAGAATCAGGCCGATATATTCGACCGTCAGAGCACTGCGTTCGCCGAAGCGCACGATAAACCGACCCACCCGCGGGGCGACAAACAGGTTCAGCAGGTGGTTGGCGATAAACAGCAGTGCTATGTCGCCGACGCCGTAGCCGAATTTCTCCACCATCAGGAAGCCGGCAAAGACCACGAAGATCTGCCGGCGCGCGCCGCTCATAAAGGTGAGCGTGTAGTAGAGCCAGTAGCGCTTGCGCAGTATCAGCTTCTTGTGCTGGCTGTGGGGCTGGGGAAAGCTCGGGAACAGCGACCAGATCAGCGCCACCATGGCGATGGTGATGCCACCGCCGAGCAGGTAGATCCACTGGTAATCCATCTGCAGCCAGTCGGATGTCAGCCAGACCAGGCCGTAGGCCGCCAGGGAGGCCAGTGAGCCGGCGGCGAGCATGCGCCCCATCCAGATGGCGGAAGTCTCTTTCGGCAGCCACTGCAACGCCAGGGAGGTTTTCAGCGCCTCGTAGTAGTGAAATCCCACGGACATGATCAGTGTCGTGATCAGGAGGCCCGCGGTGCTCGGAAACCAGCCGGTGAGCGCGACGCCCAAGCCGGTGGCGATCAGGGCCAGGAAGGCCAGGCGCTGCTCGCGAATCAGCAGCAGTACGAAAATCACCGTAAAGGCGAGGAATCCGGGAATCTCCCGCACACTCTGCAGCAGTCCTATCTCCGCCCCGGTAAATCCCGCCCGCTCAATCACAAAGTTGTTCAGCAGCGCCTGCCAGACACCGAAGGAAAGCGGCATGGCACAGGCCAGCAGCAACAGCATGATTTCGGCGCGGCGCCAGTGGAAGGGTTGACTCATGGAGCACTTCTGTCGCGATGAATGGACCCGATGGTGTCGGCGTCACTTGATTGCAGTGGCGCCATTCTAACCCGAAACGGCCCGGCGCCGAGGCGTCGGGCCAAAGCGGCAGTCCCCATAACCTGTGGTTATTTAAACTGCGATCTGCCCTCCAGGTCCAGCACCCGCGCGGTATCCCGCAACAGCTTCGCCAGGCGGCTGCCAAGTGACTCCCTTTCGCGGCACCCGTCCCGCCTTTCCGGAACCTCAACCTTCGAATTATCGTACGGCTTACTGTTAGTATTACAATCGATCGGCATCCCTCGCCCTCCCTATCGGTTAGTAGACAGGTGCTATATTGCCGCCCGGCGGACGTGGGGGCCAACGATGCTTAGTTGAATGAAACATTAGAAAAACTTATGGCGAAAATTCTAGCTCACCTGGGTGCACTGCGCTGTGTCGAGGCCGCCGCGCGCCACCAGAGTTACACCCGGGCCGCAGATGAACTGCATGTAACCCAGGCCGCAATCAGCCAGCAGATCCGCCATATAGAGGCGGTACTGGGAGTAAAGCTGTTTATCCGCCGCGGGCGCAATATGGTGCCGACGACCAAGGGTCGGCAGCTGGCCGCGCAGCTGAGCTGGGGCTTCCAGGCAATAGTCGACGGCGTGCACCAGATACAGACGGAACCGCTGGCGGGCACCCTGAATATCACCACCACCCAGTCTTTCGCCACCATGCTGCTGATGCCCAACCTGTGGCGATTCCACCAGCAGCACCCGGAGATAAACCTGCGCGTGATGGTGTCCGCGGAGCTGGAAGACCTGAAGCACGGGGATATGGATGTGGCCCTCCGCTACGGCTTTTTCGAGGAGAGTGAGCTGCACCGGGAGGTGCTGTTCGAGGAGCCCCTGGTGGCGCTCTGCTCGCCGAAGCTGTCGGAACATATGGACCTGTCCAACCCGGAGAATCTGCGCGATTGCAGGCTGGTAGTGGACGCGGATTACCGGCAGGAGTGGCAGACCTGGCTGGCGCAGGCGGGACTGGACCTGGATCCCGATGAAATCAAGTGGCTGACCGTCAGCAATCTGGATATAGCGCTGAGTGCGGTGATGTCCGGGCACGGGCTCTGCCTCGGCTCGCCGACCCTGGCCAGGCAGATGATCGAGGCCGGAGCTCTCGCCAACCCCCTCCCCTTCCGGGTCGAGAATGGAATTCGCTACAGCTTCCTGTACGACGAATCCTCCCCGCGGCTCGAACGGATACGGGTATTCCGGGATTGGCTGTTCCGTCTGGTGCACGATTCCGATGAAATGGATCAACTTACCGGCGGCTTAGCGTGATTCCCCGCCACCCAATTCAACGCGCCGCAGGGCCCCACTCCAGGCCACCAGCGCAAATGCCAACAGGCTCAGGATTCCCGCCCACAGCAGGGTGGTGAGCGGCGCGGCGAATTCACTCAGTACACCGGCGGCCAGGGCGCCCAGTGCCGCGGAGCCGAACAGGGCCAACTGGTAGATGGATATGATGCGGCTGCGGTACTCCGCCGGCGCAAACAGCTGCACTATGGCCCGCCCCAGCGCCGCCGCGGCCGCGGCGACCGCACCCCAGCAGGCGCACAGCAGTATCAGGCCCAGCGGAGTGGGTCCGAAGCTGATTGCCACCAGCAGCGCGGCGCTGTAGAGCAGACACATCAGTATGCCCCGCCCCGGTTGCTGCCCCTGGCCGCGGTGCAGCATGGTCACGGTGGCGGCAACGGTACCGGCAATGAAGGCCAATTGCAGCGTCGCGTAATAGCTGACGCCCCGCCCGCCGCCATACTGAGCCGCCAGCAGCGGCAGCACCACCAGGAAGACGCCGATATGCACAAAGCCATTGAATGCCATCAGCGCGATCAACTCGCGCAGCGCCGGGCGACGCCAGGTCTGTACCAGCCCTTCCAGTATCAGCGCGTGGGGCCGCTTTTCTTCCTCTGCCGACACTGGCGCGGCTTTTTTCCGCAGCGACAACAGGAACAACGCAGCAATAGACAGCACGGCGACCTGGATCCCCAGCAGCAGCTGTACCCCCCACTGGTCGAAGCGACTCGCGAGCAGCATGCCCCCGGCCTGGCCGCCGTACTGGGCGAGCATCATCCAGGTCACGGTTTTCTGCACACGGCTCTCGCTGGTCTGCCCCTCCCGGTCGCGCGCACTGCGCTGCACCAGGTTGTCCCGCGCCGGTTGCAGGAAGGCCGTACAGATACCCAGGCTGGCGCCGTAGAGCAGCAGTAATGCCAGGTTGGGTATGCGATAGGAAAAGTACAGCAGCAGTCCCGCGTGGCAGAGCGCCAGACCGACGCAGGCCAGCGCCGCCACCGCGGCGGCATCGCGCCTGTCCGCCAGGGCTCCGCCAAACAGCAGGAATACGAGGTTCGGCAACAGTACCGACGCCTGTACCCAGCCCAGGTGCAGCGCCGGCAGGCCCACCACCGCCACGGCGATCCACGGCAGCAGTATCACCTGCAGGCCGGTGGCCAGCGAAGTACCGCTGTAACCGAGGAGGAACTGTCGCAATCTTGGGGGCATTTCTGTGGCAACTCGAACCTGTAGGATGGGCAAAGGAGCGTAGCGACGCCGAAAACACAAGGACGCGGTTTTCGGCCTTCGCTTTGCCCATCCTACATTTTGATCATTGGAAGTCTTAAAAGCCGGCGCAGCTGTTTTTCCGCCGCCGGGTCATCAAAGTAGGCCGCCTTCTCGAAGGCGGCGGTAATCCGCTCAACCATCGGCGCCAGCTCGGGTTTTTCCGCGCGCACGCGGCGGGCAAAATCCCGCGGCGCCTCACCGGAACGGCGCGCCATGCCGGCCCGGGCCATGCGCCGGCAGAATTTCCGGTAGAGGCGGCTGGTGGCCGGCAGTGTCTCGCCACGACCACTGAACCAGAGCCACAACAGTATGCCCAGCAGGGCGGCCGCCATGGGCACTGCGATAAAGGTCGCCAGGCGCAGCGGCGAAACCTCCCCCAGTATCCGCTGCAACAGGTTCTGCTGCTTGTCACTGTCGAAACTGATCACAGTCTGGTACCAGCGGTAGTTGATCATGTCCCACTCGAGGCGCAGCCGGTTGAGGAAAGCCATGCGGTGCAGTGGCAGCAGCGAATCCTGCATGAATTCGTCCGCGGCAGCGCTCTGCAGGCCGTCGCGGATGCGCTCCGGCGCCACAGCGGCGGTGGGGTCCACCCTCTGCCAGCCGCGCCCGGCGATCCAGATCTCCGCCCAGGCGTGGGCGTCGTACTGGCGCACCAGCAGGTATTCCTCCTTGGCCACCCACTCGCCGCCCTGGTAGCCGGCCACGACCCGCGCCGGAATGCCGGCGGCGCGCATCGCGAACACATAACTGCCGGCAAAGTGCTCGCAGAAGCCCTGCTGGCTGCCGAACAGGAATTCGTCCACAGAATCCGCGCCCAGCGCCGGCGGCTTCAGGGTGTAGGTAAAGCTGCGGTTATAGAACGCCAGCAGGCGCCGGGAGATTTCCTCCGCACCGAAACCGGCCCTGCGCAGCTCCTCTGCCCAGGCGCGGGTGCGCGGATTGCCACCGCCCGGCAGTTGCAGGTTGCGGCGGCGCTCGAAATCGCCGAGCGCGTGTATCTCGCCGAGTGTTTCCCGCGGCCAGGAGCGCACCTCGTAGGCGAAGCGGCTGTACACGGGTCCTCTCCTGACGATGCGCTCGTCCTCTGTCTCGCCGACACCGCGGGTATCGGAAATCGGCCGCGCCATGGCGAAGAGCCAGGGGTTGTTGGTGGCCTCCTGGATCACCCGGTAGCGATAGCGCGGTCCCACTTCCGGCAGAAGCTGCTCGCGGCCCTTCCAGTGCACAGCACCGCCCTCGCGCGGATCGACACCATAGCCCTGGCTCCAGCGGCGACCGTCGAAATCCGAGTAGACCAGGCCGCGCCAGTAGCGCTGCTCCGGCGGCGGCACGGGGCCGTCGAAGGAGATGCGCAGGGCCGGCTGGTCGGATTGGGACAGGCGGGTGAAATCCCCCGGCGTCATGGAATCGCTGACGCCGGTGCTGGCGGAGGCGGAATTCTGCGGTACTGCCCACAGTGGACCCAGGCGCGGCATCACGATAAACAGCAGCAGCATCAGCGGCACCGCCTGGGCCAGCAGTTTCAGGGACAGTCCCAGGGCGCGGCGCGGGCGGGCGCTGAAGTTGCCCAGCTGCGCCGCCAGTGCGGCGGTGATGATCACTACGCAGACGATGCCGTAGAGGGCGTAGGGAATCGTCTGCTCGTAGACAAACAGGGTGGCGGCGACGAAATAGGCCAGCAACAGGCTCAGGAAGGCATCGCGGCGGCTGACCAGCTCCAGGTTTTTCAGGGTAAAGGACACCGCCAGCAGCGCCACCATCGGCTCCAGCGCGAACCAGCGCCGGTAGGACAACGCCAGGCCACCCACCGCCAGCGCCACTGCCAGCAGCTTGACCGCGCGCCCGGGCAGGTCGCGGCGGCCACGGAAGACTTCGAGGCGCCAGTAGACGGCGAAGGCCCAGGCGAAGACGATCCACAGCGGCAGCTGCGCGAACTGCGGCAACAGCGCGGCAAACTGGGCGGCGAAGATCCACAGCAGGCTCTCGCGCGGCAGTCGCTCTGCGGGCTGGGTCATCTGGCCTCCTGCACGGGAAACAGCCAGCGTAGGGTGCGCCGTGGCAGATAACTGCTCCATGCAATATCTGCACGGCCGCCGTCCATGGCGGCCTCGCACCAAATAACTCTGTCGCCGACTCCCAGTCCGCTGTGGTGCGTGCGGCGCACCCTACGATCCCTGTTCATCTGGCCTCCTGAACCGGGAAGAGTGCCAGCGCGGTCAGCACGCGCTGTTGATGCTCGGGGCCGAGGGCGGGCTCCATCCTTGTGCCGGGGATGCGCAGTCCGTAGGCGGTCTGCTCCCGCTCCGCCTGCAGGGCCCAGTGACACAGGTTGCCGAGGCGGGTCTCCACATCGCGCCCGGCGAGCAGGTCCCAGTCGAGCCACAGACGCGCGTCCGCGCGGCTCTCGTATTCTCTGCTGTAGAGGTCGCGGCCGGCAGCGTACTGTTTCCACGCCAGGTGGCGCAGCGAGTCGCCGGGCCGGTACAGTTTGAGGCCGGCGAAGTCGTCGCCGCCGCGAATGGCCTGGCCCGACTCACCCTCGGTCGGCGCAGCACCCAGCGGCAGGGGCCCTGCGGACACGGGCCGCGGGTAGACCAGGAACTCGATATCCAGGTCGATCCGGCTCCAGCAGCGGAAGAGACCCAGCGGAAAGCGGCTCTCGACCCGCAGCCGCGGCGGACGCACCCGGCCGCGCCGGACCACCGGTAGCGCGACGCAGGTCTCTGCGCTGTCACGCTCGTAGAGATCCAGGTAACTGGCCTCTTCCGACGGCCAGCCGACCGCTATCCACTCCCGCGCGCGCCTGCCGCTGCGGCTGACATGGATCTGCGCCTCGGCGTAGTCGCCGGCAAAGGCCGGGCGCGCCTCCAGCAGCTGCAGTCGCAGGCCCGACAGGTTGGCAAAGGTGTGTACCGGCAGCACGGCGAAGAGGCTGACCAGCAGGAAAGTCAGGGCGAAGACCAGGTTGTTCTCGTAGTTGGTGCCGAGCAGCCACAACAGCAGCACCACCAGCAGGAAGCCCATGCCGGCGCGGGTGGGCAGGATAAACAACCTGCTGTGATCGAGGGTGACGCTGCGGGATGGCGGGGAGCGGCGATTCAGCCAGCGCTGCACCAGCCCGCGCCAGCGATCGGCGAGCGTCGGGGCACTATTTTGCGGGGCGCTCATCGAATCAGGCCGCGATAATATCGACCTGGCGCATCAGCCGCTCCACCAGTTGGGCGCCGTCGCCGCCCTCACTCTGCAGGCGATGGCCGGCCACCGACGGCAGCACCGCCTGGATATCCTCGGGCAGCAGGTGACTGCGGCCATGGATCAGGGCCCAGGCACGGGCGGCGTGCAGCAGTGCCAGTGCGCCGCGGGGAGAAAGCCCCATGGCGCACTCGGGGCTCTGGCGGGTGTGCTGTACCAGCCGCTCCAGGTAATCGAGCAGGCTCTCGGAGGCCTTCACCTGGCCGACGAGACCCTGCATTTTCTTCAGGGTGTTGCCGTCGATGCGCGGCTTCAGCTGCCGCAGCTGGGCGCGCGGGTCCACACCGAGGAACAGCGCCCGCTCCGCCTCGCGGGTCGGGTAGCCGAGGCTGATACGCATCAGGAAGCGGTCCAGCTGCGATTCCGGCAGGGCGAAGGTGCCGGACTGGTGCAGTGGGTTCTGGGTGGCGATAACGAAAAACGGCTCCGGCAGCGGGCGCGTTTCGCCATCGACACTCACCTGTCGCTCTTCCATCGCTTCCAGCAATGCGCTCTGGGTCTTGGGAGAAGAGCGGTTGATCTCGTCCGCCAGCAGCAGCTGGCTGAATACCGGGCCCTCGTGGAAGCGGAACTGGCCGGAGTCGCGTTCGAAGATGGACACACCGAGGATATCCGCCGGCAGCATATCGCTGGTGAACTGCACCCGCTTGTAAGTGAGCCCCAACACCTGGGCCAGCGCGTGGGCCAGGGTGGTCTTACCCATACCGGGCAGGTCCTCAATCAGCAGGTGACCACGGGACAACAGGCAGGCCAGCGCCAGCTTGACCTGGTGCTCCTTGCCCAACAGAACCCTGCCGATATCGGCGACGATGGCGGAAATAATCTTTTGCACGGCGAATCCATTACTGCTCGGTTTTTTGTTCGGAACCTCGTGGGATATGTGGCCCGGTTATAGCTCCGTGGTGGCCCCGTTGCCGGTAGCCTTCGCATCGTATTGTTGTTGCTGTAGGAGCGGCCGGTGGCCGCGATCGATGTTCAGTAGTGGCGGAGAGTCCGATCGCGGCCACGGGCCGCTCCTACGAGGCAGTGCCAGTAGTTAATCATAGGCGTCTGGCGCAAGGGCTCTGCCCTCCCCGTCACAAACAGCGCCAGTTACAGCTGCGACAGCCCCCGTATCAGGTCCCGCTGTAGATCCTCCACGTCCTCCAGCCCCACCGATACGCGAATCAGGTTCTCGGTAATGCCGGCGCGTGCCTTGTCCTCTTCGCTGAGGCGCCCGTGGGTGGTGGTGGCCGGGTGCACTATGGTGCTCTTGGCGTCGCCCAGGTTGGCGGTACAGGACAATATCCTGCAACTGTCGATCACCTTCCAGGCCGCCTCGCGGCCGCCGCGCACGGAAAAGCTCAACACGCCGCCGAACATCGACTGCTGTTTTGCTGCGAGCAGATGTCCCGGGTGCTTGGGCAGGCCGGCGTAATTGACCTTGTCCACCGCGGCCTGCTCGTCCAGCCACCAGGCCAGCGCCAGGGCATTGCGGCAGTGGGCCTGCATGCGCAGGTTGAGGGTCTCCAGGCCCTTCAGGAACACCCAGGCGTTGAACGGGCTCATGCTGGGGCCGGCGGTGCGCAGGAAGATCACCAGCTCATCCATGATTTCCTTCTTGCCTACGGCCACACCACCGACGCAGCGGCCCTGGCCATCCAGGTACTTGGTGGCCGAGTGCACCACTATGTCGGCACCCAGCGCCAGGGGCCGCTGCAGCGCCGGGGTGCAGAAACAGTTGTCCACCACCAGCAGCGCGGAGGCAGCGTGGGCCAGCTCCGCAAGCGCGGCGATATCGGCCACTTCGCACAGGGGGTTGGAGGGGGTTTCCATAAACAGCAGCCTGGTGTCGCCGTCCAGAGCGTCCTTCCACTGCTGCATATCGGTAAGGTCGACATAACTCACGCGCACGCCGAACTTTTCCATATAGCGGCCGAAGAGTGCGGTGGTGGTGCCGAAGACGCTGCGCGAACAGATAACACGGTCGCCGCTTTTCAGCAGCGCCATGCACAGGCTCAGTATCGCGGCCATACCACTGGAAGTAGCCACCGCCGCCTCGCCGCCTTCCAGGGCGGCCATGCGCTGCTCGAACATACGCACAGTGGGATTGGTATAGCGGGAGTAGACATTGCCCCGGGATTCGCCGGAAAAGCGCGCGGCGGCCTCGGCGGCGGAGGGAAATACGTAACTGGAGGTGAGGTACATGGCCTCTGAGTGCTCGCCTTCTTCCGAGCGACTCTGCCCGGCGCGCACCGCCAGGGTTTCCAGTGAATAGCCTTCGTCTTCGAACATATACCGTCCCAGGCGTGTTTGAAATAGGAAAGCGGAATAATGAAGGATGGAGAGGGATTAATAAAGCGCAGACGAGAAGGTTGCGAAGGTTGGTCGAAGTGATTGGATTGATGTAGAGGCTCTGCTGCCGGGAACCAGACTGCGGAGCCACTATAAAACCGGCCGGAATGCCGAGCCGGAGCTCGGCGTTCCCGGGTTAGATCGAACTCTGGCTGCCCTTGCCCTGCTTGGCAGAATCGTTGCGCTGGGCGTGCAGGTTTTCCAGGTATTCGTCGTCCACGTCGCCGGTAATGTAGTTGCCGTCGAACACGGAACAGTCGAACTGCTCGATTTTTTCGTTGCCCTCAGCGGAGCTGGCCACCAGGTCGTCCAGGTCCTGGTAGATCAGCCAGTCGGCACCTATCTCCTTGCAGATTTCCTCGGTAGTGCGGCCGTGGGCCACCAGCTCTTCCGCCGAGGGCATATCGATGCCATAGACATTCGGGTACTTCACCGCGGGCGCCGCCGAGGCGAAGTAGACCTTGGCCGCACCGGCGTCGCGGGCCATCTGGATAATCTGCTTGCAGGTGGTGCCGCGCACGATGGAATCGTCCACCAGCAGCACATTCTTGCCGCGAAATTCCAGCTCGATGGCGTTCAGCTTCTGGCGCACCGACTTCTTGCGCTGCTTCTGGCCCGGCATGATGAAGGTGCGACCGATATAGCGGTTCTTCACCATGCCCTCACGGAATTTGACCCCCAGGCGGTAGGCCACTGTCTGCCCGGAAGTGCGCGCGGAGTCGGGAATCGGGATCACTACGTCGATATCGTGATCCGGGCGCTCACGCAGTATCTTGTCCGCCAGGTGCTCGCCCTGGCGCAGGCGCGCCTTGTGCACGGAAACGCCGTCCATGATGGAGTCGGGACGCGCAAAGTAGACATGCTCGAAGATACAGGGATTCAGGGACGGGTTTTCCGCGCACTGCTCCGCGTGCACTGTGCCATCCAGCTCGATATAGATGGCCTCGCCCGGCGCCACATCGCGCACCAGGGTGTAACCGAGCACATCCAGGGCCACGGATTCGGACGCGACCATATACTCGGTGCCCTTGTCGGTCTCGCGTTTGCCGTATACCAGCGGGCGGATACCGTTGGGATCGCGGAAGGCGACGATACCGTAGCCGACGATCAGCGCCACACAGGCGTAGCCGCCGCGCACGCGTTTGTGCACCGCGCGCATCGCGGTAAAGATATCCTCCGCCTTCGGCTGCAGCTTGTGCTGCACCAGCAATTCGTGGGCGAAGACATTCAGCAGCACCTCGGAATCGGAGTCGGTGCTGATATGGCGGAGGTCCTGCTGGTAGATCTCCTCCATCACCTCGTCCTTGTTGGTGAGGTTGCCATTGTGGGCCATGGCGATGCCGTAGGGGGAATTGACGTAGAAGGGCTGGGCCAGGGCCGGGCCGGAGCCGCCGGCGGTGGGGTAGCGCACATGGCCGATACCGAAACTGCCTTTCAGGCGCTCCATATGGCGCGCGCGGAACACATCGCGCACCAGGCCATTGGCCTTCTGCTGGTTGAGGCGGTCTCTGTCGCAGGTGACGATACCCGCCGCATCCTGCCCGCGGTGTTGCAACAGGGTGAGCGCGTCGTACAACTGCAGATTGACGTCACTCTTACCGACGATACCGACAATACCACACATAGTCTTGGCCCTACTGGTCGAGAGGGAGCGCTAATGTCGCCCCGTTAAAACAGCGGCAGCGCCGCCCCTTAAAACAATGTTACAAAAAAGCCCTTGATGGTCGCGGCCAGATGCCGCGCACTGTCCTCAAAGGCGAGAAAATGGGGAATCAGCGCCGACTCCCGCCACCAGCTGTCCTCCTCCACCGGCACCAGCGCCGGGGCCAGGATCAGCAGAGCCATCACGATGATCGCGCCGCGCAGCAGCCCGAACACCATACCCAACACCCGGTCAGTTCCGGACAGCCCGGTGGCTTCGACGAAGGCGGACAGGGTCATATTCAGGCCGGCACCGGCCAGCAGCGTGAAGACAAACAGGATGGCGAAGGCTGCAATGACCTGCAGCGACGGGGTATCCACCAGGTTGGAGAGCAGCGGCGCCAGCTGGTCGCGAAACATCATCGCGACCACGAAAGCGGCGACCCAGGTGAGCAGGGACAGGGTTTCGCGCACGAAACCGCGACTGAGACCGATCAGCGTGGAAATGGCCACGATTGCCAGAATGGTCCAGTCAGCCCAGTTCATCCAGTCCTACCTGCCTGCCGCGGAGAGCGCGCATTCTAACTGAAGCACTCCGGCGCGTGAAGCTGTTCGAAAAACCCTTCGAAATTAGGAGCGGGAATGTTCGGATTGACCGGTTTCAGCTGCGGGAAATCCGGTATCAGGCCTTGAATTTCAGCACCAGCGTCTGGGCCTTCAACAGCTGGTCCAGCTCCTGCTTGGCCGCCTGGGCGTCCGCCCTGCTGACCTTGGGACCGACAAAGACACGCACAAAGCGCCCCTTGGAGGTGGTGACGGCGCGGGTATAGGCCTTGTACCCCTCGTCCAGCAAGCGACTGCGCAACTTCTCGGCCCGCGATTCCTCGCGATAAGAGGCGACCTGAACCACCCAGGCAATCGGCAGTCCTTGGGCATCGAGGACCGGCGAGGAATTTTTTTCCGGTTTTTGCGACTGCCCTGTACTTTCAGTCTCAACGACTGCAGCTTCAACGGCAGTCTCGACTTTTTCAGGCTGCGGGCTGGAAACCGGCTCCACGGCCTGCGGCTGGAAGGCGTCCTCTGGCGCCGGCGCCGGCGCCACCCCGGCCACCGGCTGCGGCTCGGCAATCTCGATCGGCTGGATATCCGGCGGCGGTGGGATCTGACTGGTCACGTCGATATAGCGCGCACCCTCGCGATCGAACAGGGTCGGCAGGAAAATAACGGCGAGCGCGGCCAGTACCAGCGCACCCACAATGCGTTGCTTGAAGCCATCGTTCAGCCGCCCCCCGCGAGGTGCGCCTTGTACGCAATCAGTGTCGCGACTCGCCATCGCCGTCATCTCGTATACGCTGTAAAACTTCCGCCACAGTAAAGAAGGATCCGAAGACAAGCAACCTGTCTTGCGGACCGCTGGTCAGCAGCAGATTCTCCAGCCCCGCTTCCACGTCCGGGCAGCGATCATCCAGCCGCACCGCCGGCACCCCCGCCTCACGCAGGCCCGCCAGCAGTGCCTCACCGCCGGCGGCGCGTTCATTGCCGGGCAGCTGCGCCGGGTGCCAGCTGTCCACCAGATCCCGCAGCGGCGCGAAGAGTCCCGGCAGATCCTTGTCCGCCATCGCCGCCACCAGTGCGTAGGTCTTGCCCGAGGCCGGGTTGGCGGCCAGCCAGCGCGCCAGGTATTCGGCAGCGGCCGGATTGTGCCCCACGTCCAGCAGCAGGTTGCGCTCGCGCCACTGCAGCTGCTGGCAGCGGCCAGCCAGCCGCACCCCGGCCAGCGCCTCCTCCAGGCCGCGCTGCGGCAGCGCCTGCAGGACCGCCAGCGCAGTAATGGCAGCCGCAATACTCGGGCGCGGCAGGCTGATCGGCGGCAGCTCCACCTCCAGTTCGCCGAAGCGGTAGTTATCGCCGCCATCAATGAAGTCGCGACCGATAAAATAGCCCGGCGCGCCCAGGCCGGATGCCGCCGACACCACCGATAGCGGCGGTTGCGGGTCGGCACACACCAGGGGGCTGCCCGCGCGCAGAATACCGGCCTTCTCGCGGCCGATCACTTCCCTGTCGCTACCCAGCCAGGCCTCATGATCGATGGCCACACTGGTAATGATGGCCAGGTCTGCATCCACCAGGTTGACGGCATCCAGACGCCCGCCGAGCCCCACCTCCAACAGCGCGTATTCAATGCCGGCCTCCCGGAACAACCACAGGGCCGCGAGGGTGGTGAACTCGAAATAGGTCAGGCTGGTCTGGCCGCGGGCCGCCTCCACTGCCTCGAAGGCGCGCACCAGATCCGCATCTTCCACTTCGACGCCATCGATGCGCACCCGCTCATTGAAACGCAACAGATGCGGTGAACTGTAGGCGCCCACGGAATGGCCGCCGGCGCACAGCAGCGCCTCCATGGTGGCGACGCAGGAGCCCTTGCCGTTGGTGCCGGCGACGGTGATGACCATCGGCGCCGGCTTTTCCACGTCCAGCGCGCGCGCAACTTCCGCCACACGCTTCAGGCCCAGTTCGATTTCGGTGGGGTGCAGCTTCTCCAGGCTGGAGAGCCAGTGTTGCAGTGAGGTCATAGTTTAAAAAGTCACATACAAATGTAGGAGCGGCCGGTGGCCGCGATCAGAGTCCATAGAGTACTGGAAGCCCGATCGCGGCCACCGGCCGCTCCTACAAAGCGAGGGATATCGTCAGATCAGGCGCCGGTCAATTTACCCAGAATCCGCGACACGGTCGCGCGCATATCGTTGCGCGGGATAATCATGTCGATGGCGCCGTGATCCAGCAGGAATTCTGCGCGCTGGAAGCCCTTGGGCAGTTTTTGGCGAATGGTCTGCTCGATGATGTTCGGACCGGCAAAACCGGCGCGGGCGCCGGGCTCGGCGGCATTGATATCGCCGAGCAGGGCCAGGGAGGCGGACACGCCGCCGTAAACCGGATCCGTCATGATGGAAATATAGGGCACACCGGCCATCTTCAGCTTTTCCAGCACCGCGGAAGTCTTGGCCATCTGCATCAGGGAGATCAATGCCTCCTGCATGCGCGCACCGCCTGTGGCGGAGAAGCACACCAGTGGAATCCCCTCCTCCAGTGCGCACTGGGCCGCACGGGTAAAGCGCTCGCCGACCACATAACCCATGGAGCCGCCGTGGAAGGCGAACTCGAAAGCCACCGCCACCAGGGGCTTGCCCTCGAGGGTGCCGCGCATGGCGATCAGCGCATCCTTCTCGCCGGTCGCCTTCTGCGCCTGGGACAGGCGATCCTTGTATTTCTTCACGTCCTTGAATTTCAGGCGATCCACCGGCTCCACGTCGGTGGCCAGCTCTTCGCGGCCGACTTCGTCGAGGAAGATATCCAGGCGGCGGCGGGCGCCGATGCGGAAGTGGTGATCGCACTTGGGACACACATCCAGGTTGCGCTCCAACTCCGGGCGGTAAAGCATGGCGTCGCACTTGACGCACTTTTTCCAGACGCCCTCGGGAACCTTACTGGCGCCGGTGCGGCGCTCGGTGCGAATGACCGCGGGAACAATCTTTTCTAACCAGCTCATCTCGTTTCCAAATCCCGATGCTTTTTATTAGCCGGCATATTTTACCGACCGATTGGTTTCAGGCTGTGAATTAAAACACTAAGCAGGGCGACAGACCCGGCCAGATCAGCCGCCGTTTTAGGCTTTCTGGCCAGGTGGATCAGCTATCCAGGGCGGTGCGGATCTCGTCCACCAAGTCCGCAATACTATCCCTGGCCGCCGCACCGTCGGCCGCCGCACCGACAGCGGATACCAGCACGCTGCCCACCACGGCACCATCGCCATGCTCGCTGACCGATCTGGCCGAGGCGCCATCCTTGATACCAAAACCGACGCACAGTGGCAGGTCGGTAAAGCGACGGATGCGCGCCAGGTTGTCGCGCACCGAATCCAGATCCAGGTGGCCGGCGCCGGTCACCCCTTTCAGGGACACATAATAGACAAATCCGCTGGCCAGGCGCGTTATCTCCTCGATGCGCTCTTCACTGGTAGTGGGCGTCAGCAGGAAGATATTGCGCAGACCGCGCTCCGCCAGCAACTGGCTCAAAGGCCCGGCCTCCTCTGCCGGCAGATCCACGGTCAGGGCGCCGTCGACACCGGCATCGCAAGCCGCATCAGCGAACGGCTCTGCCCCCATCTTCTCGATCGGGTTGGCGTAGCCCATCAGGATCACCGGCGTTTCACTGTCCTGCTGGCGGAATTCCCGCACCAGTTCCAGGCACTTGCGTAGCGAGACCCTGTTGGCCAGGGCGCGCTCGTGCCCCTTCTGGATCACCGGGCCCTCGGCCATCGGATCGGAAAAAGGCACGCCCAGTTCGATCAGGTCCGAGCCACTGGCCACCAGCTGGTGCATCAGCGGCACCGTGTTGTCCAGGCCGCCGTCGCCGGCGACGATATAGGTCACCAGCGCCTTGCGGCCCTCGCCGCGCAGTTTGGCGAAACGGCGATCGATTCTGTTTTCCTGAAACTCACTCATTGCGCCACTCCTCAGACTTCAATGCCGTCGATGGCGGCGACGGTGAAAATATCCTTGTCACCGCGGCCAGACAGGTTCACGACGATGTTCTGCGACCGCTTCATGGTCGCGGCCAGTTTGAGGCCGTAGGCCACCGCGTGACTGGATTCCAGTGCGGGAATGATGCCCTCAGTGCGAGTCAGGGTACGGAAGGCGTCCAGCGCCTCCTTGTCGTCCGCGGTGACGTATTCCACGCGGCCGATATCCTTCAGCCAGGCGTGTTCCGGGCCCACCCCCGGGTAGTCGAGACCGGCGGAGACGGAGTGAGTTTCGATAATCTGGCCGTCCTCATCTTCCATCAGGTAGGTGCGGTTGCCGTGCAGTATGCCCGGTACGCCGTCGTTCAGCGGTGCGGCGTGGTGGCCGGTCGCCAGACCCTCACCCCCCGCCTCTACGCCGTACATCTTCACGCCGCCATCATTCAGGAAGGGGTGGAAGAGACCGATGGCATTGGAGCCGCCGCCGACACAGGCCACCAGCGCATCCGGCAACTGGCCGAACTCCTCCAGGCTCTGCCGCCTGGCCTCGCGACCGATTACCGAGTTGAAGTCGCGCACCAGCTGCGGGTAGGGGTGCGGGCCGGCCACGGTGCCGATAATGTAGAAGGTGTCGTCCACATTGGTGACCCAGTCGCGCATGGCCTCGTTCATGGCGTCCTTCAAGGTCTTGGAACCTGACTCCACCGGAATCACCTCGGCGCCCAGCAGCTTCATGCGGTAGACGTTGGGGGACTGGCGCTTGACGTCCTCGGCACCCATATAGACGGCACATTTCAGCCCCAGGCGCGCGGCCACGGTGGCAGTGGCCACGCCGTGCTGACCCGCACCCGTCTCGGCAATCACGCGGCTCTTGCCGCTGTGCTTGGCCAGCAGCGCCTGGCCGACGGTGTTGTTGACCTTGTGCGCGCCGGTGTGGTTCAGGTCCTCGCGCTTCAGCCAGATACGGGCACCGCCGGCCTGCTCAGTCAGCCGCTCGGCCAGGTAGAGGGGAGACGGGCGGCCCACATAGTGCGCCAGGTCGTGATCGAAGGCGGCAATAAATTCCGGATCATCCTTCAAGCGCGTGTACATCGCCTGCAACTCGTCCAGCGCACTGATCAGCGTCTCCGACACAAAGCGGCCACCGTAGGGGCCGAAGTGTCCACCGGCATCCGGGTAGGCGGAAAAATCTATCGCGTCTGAATCACTCAATTTCAATACTCCATTTTCACTGATCACTCACCACAAACCACTCGCCACTAGCCCTTGGCTGCACGGATAAACGCAGCGACTTTTTCCGGGTCCTTGCGCCCCGGCGCCGCCTCTACGCCGCCGCTGACATCCACTGCCTGGGGTCGCGCCGACTCTATCGCCGGCGCCACATTGCCCGGCGTCAGGCCGCCGGCCAGCACTATGGACCTGCCACTGTGTTGCGGTACCCGCTGCCAGTCGAAGGTCTCGCCGGTACCGCCGGGCACGCCGGGACGGTAGGCGTCGAGCAGGAAGCCGCGCGCCCGCGGGTGTTCATTCATGGCCGCGAGCACATCGAGGCCGTCTTTCATCCGCAGCGCCTTGATATAGGGGCGCTGGAACTGCGCGCAGTATCCGGCATTTTCATCGCCATGGAACTGCAGTAGGTTCAGCGGCACCCGCGCGAGTATCTCGAGCACTTCCTCTGCAGCGGCATTGACGAAGAGCCCGGTCAGGGTGACGAAGGGCGGCACTGCCGCAGCGATAGCGGCCGCCCGCTCCGCATCGATATATCGGGGACTGGCCGAATAGAACACCAGCCCCAGCGCATCGGCACCGGCGGCGACGGCCGCGGTCGCGTCTTCGATAGTGGTGATACCGCAGATTTTTACTTGCATCGCGCTTGCTGTTAACTGCTCGACCGGCGGTTCAAAAATGAGGGAGCCCGCGATACTAGCAGATTGGCGCGGGGCGCGAAATGCGCAGAGTGCTGTAGGAGCGGCCCATGGCCGCGATCGAGGTGAGGCTTAACGGGGAGATTCGATCACAGCCATGGGCGGATGGCCGCCCCACCGCTCCCACATGGAGAGTGCCGGTTATTTTCCCAAGCCGCCCAACGGCAGCGGTACCAGCAGTGGCCCCGGCTCCACTTGCGGCAGCTGGAATTCCTCCGGGTATTGCACGTCCACCAGATAAAGACCGAAGGGCGGCGCGGTGACACCGCCGGCGCTCCTGTCGCGGGCACCCAGCACCTGCCCCACCCACTCCGGTGGGCGCTCGCCGCGCCCCACCGCCATCAGCACGCCGGTGATGTTGCGCACCATATGGTGCAGGAAGGCGTTGGCACTGACCTCCAGTACGATCAGCTGCCCCACCGGCGCCAGATCCAGCCGGGAAATCTCGCGCACCGGGCTCTTTGCCTGGCACTGGGTGGCGCGGAAGCTGGTGAAGTCATGGCGGCCCAACAGGTATTTTGCCCCGGCCCGCATGGCCACCAGATCCAGCGGGTGCTGGGTCCATGTCACCTCCCCCGCCACATGGGCCGAGCGGGTGGGCGCGCTGTGAATCAGGTAGCGGTAGCTGCGCGCACGCGCGGAGAAGCGCGCGTGGAACTGCGCCGGCATCTCGCGCGCCCAGCGCACGCGCACCGCGTCCGGCAATTGGGTATTCACGCCCTGCACCCAGGCCCGCAGCGGCCGCTCGGCGGCAGTATCGAAATGGATCACCTGGCCGGTGGCGTGTACACCGGCATCGGTACGACCGGCGCAGACCAGGGTCACCGGCTCGGCGGCGATGCTGGATAACGCCTGTTCCAGATAGGCCTGCACCGTCTGAGCGGCGGACTTCTGCTTCTGGAAACCGTGCAGGCGGGCGCCGCAGTATTCGACACCCAGGGCGATACGGCGCAGGCCTGCTGGCAACTGCTCGCCGGGGGGGACTTCGCCGTTGGGTTTGTAAGTGTAATGCGGAGTGCGGAGTGCAGAGTGCGAAATGTCTGACACGATATTTTACTGTGGTTGCTTTAGCTTAATCCGGCGCGACGAATACAGATTTTAGCGCGGAGGGGAAGATCCCACTCCGCGCCAGTATTCCGCATTCCGCATTCATCATTCCGCATTAAATACGTTCAAGCATCTCCTCAGCGCGGGCCTTGTGCTCGCCGGCACCCTCCTGGACCACCTCGTTGAGGATGTCCTTGGCACCGTCCTTGTCACCCATATCCAGGTAGGCCTGGGCCAGCTCCAGCTTGGTGCTGACTTCGTCACTGCCCTCGAGGAGGTTCAGCTCGGAATCCAGGTCGCTCTCCAGATTGAAACCCAGGTCGCCGAACTCCGCCTCGCCCTGCTGCCCGGCGGCGGGCTGGTCCGCCTCAACCGCTACCTGCCGGGTTGCCTGTTCAGCCTTCTCTGCCACCGCAACATCGGTGTCCAGCGACAGCTCCTCTTCGGAGGACAGGCCGCCGGCGATATCGTCCAGGTCGATGGAATCGAGGTCCAGGCCACCGTCCAGCTCGCCGCCGAATGAATCCAGCTCGTCGTCGGAAATATCGTCCAGGGATAACTCCAGCGTATCATCGCCAGACTCGGGCTCAGCTGTCGCGGCAACCTCTTCACTATCGAGCCGCAGTTCGCCCTCGCCCTCCACCGGCGACAGGTCCAGATCGAACTCCAGGCCGCCGCTCTCTTCCAGACTCTCAGACCCGGTATTCTCGACCTCTACGCCACTCAGCTCGGCGGACTCCAGTTCGACACTCCCGGCTTCGGCATTGTCTGCCTCGGCGTCGGCCAGCTGCGGCGCTTCGTATTCGATCGGGCCCAGATCGCCCTTCGTCTCATCGCCTTCACCCAGGCCATCGTCCGAACCCAGATCCAGATCGCCGAGATCCAGATCGCCGGACATCAGGTCGTCGAGGTTGAACTCCTCCTCGGCGCTTTCATTGGCATTCTCATGACCACTATCCTGCGTGGCGCCCTGCTCAGCCGCTGCCCCGCTGTCAAAGTCGCTATCCAGGTCCAGATCCAGCGAGAAATCATCGTCCGACGCGCTCGCGGCGCTGCCGCTGTCATCGGACAGATCCATGGTCAGGTCGTCCAGCAGCGAGGTGTCGCTATCGAATTCGTCGCCGAAACCACTGTCGCTCTCAATCTCGGAGCTGGGCATCTCGCTGGAGAAGTCGTCCTCGAAGGATGCGCTGATATCGTCCAGCTGCGTGGCCTCCAGGGACTCGCTGGTGAAATCCATCGCCGGCGCCTCAAAAGGCGGCGCGCCGGAGATACTCTCGCGCAGGCGCGCGGCGCGATCCGCCGCCGGGCCATCGCTGACACTGAGCAGCTGGCGATAGTGATCGTCAAACTTGTCCGCGCTCTGCTGGTGGGCATAGACCTCCAGCAGCATCAGGCGCGCATCGACATTCTGCCCGTCCTGCTGCAGCCCCTGCAGCAGCTTGCCTTCGGCCTCGTCGTATTGGCCCAGGGACAGGTGGATTTCCGCTTCCGAAATCGGGTCATCGGTACCCACATCGTCGAGCTGGCCGAGATCGAAGCCTTCGTCGGCCTCCATGCTTTCCAGCGCGGCCAGGTCTTCATCCGGCTCGCCCACTTCCGGCGCTTCGGCCAGGGCGCGTTCGGCAGCCATCTCCCGCTCAACCTGCAGCATGGCCTCCTCTTCTTCCTTGCGGCGACGCCAGGTGAAGAATCCAAACAGGCCCACCAGCAGTGCACCGGCACCGATAGCAATCAGCTGGATATTTTCCATCAGCTGATCGACCAGGCTCGGCTCGGCCTGGGTTTGCACCGCGACCACGCGATTGCGGCGGTCTTCTTCCGCCGCCCCGGGCTCCTGCGCCGCAGCCGGTTCTTCGGCAACTTCAGCGGCCGGCTCTTCTGCCGCAGCCTCTTCCGCGACCTCTGCAGATTCACCGACTGCAACCGGATTGGCCGACGGTTCCGACTGTGCGGCGGCATCCTGAACTGCGCGCATCTCCTCGTTGGAGACCTCCACCAGGCGCTCCATGGTGTCGATCTGCTCGTCCAGCTCGGAAATGCGCTCCTGCAACTCTTCGTTCTCGAGGCGCGACTTGTCCAGCTCTTCCTCTGTCACTGCGAGTTCGCCGGACAGCGCCTCGCTGTCCTCGGCACCGCTGCCGGAACCGGACATGACGGATTCGTTGTCGCCGGGCGCTGCGAGGCTCACACGGCCCTCGACGGTTTCACCGGCGGCGCTGTCGTCGGCAACCGCGCGCGCATCCAGCGGCGCCTCAGTGGTGACGTCGTCACCAATGCGCTGGCGCCAGGAGTCGTTCTGTACGGCCACCTCGGAAATGGCGTCGCGCAGACTCAGCGTGCGGATATCCTCTGCATTCGGCAGGCGCAGTACCGTACCTTTCTTGAGCAGATTGATATTGTTGTCGATAAAGGCCTCGGGGTTGAGGCGCTGGATGGCCAGCATGGTCTGCTGCACAGAGTACTCGCGGCCTACGCGGTTTTTCAGCGCTATTTCCCACAGGGTATCGCTGGCGGATACCGGACCGTAGACCTGGCTACCACTGGCGGTATCGGATGCTGCAGCGGCGGGCCGGGATTCACGACTGAACTGCACAGACTCCTCGACAGCCTGCGGTGCCCGCTGCTGCTCCTGAGCTTCCGCTGCCGCGGGCTGTGACTCGACCGCCGATGCCGGCTCTGCCGGTCGCTGAACCGGCCTCTGCACCGGGGCGTCGCGGCGAACCTGTTGGCGCTCGCGCTCGGCGGCACGCACAGGTTGCTGTGCCGTGCTGGTGGAGAAGGCGGGCAGGTCCATCAACAGGGTGTATTCCCGCAGCAGGCGGCCGCTGGGCCAGCGGGTTTCCACGAGGAAATTCAAAAAGGGTTCGCGAATCGGCTCGCGGCTGGAGACACGTACCACCGGCTGGCCGCCGGAATAGTCCACATCGAATCGCAACTCGGTGAGCAGGTAGGAGCGGTCGACTCCGGCCCGCTCGAAATCTTCGGGGCCGGCGAGACGCACCCTGATCTCGTTATCTTCGAGGCCGCGCGTTTGCAGCAGACCGATTTCCGCATTGAGAGGCTGGTTGAGGGTGGAGTTCAGTTTGATCTCACCCAGCCCGAGCGCCAGAGCCGCGTTGCCACCCAGTGCGCTGACCAGACCTACCGCTAGTGCCAGCTTTCGCACACGCATATCCGATTCCCTTTATTGTTAGAATCACCGGGTTTCCGCAAAGCGCGTCTTTTGTTTTCGAAGCGCACTTCCGGAATCCCCCATCACTGTACAGTAAACGTTCAAGCAAGCGACTGCCGCAATGGCAGCCTTTTCAACCCTGGCGAAAAATTCGCCACCCCCAAGCCGAACGGAAGTTAAGAATACACCTTCACTGTGGCGGCTAAGTATTAATTATCAATAGTTTTTTAGCAACAAGTGCACAATCTGTACGCAGTTCATCGCCAGATCTTTACGCAGATTGTCCGACACTGCACAAAAATTAAACTGCCGCGCATTGAGCAGGCTCTGTCGCAATCTGCCAATCAGTGTCGTGTCGCCGCCGACCGCCTCTTCCGATGATGGCCGCTCGACCAATTGCAGGCGGGCACCGTTACCAAGCAGGGCGCGCACTTTTTCCAGACCCACCTCTTCATCCAGCGTCACGCGCAGGTTGGCCAGCTGGCCATGAAAGACGGAGGCGGTGTTGATACAGGCATCCACCGCCACGCCTTCGCCGATCAGGCGGCGCAGGTCGTGTACCAGCGCCAGCTCGCTCATATTGTGACCGCTGGCCAGCAGCGCCTCGCTGGAACTCAACAGGTTGAACGCGAGTCGGTGGCCGATGGCCGGATCGATTTCCGCATCCTGGCCGCTGAACATGCGCGCCGTCTGCGCAGCCATGGCATCCACCGCCGCCTTGCCCAGAGCCGATACCGGCTGGCTCAACTGCACTTCCACCGCCTGCAGGCTCTCACCCAGGGGCGCCAGCGCCTCGACCACCATGGCGGCACCTTCGCTCGGCAGTGCCAGTACGCGGCGCTCCGCATTCGCAATTTCGCCGCTGTTCAACAACGGGTGTATAACGGAGACACTCTCGTCGCCGCGGGTATTGCCGGCGACGTCCAGCACCCAGGCACCGGCCGTCTCTGCGGCGGCCAGGGCTGCCTGCGCCGCCTCGCCGCTTTTCAGCAGCACCACTACCTGCTCCGGGGCGAAGGTGAACTTCTCCAGCTCCCCCACCGGGATATTACGCTTGGCAAACACCTGCGGATCCACCTCGCTGTCCTCGACTTCCAGCAGGCGCAGCTGGTCTGCGGCGACGGTTCCGCGCTCCTCGAGGACTTCCAACAGGGGGACAAAGGCGGCGTTATCGACACCGATAATAACCAGTTCGCGGGGAGCTTCCGACATGGTGATTCACTTCTTGGGATGGGGGTACAAAAGAGGGGCGATTATACCCGCGCTGGGAGATCAAAAAAGCCGCACCGGAGTATCGGGGCGGCTTTTTAATGAGAAAAGGATCACAGGCTCAGGTTTCGGGGATCACACTAAGTAAACCTGAGGCGGCTCTGCTGCCAGGGGCTGCTCGCCAGACACAGGCTAGGCGCCCCCTCTTAATACATCCTTGCAGGCTCTGAATCGGTATCAAGGTCTGGCGAACAGCCCCCGGCATCAGGGCCATCGCATCCCTTTATAGGGATTCTTTTCCTAGTTCCGACAAGAATTTACAACTTACCCAGCAGAATCAGCAGCACCCGGCGCAGCGGTTCCGCCGCGCCCCACAGCAACTGGTCGCCGACGGTATAGGCGTTGAGGTACTCGGGGCCCATGCTCAGCTTGCGCAGGCGGCCCACCGGGATATCCAGCTTGCCGGTCACCGCGGTCGGAGTCAGCTGCTCGAGAGTGACCTCTCGCTCGTTGGGTACCACCTTGACCCAGTCGTTGGCGGTGCCAATCAGCTGTTCGATTTCCGCCAGAGGCAGGTCTTTTTTCAGCTTCACGGTAAAGGCCTGGCTGTGGCAGCGCATGGCGCCGATGCGCACGCAGGTGCCGTCCACCGGCACGGTGCTCTCGGTACCGAGAATCTTGTTGGCCTCCACCTGCGCCTTCCACTCCTCGCGGCTCTGGCCGTTTTCCAGCTGGGTGTCGATCCAGGGCAGCAGGCTTCCGGCCAGGGGCGCACCAAATTCGGCGCTGGGGAAATCCGCGGAGCGCATGCCGTCGGCCACCTTGCGGTCGATTTCCAGTATGGCACTGGCCGGATCCGCCAGTTCGGCAGCCACGCCATCGCGAATGGCGCCCATCTGGGAAATCAGTTCGCGCATGTTTTTCGCGCCGGCACCGCTGGCGGCCTGGTAGGTCATCGCGGAAACCCACTCCACCAGGCCGGCCTTGAACAGGCCGCCCAGGGCCATCAACATCAGGCTGACGGTGCAGTTGCCGCCGATAAAGTTCTTGGTGCCGGCCTCGATACCCTTGTCGATGACATTGCGGTTGACCGGGTCCAGCACGATGATGGCATCGTCGTCCATGCGCAGGCTGGAGGCGGCATCGATCCAGTAGCCATTCCAGCCGCTCTCGCGCAGCTTGGGAAATACCTCTTTCGTGTAGTCGCCACCCTGACAGCTGACAATAGCGTCCAGCTGTGCCAGTGCGTCTATATCGAAGGCGTCACCCAAGGGCGCCACCTCGCGGCCGATATCCGGAGCTTTGCCGCCGGCGTTGGAGGTGGAGAAGAAAACCGGTTCGGGGATGTGGGCGAAATCATTTTCTTCCAGCATGCGGCCCATCAGTACCGAGCCGACCATGCCGCGCCAGCCGATAAAACCTACTTTTTGCATTGCAGTATCCTTTAAATTCAGTGGTCATCTGGATTAAGTGCAGCATCCCTGCCGCACGCCCTGCGGGCCATTCGCTACGCGAATGTTCGCTTCGGCATCCGTGCCTCCGCGGTCCGGCCTGCGCCGGAATGACGAATTCGGGTACGGATTCGATGACTAGAAAGCGGCCACCACTGCTGCGCCCATCTCCGCGGTGGATACCTTCTTGCTGCCTTCGGTGTAGATATCCGCGGTGCGCAGTCCCTGATCCAGAACCTTGCTTACGGCCGCCTCGATCGCATCGGCCGCCTCGCCCATATCCAGCGAGTAACGCAGCATCATCGCGGCGGAAAGAATCGTCGCCAGCGGGTTGGCGATACCCTGGCCGGCAATATCCGGCGCCGAGCCGTGGCAGGGCTCGTAGAGACCGAAGCCGGTTTCGTTCAGCGATGCCGACGGCAGCATGCCGATGGAACCGGTCAGCATGGCGGCGGCGTCGGAGAGAATGTCGCCGAACATATTGCCGGTGACCATCACATCGAACTGCTTGGGCGCACGCACCAGCTGCATGGCCGCGTTGTCCACGTACATATGCGACAGCTCCACGTCCGGGTACTCCGGGGCCAGCCGGTCCAGCACCTCGCGCCACAGCACGGTGACTTCCAGCACATTGGCCTTGTCCACGGAGCAGAGTTTGCCGCCCCTCTTTTGCGCGGCCTCAAAGGCGGTGCGCGCGATGCGCTCGATTTCCGACTCGCTATACACGTAGGTGTTGAAGCCCTGCTTCTCGCCGCTCTCCAGAGTGCGGATACCGCGCGGCTCACCGAAGTAGATGCCTCCGGTCAGTTCGCGCACTATCAGGATATCCAGGCCGGAAACCACTTCCGGCTTGAGCGAGGAGGCCTCGGCCAGCTGCGGATAGAGGATCGCCGGGCGCAGGTTGGCGTAGAGACCCAGCTTGCTGCGGATTTTCAGCAGGCCCTTCTCCGGGCGGATTTCGCGCTCGAGCTGATCCCACTTGGGACCACCGACGGCACCCAGCAGCACCGCATCGCACTGGCCCGCCGCTTCCAGCTGCGCGTCGGTGAGCGGCTCGCCGTGGGCGTCGATGGAGGCACCACCGATCAGGCCCTGCTCGAAGGAGAGGTCCAGATTGAACTTCCTGTCCGCGGCTTCCAATACCGCCACCGCCTGCTCGACGATTTCCGGGCCAATGCCGTCGCCCGGCAGTATCATGATTTTTTTGCTCACGCCTTTTCCTTTGAATTTGATCACTTGGTAATTACTCTGATTTCCTCACTTCGTCATACCGGCGCAGGCCGGTACCCAGTTTGGTGGCACCTGGATTCCGGCCTGCGCCGGAATGACGAGTTACAAGCTTATTTGACAGCGTCGAACAGCCACGGCGCCTGCTCGCGACGCTGCGCTTCGTAAGCGCGAATGTCGTCCGCGTCCTCCAGGGTCAGGCCGATATCATCGAGGCCGTTCAGCAGGCAGTGCTTGCGGAAGGCGTCCACCTCGAAATCGATGCTCTCACCGCCCGGCTTCACAATCTGCTGCTTTTCCAGATCGATGGTCAGCGCATAACCTTCCTGAGCGTACATCTCGTCGAACAACTGGTTCACTACCGCCTCGTCCAGCACGATCGGCAGCAGGCCGTTCTTGAAGCAGTTGTTGAAGAAGATATCGGCAAAGCTCGGCGCTATGACCGCGCGGAAGCCGAAATCGTCCAGTGCCCAAGGCGCATGCTCACGGCTGGATCCACAGCCGAAGTTCTCTCGCGCCAGCAGCACCGAGGCGCCCTGGTAGCGCGGGTAATTCAGTGCGAATTCCGGGTTCAGCGGGCGATTGGAGCAGTCCTGCCCGGGCTGCCCCTCGTCCAGATAGCGCAATTCGTCGAACAGGTTGGGGCCAAAACCGGTGCGCTTGATGGATTTCAGAAACTGCTTCGGAATAATCAGGTCGGTATCCACATTGGCGCGATCCATCGGCGCCGCGAGACCCTTGTGTTGGGTAAATGCTTTCATTTACGCAGTCTCCCGTTGAGAGTCAAATTCACGCACATCGACAAAAGTACCGGCAATCGCCGCCGCCGCCGCCATGCTCGGGCTCACCAGGTGCGTGCGGCCTCCGTAACCCTGGCGTCCCTCGAAATTGCGGTTGGAAGTGGAAGCGCAGTGCTCGCCCGCTCCCAGCTTGTCCGCGTTCATCGCCAGACACATGGAGCAGGACGGCTCGCGCCACTCGAAACCCGCCTCGATAAAGATCTCGTGCAACCCCTCTTTCTCCGCCTGGGCTTTCACAGACTGGGAACCGGGCACTACCAGTACCTGCTTGACGCTGTCGGCTTTACTGCGCCCCCTGGCCACCGCCGCCGCCGCGCGCAGGTCCTCGATGCGGGAATTGGTGCAGGAACCGATGAATACGCGATCGAGTTTGATATCGGTAATCTTCTGGTCCGCCTTCAGGCCCATATACTCCAGCGCGCGCTCGATACCCGCGCGCCTGGTCGCGTCGCTTTCATCGGCCGGGTTCGGCACCAGTGCACTGACCGGCGCCACCATCTCCGGGGAAGTGCCCCAGCTCACCTGCGGCTCGATTTCCTCGCCGCGCAGCTCCACCACTGCGTCGAACACGGCATCGTCGTCGGAGTGCAGGCGGCTCCAGTTCTCGACCGCCGCCTCCCACTGTGCGCCTTTCGGCGCATAGGGCTTATTTTTCACATAGTCGAGGGTAATCTGGTCTACCGCCACCATACCGGCGCGGGCACCCGCCTCGATGGCCATGTTGCACACGGTCATGCGGCCTTCCATCGACAGTTTGCGCATCACCTCACCGCCGAACTCGATCGCATAGCCGGTACCGCCGGCGGTGCCTATCTTGCCGATAATCGCCAGCACCACGTCCTTCGCGGTCACACCCGCGCCCAGCTCGCCGTCCACGCGCACCAGCATGTTCTTCATCTTCTTCTGGATCAGGCACTGGGTGGCCATCACATGCTCCACCTCGGAGGTGCCGATACCATGCGCCAGCGCGCCCAGGGCGCCGTGGGTGGAGGTGTGGGAATCGCCGCAGACCACGGTCATGCCCGGCAGGGTGGCGCCTGTTTCCGGACCGATGACATGCACAATGCCCTGCCCCGGCTCATTGATTCCGAACTGCACCACATCGAAATCGCGGCAGTTCTCATCCAGGGTCTGCACCTGGATACGGGCAATCTCGTCGCGGATACCGGCCACGCCGGCGGCGCGCTCGGCCGCCTCCGAGGGCACATTGTGGTCCGGCGTCGCCACCAGGGAATCCCCGCGCCACAGCTTGCGACCGGCCAGTCGCAGACCTTCAAACGCCTGCGGGGAGGTCACCTCGTGGATCAGGTGGCGGTCGATATAGATGAGTGCGGTGCCGTCTTCGCGGCTCTTTACCAGGTGGTCCTGCCAGAGTTTGTCGTAGAGCGTCTGCCCGGCCATGGCCGTTTCTCCTCGTTTTTGGATTGACGCAGTCTAGACTCGGGCATTGAATAACATCAATTTATATTTATTATAAGAAGTAGTCTAATTGGGAATACATGACGCATCGGGCCAAATGCCGATGGAGTTCGATGCGAAGGTCCTGATGCCGGGTAGCGCTTTGCGGGACCTTATGAGGCAGGGATGCCGATTAGAGCCTCCAGGGATGGATTTAGGGGGGGCGCCTAGCCCGTGTCCCGCAAAGCGCTACCCGGCAGCAGGGCCGCCACGACAACGTCTATGGAGCACCCAGTGGATATTCAATGGTTAAAGGCCTTCCTCGCCACTGCCGAACAGGGCTCAGTCTCTGGGGCAGCAGAGCATCTGCACCTGACCCAGCCGGCAGTCAGCAAGCGCCTGGCGGCGCTGGAGCAGCAGTTGGACACGCCGCTGTTCGACCGTATAGGCCGCCGCCTGCAGCTCACCGACGCCGGCCGCGCCCTGCTACCGCGGGCGCGGCATATCCTCAATGAAATCAGCGACGCCGAGCGCGAGCTGCGCGCCCTGGGTGGGGCCGTGAGCGGCAGCCTGCGCATCGCCACCAGCCACCACGTGGGCCTGCACCACCTGCCCCCGGTGCTGAAGGACTTCAGCTCGCGCTACCCCGACGTGGCCCTGGATATCGACTTCGTCGACTCGGAACAGGCCTACGAGGCCCTGATGGCCGGCGAGTACGAGCTGGCCGTGGTAACCCTGGCGCTGAAGGAATACCCGAGCCTCGACGCCCGTGTGATCTGGCCCGACCCCTGTGTGGTGGTGGCCGCACCGGATCACCCGCTGGCGCAGATGCCGGCCCTGGACCTGAACGACCTGGCCCGCTACCCGGCCATACTGCCCGACCTGAACACCTATACGGGAAGACTGATCAAACGCGAGTTCGATAGCCGCGGACTGAAACTCACCGCCAAACTCGCCACCAACTTCCTCGAGACCATCAAGATGATGGCCGGTGTCGGCCTGGGCTGGAGTGTACTGCCGCGCACCCTGGTAGACGACAGCCTCGCCGTGCTGCCGGTGGAAAAGCTGCATATTGTGCGCAATCTCGGCGTCATCAATCACCGCGCCCGCACCCTCAGCAACGCCGCCAGCGCACTGCAACAGCTACTGATTGCCGCGGCGAACAAAAATTCACCGGAAAAAACCTGATATCAATCACAATTTATGGAAATGGTGCAGCGGACATCAGTATGTCAGGAAAAAAAAGGTAAACTCCGCGGCTGCTGTTAATAGAGAGTCACCGGAGAGAACCCATGAAAAAAATAACCCTGGCCCTGTGTGCGGCCCTGGCCAGCGGCGCCGCCAGTGCCGACACCATCCTCGGTTTCGACGCCAGCGCCGGCGTCTGGATGCCCAGCTACACCGGCAATATCGGCGTGGACGACTTCAACACCGACGAGTTTTCCCTGGCCGAGGACAATGTCACCTTCCTGCAGGCGGCGCTGGAGCACCCGATTCCGCTGGTGCCCAATATCATGGTGGCCCACAGCGGCGTGGAAACCGATGGCTCTGCCATGCTGGAGAGAGACGTCACTTTCGGCGACGAGACCTTCAGTGCCAATACCGAGGTCAGCGCCAATATGGACCTGACCCATACCGACGCCACCCTCTACTACGAAATCCTGGACAACTGGGTCAACCTGGACCTGGGCCTGACGGCGCGCCAGTATGACGGCGCTCTGGATGTTCGCCAGGTCTGCCCGGAGGACGCCGCTTGCGTAGCTGTACTCCAAGAAGAAAACATCGAACTGTCCGGCGTGCTGCCGATGGTCTACGGCATGGCCCGCTTCGACCTGCCCTTCACCGGCTGGTCCATCATCGCCCAGGGTAACGGCACCGGCTACAACGGTGATACCCTTACCGATGTGACCGCAAAAGTGCGCTGGGATTTTATGCCCGTGGCGGATTTCGCCATCGAGGCCGGCTACCGGATGATGAGCCTGGATGTGAAAGAGCTGGACGACTTCCAGAGCGATATCGAAATCAAGGGCCCCTACCTGGGCCTGAACCTGCACCTGTAACCACAGATTGCAGGCAGAGAAAGGGCGGCAAATTGCCGCCCTTTCTGTAAGCAAAGCCCACTCAATCGTCGCTTACGCGAAACAGCGCCTTGCCGGCGCCGCTGCGCGCAAAAGCAAATGCCGCCTCGTAATCCCCCAGTGCAAACTGCCTCCCGGCGCGCGTCGACAACTCGCCGGTGGCAATCAGCTTCCTGACCCGGCGCAGGATTTCCAGCCGCTTCCATTTCGACCGGGTTGCCAGCCAGTTGCCCAGGTGAAAACCCTCGACACTGGCCATCGACATCATCATCTCCCGTATCGGCACTACCGCAATGTCACGACCCAGGGTGCCGTAACAGACCAGCCTGCCGCGCGGCGCCAGGCAGCGCAGTATTTCGGCCGACAGCTGGCCGGCGACACTGTCGATGGCGTAGTGCACGCCGGCACCTCCGGTGATTTCAGCCACCCGGCTGAACAGATCCTCGCTGTCGGTGGCAATTACCGTATCGCCGCCGAGGCGCTTCAGCTCCGCAATCCTATCCCGACGGCGCACCACACTGATGGTCCTGAAGCCGTAGCGCCGCCCCAACCGGATGACCATACGCCCCAGCGCCGAACTCGCCGCCGTCTGCAGCAGGTACTGGCCGCGCGGCACTTTCAATACTTCGCGGGTGAGGATATAAGCGGCCAGTGGATTGACATAGAACATGGCCCCCTGGACATCGTCGATATCCTTCGGCAACACCAGGGCGCGGGTCGCATCCACAGCCAGATACTCCGCCCAGGTGCCACTGTCCGGAGCCTGGTCGGCAATGACCGCGACCCGCCTGCCGAGCAGACGACGCGCCAGCAGGCCCCCGCCACTGTCCTCCACCACCCCCATACCCTCGGTACCCAGGGTGCAGGGGGCACGCTTCAATGGCCTGCCCGCGGGCAGTTGGTAGATGGCGGGCCTCCTGTAATTCCACACCGCGTTCTGCAGTGCCTGGCCGTAGCGACCTTGAATCACATTGAAATCGGAGGGGTGGATGGCGCTGGCATTCATGCGCACCAGAACCTGGCCGGCGCGCAGCGCCGGCATTTCCACATCGGTGTATTGCACGCGGCTGAGATCTTCCGCGTGATGATCAATGGTCAGCGCTTTCATGCCCTGTCGTTACCCCTGCCACCCTGGCAAGCGGAGATATTAACTCCATCTGGCGACATGAAAAGTGGATTGCCGCCGTATTCGACTGGGATTCAACGCACTCTATTCGCCGACGGTGATCACACCCGAAGTGACATCGCCATTCTGGCCGCGCTGGCGCAGCGCGTGATCGATCAACACCAGCGCCATCATCGCCTCCGCGATGGGGGTCGCGCGAATACCGACGCAGGGATCGTGGCGGCCCTTGGTCACCACTTCGATGGGATTGCCGTGTACATCGATGCTCCTGCCGGGGATGCGCAGGCTGGAAGTGGGCTTCAGGGCGATATGGGCAATAAGGTCCTGGCCGCTGGAAATGCCGCCGAGCACGCCGCCGGCGTTGTTGGACAGGAAACCTTGCGGCGTTATCTCGTCGCGGTGCTCTGTGCCCTTCTGCTCGACACTGGCAAAGCCCGCGCCTATCTCCACCCCCTTGACCGCGTTGATGCTCATCAGTGCGTGGGCCAGGTCCGCGTCCAGGCGATCGAAGATGGGCTCGCCGAGTCCGGCGGGCACCTTGCTGGCGTGCACCGAGATGCGCGCGCCTATGGAGTTGCCCTCCTTGATCAGCGCCTGCATATAGGCCTCCATCTCCGGCACCTTGTCCGCGTCGGGGCAGAAAAAAGGGTTTTGCCCCACCTGCTCCCAGTCCAGCTTCTCCGCTTTGATGGGGCCCAGCTGGGACAGGTAGCCGCGCACTTCGATACCGTACTTTTCCTTCAGCCACTTCTTGGCAATGGCGCCCGCGGCCACGCGCATCGCGGTCTCCCGCGCTGAGGAGCGGCCACCGCCGCGGTAATCGCGCAGGCCGTATTTCTGCCAGTAGGTATAGTCCGCGTGCGCAGGGCGCACCTGCTCGGCGATATTGGCGTAGTCCTTGGAGCGCTGGTCGGTGTTCTCGATCAGCAGGCCGATGGGAGTACCGGTGGTCACACCCTCGAAGACTCCGGACAGGATTTTCACCCGGTCCGCCTCGCGGCGCTGGGTGGTGTAACGGGAGGTGCCGGGCTTGCGCCTGTCCAGCTCCAGCTGGATTTCCTCTTCGCTGATTTCCACTCCCGGCGGGCAGCCGTCGACGATACAACCCAGCGCCTGGCCATGGCTCTCGCCGAAAGTGGTGACGCAAAACAGCTTGCCAAAGGAGTTGCCCGACATATTCCCTGCCTACCCGCGTTTTATTCAATGAAAGCGGCGCATTATAGAGGATTCCCTATCGCCGCGGCGGCGCGGGCGGCAAAAAGCACAAATGCCGCGCACCCTGCGCCCAGCGTAAGAGAATTTATTCGGCGCCGAAATAGGATTGGTAGGCGAGCAGCTCCTCGCGCCCGATCGCGAAAACGCCGTGCCCGCCGTCTTCGAACTCCGGCCACAGGAAGGGCACCTGCGGGAAGGCCTGCTCCAGCGCCTCCCAGCTGTTGCCCACCTCGCACACCAGCAGGCCGTTCGGCTGCAGGTAGTTGGCGGCCTCGCGCAGCAGGCGGCGGGTGAAGTCGAGGCCGTCCTCGCCGGAGCCCAGGGCAATTTCCGGTTCCGCCCGGTATTCCTCTGGCATTTCCGCCAGGTCGCGGGCATCCACATAGGGTGGGTTGCAGACGATCAACTCGTAGCTGCAGCCGGCGAGGCCGGCAAACAGGTCCGACTGCACCGCGCGCACCCGCTCGTTCAGCTGGTGGCGGTTGATATTGACCTGCGCCACCTCGAGTGCGCCCGGGTCGATATCGGCCAGGTCGACACGGGCCTCGGGAAAGGCCTCGGCGCAGGCGATGCCGATGCAGCCACTGCCGCAACAGAGATCCAGGATCGCCAGGGGCTCCGCCTTGAGCCAGGGCTCGAAACCTGCGCGGATGAGCTCGCCGATCGGCGAGCGCGGCACCAGCACCCGCTCGTCCACATAGAAGGTCATACCGCAGAAATGGGCTTCGTGGGTCAGGTAGGGCGCCGGCAAGCGCTCATCGACACGGCGCTCCAGCAGGGCCATCACCTCGCGCCGCTCCTCCATAGTCAGGCGCGCCTGCAGCACCTCCGGCTTACTCTCCAGGGGCAGGTGCAGACCGTGCATGACCAGCAGCAGCGCTTCGTCCCAGGCGTTGTCGGTGCCGTGGCCGAAGTACAGGTCGGCCTCGTTGAAACGGCTGGCGCCCCAGCGGATATAGTCCAGCAGGGTGCACAACTCGTGCAGGCTGGCCTCACGCCTCTCTATCATTGACTCTATCCTTCCTATTGATGCAATGGGTGTACGGGGATCTTTACTCAAAGATGACAAAAGCTTAGGGTAGCGCACCCGCCCCTCGGGCTGAGACGTTGGAACGAGCAGCATGAACGAACACTACGCGCGAATTATCGAATCAATCGGCGAGGATCCGCAACGCCCCGGGCTGGTGGACACGCCGGACCGGGCCGCCAAGGCCATGGCGTACCTGACCCGCGGCTACAAGCAGACCGTCGACGAAGTGGTCAACGGCGCCCTCTTCCCGTCCGATTGCAGCGAGATGGTGCTGGTCAGGGATATCGAGCTCTACTCGCTGTGTGAACACCACCTGCTGCCGTTTATCGGCAAGGCCCACGTGGCCTATATTCCCAATGGCAAGGTGGTGGGCCTGTCCAAGGTGGCGCGCATCGTCGATATGTTTGCACGGCGCCTGCAGATCCAGGAACAGCTGACGGTGGAAATCGCCGAGACGCTGCAGAATGTCACCGGTGCCGCCGGCGTGGGTGTCATTATCGAAGCCAAGCATATGTGTATGATGATGCGCGGCGTGGAGAAACAGAACTCGCTGATGAAGACCTCTGCCATGCTCGGCACCTTCCGCAGCAACCAGGCCACCCGCAACGAGTTCCTGTCCCTCATCCGCCAATAGCGGGTCAGCCGCACAGTCAAGCGGTATGTCGCGCGGCCCACGGTCGCGCAGAATTCACGGAGCAAATACACCATGCCCCACCTGGTTATCGAGTACGCCAAAAACCTGGAAGACAAGGTCTCCATCGCCGCACTGGTCAGCTCCGCCCAGGAGGCCATGAGCCGCTCCGGTCTCTTCGCCCCCCACACCATCAAGACCCGCGCCCTGGCCTACGAGCAGTTTATCGCCGGGGAAAAAGGCGGCAGTTTTATCCACGCGGAGATACGGTTGCTCGATGGGCGCAGCGACAGGGAGCGGGAGGCGCTCAGCTCGGCGGTGTTCAACTGCCTGTGCCAGTTTGCCGACGGGGTGCCGGCGGTAACGGTGGAGGTGCGGGAGATGGATTCCGGCTGCTATTCGAAGCGCCTGCCTTTTTAAGGCAGGCGCTCAGGGACTCGTCATACCGGCGCAGGCCGGTATCCAGCTTAGAGGCCCTGGGTTCCAGCCTGCGCCGGAACGACGAGACACCCCACCCGTTTCTATTCGTCCTCTCCGCGCAGAAAGGGCCCGAACCACTCGGCAATCCCTTCGGCGCCCTCCTCCATATGCAGGTGATGGCCGCCGGGCATCTCCTTCACTTCGATATTGGCGTGGCCATCCAGCACCGGGCGCAGCCGCTCGATCATATTCACGATACCCTTCCGCGCCAGCACCAGGCGCACCGGCATGGCGACTCTGTCGAGGAAAGCCTGCACCTGGGCGTTGTTCAGCTTGGCAGTGGAGGTGGCCATCAGGCGCGGATCATTGCTCCAGCAGACGCCGTCGCCGACCCTGACGGTACCGCGCTCGGTCAGCGCGCGGGCGGCGGCATCCGGTAGCGGGAACATGCCGTTCCGGCGCGCCTCTACCGCCTCCTCAAAGGAATTGAAATGGCGCGGCTTGCGCGCACCGTAGCGGGCGCGCTGGGCCACCGCCCTGGCAAGGATATCCGGCGCCTCAGCATCTTCCGCCGGCGGCGGCACCAGGCCGTCGATCAGCGCCAGCCGCTTGATGCGCCCGGGAAAGGTGCCGGCGGTGATCATCGCCGCCACGGCGCCTCTGGAATGCGCCACCAGCGAGAGATCGTGCCAACCCAATGCCTGCGCCACACCCAGCACATCCTCCACTTCCTCCCAGATGTTGTAGTTGGCATCGCGGGAGCGGTGGTAGCTGCGGCCGTGGCCGGCCATATCCACCGCGACCAGGTTCAATCCCCCAAGCAGCGGCGCCAGGCGATCGAAGCTGGCGCAGTTGTCCAGCCAGCCGTGCAGGGCCAGCACCGGTTCGCCGTCGGGATTGCCCCACTGGCGGGCGGCGATGGTCTTGCCGTCGAACTCAATATTTATTTCGCGAGGGGATTGGCCCATGGAGACAACATCCGGGAAAAACAGGCGAGTGATGTTGCAGCGATTGGCGGGGGCTTGCAATGACCCTATGAATCAGGGCCGGTGGTGAAGTCCGTAGCATGGGCAAAGAAGCGCAGCGACGTGCCCATCAACCTGCGGAGCGAAGAGAGCCCGGTTACGCCTTGTGCTGCAGCCACTCCAGCTCGGCACAGCCGTTGGCCCAGACTTCGGCACTGAGGCAGGCGAGGCTGGAGGTGCCCATCGGGTGCTGGCTGCCGCTGCCGCAGAGGCCGTTGACCAGGCTGCCGACCAGCGGCTGGTGACTGACCAGCAGCAGCGGCCACTCTCCGGGAACTGGCTCCATCTGTTGCAGCGCATCCAACACCGCCTGCGGGGGCGTATCGCCGATCAGTAACTGTTCAGTGGTGACCGGCAGGCCCAGCCGATCGGCGACTATCTGCGCCGTCTGCTGGGTGCGCACGAAGGGGCTGGCCCAGATGGCGCGCACCGCAGCGAGTTCGGCCGCGCGCATTTCACACACCCGGGCCACCTGCTCGCGGCCGCGATCGGTCAGCTGGCGCGCGGCATCGTCGCCCAGCATCGGTTCGGCTTCGCCGTGGCGCAGGATCAGCAGTTGCACATCGGGCCTCCCGGCATCGGCAGCGGGTTACTCTTTCTCGCTGCTCTCGTCCGCCTTGGCGTCCTCGGTGGACTTCTTCGCCGCAGGGGACTTCTTCGCAGTGGCGGACTTTTTGCTCGCCGCCTCTTTCTTAGGCGCAGCCGCTTTTTTCGGCGCCTCCTCTTCTGCCTCGGCACCAAGGATTATCGCTTCCTCGGCCTCGTCTTCGGCTTCGGAGACCACTTCTGCATCCACTTCCTCGGCGCTCTCGTAACCGGACAGATCCTCGACATCGGACTCAGGCCATTCGGCAAAGGGGAAGGGTTTTTCCTCGGTGTTGTAAATCAGGAACTGCAGCGTCTGATAAAAATAGGAGGCGATCTGGTCCCCCAGGCGGCGCAGGTTGTCATTGGCCCTGCCGGTAAAGATGGCAAACAGGAATTGCAACGCCACCACCGCCAGCATGACGAAGCCGGCGATTTCCAGCAGGAAGGCGAAAAGCACCATATACAGCAGGCGCATCCACTGGTTGCCGGAGGTCAGGTTGTGTTTCAGTTCTTCATTCTGCATAGGGAAAAGTCCGTCTGGGTTTGACCTCAAGGTTTGACCGAATAGGCCACATCAAAAGTTTGTGCGCCCGACATCAAATCGCGTATTACCTCCGGAATCGGCCGCTCCTCAAATAATATGGCGTGAATCGCGGAAACCAAGGGCATGTAGACGCCCATTTCGTCCGCTTTGTGCTTGATCAGCCGAACCGTGTTGACACCCTCGGCGACCTGACCGATTTCCGCGACAGCCTGTTCCAGCGGGCGCCCCTTGCCCACCAGGTAGCCGACGCGATAATTGCGGCTGAGGTCGGAGGAACAGGTCAATATCAGGTCGCCGACGCCGGCGAGGCCGATAAAGGTCATGGGGTCCGCGCCCATGGCCTCTGCAAAGCGCATCATCTCCGCCAGCGCGCGGGTGATCAGCAGGCTGATGGTATTCTGCCCGCGCTCCAGCGCCGCGGCCATGCCGGTGACGATGGCGTAGATATTTTTCAGTGCACCGGCCAGCTCCACGCCGAACACGTCCTTGCTGGAGTAGACGCGGAAAGTCTCCGAGTGCAGTACCTTCTGGATGTTGGAGCAGAGCGCCTCGTCCTCACTGGCGATCACCGTGGCGGTGTAATGGCCGGCGACTATCTCCTTGGCAAAGTTCGGTCCACTCAGCACGCCGACGCGCATGCCGCTGGTCTCCTCGCGCAGGATATCGCTCATCAGGTGGAAGCCGTCTTCCTCTATACCCTTGGTGGTGGAAATCAGCATGGTGTCCGGTGCCAGCAGCGGTGCCACCCGCTGCACCACCTCGCGGAAAGACTTACTCGGGATGGCGACAAAGACGATCCGGCAGCCGTCGATGGCCCGCTCCAGGTCGCTGGTGACATTGAGCTGCGGGTGCAGCGGCACGCCGGGCAGGTAGTAGTGATTCTCGCGCATCTTGCGACAGTCCGCCGCGCGCGCCTCGTCACGCATCCACTGGCGGGTGTCGTGGCCATTGCCCGCCACGATATTGGCAATCGCGGTGCCGAAACTGCCGCCACCCAGAATGGCGATGGAAAGGGGATTGGATGATTCCGTGTGTGTCGTCATATCCGGTACAGCTTTTTTTGAGTTTTGCGGATTATAGAGGGGCAGCAGTGGCGACCCAATGACGGTGGGAAAAAAATGTGAGATTCGGTCAGGGTGCGCGAAAATTGGGCAACAAGGTTGTTTTGAACTGCGCACACGCACTCGTCGTACCGGCGCAGGCCCGTATCCAGCTCGGAGGCACCTGGATTCCGGCCTGCGCCGGAATGACGAGAATGCAAGCAGGAGCGCCCCCTCCCGCATGCGGGAGAGGGCGCTGGGAGGAACTCAGCTATTGAGCTCCAGCAGCAGCGCATTCAGACGGCGCACATAGTCCGCCGGATCCGCCAGCTGGTTGCCGGCGGCCAGGTTGGCCTGGTCCATCAGGACATTGGTCAGGTCTGCGAAGCGATCCTCATCCGCCTCCTGGTCCAGGCGCTTGACCAGCGGGTGGGACGGGTTCAGCTCGAAGATCGGCTTGGCCTCTGGCAGGGACTGGCCGGCCTGCTCGAGGATCCGGCGCATCTGCGGACCCATATCCTGCTCGCTGACCACCAGACAGGCCGGGGAATCCACCAGGCGCGTGGTTGCGCGCACGTCCTCGACGCGCCCCTCCAGCACCTCCTTGATCCGCTCAACCAGCGCACCGGACTCCTTCTCCACCTTCTCGCGCTCGGCCTTGTCCTCGTCGGTCTCGGCCTCACCCAGATCCAGCGCGCCCTTGGCCACATCCTGGAACGGCTTGCCGTCGAACTCGTGCATATGGCCGACGAACCACTCGTCCACCTGGTCGGTCAACAGCAGCACCTCGATGCCCTTCTTGCGGAAGACTTCCAGATAGGGGCTGGACTTGGCGGTGGCGAAGTTGTCGGCGCAGACGTAGTAGATGTTCTTCTGGCCGTCTTTCATGCGGCCGACATAGTCCTCCAGGGACTGGTCCTGCTTCTCCGCATCGGTGTGGGTGGTGGCGAAGCGCAGCAGCTTGGCCACTTTTTCCTTGTTGGCAAAGTCCTCGGCCGGCCCCTCCTTGATAACGTTGCCGAACAGATCCCAGAACTTCTGGTACTCATCCGCGTCCTTCTTCGCCAGCTTGTCGAGCATGTCCAGCACGCGCTTGGTCAGTGCGCTCTTGATGGCGTCGGTGTTGCGGTCCTTCTGCAGGATTTCGCGGGACACGTTCAGCGGCAGGTCGTTGGAGTCCAGCACACCCTTGACGAAACGTAGGTAGAGCGGCAGGAACTGCTCGGCGTCATCCATGATAAAGGTGCGCTGCACATACAGTTTCAGGCCGCGGGCGGCGTCGCGCTGGTACAGGTCGAAAGGCGCGCGGGCGGGGATATACAGCAGGCTGGTGTAGTCCAGCTTGCCCTCGACGCGGTTGTGACTCCAGGTCAGCGGGTCGTCGAAATCGTGGGAGACCAGCTTGTAGAACTCCTTGTACTCCTCGGATTTCACCTCGGAGCGCGGGCGGGTCCACAGGGCCTGGGCGGCGTTGACGGCCTCGAACTCCGGCGCTTTCTCTACCTTCTCCTCGCCCTCGGCAGCAGGGGCCTCTTCACCGGCCGCAGGCGTTTCTTTCAGCATTTGAACCGGAATGGCGATATGGTCAGAGTATTTCTTGATGATGGATCTCAGACGCCAGCCGTCGGCGAACTCCTTCGCCTCCTCTTTCAGGTGCAGTACCACGCGGGTGCCACGACTCGGCCAGTCGACATTCTCCACCGAGTACTCGGCCTCGCCACTGCACTCCCAGTGCACACCCTGGTCGCTCTCCAGGCCGGCGCGGCGGGTGAAGACATCCACCTTGTCGGCGACGATAAAGGCGGAGTAGAAGCCGACACCAAACTGGCCGATCAGGTGCGCGTCCTTCTTCTGGTCGCCGGAGAGCTGCTGCATGAAGGCAGCGGTGCCGGAGCGGGCGATGGTACCCAGGTTCTCGATCACCTCGTCGCGGCTCATGCCGATGCCGTTATCGGTGATGGTGAGGGTGCCCTCCTCCTTGTCGAACTCGATGCGGATACGCAGCTCGGGGTCCTCAGCCAGCAGCTCCGGCTTGGACAGGGACTCGAAACGCAGCTTGTCGGCGGCGTCGGAGGCATTGGATACCAGCTCGCGCAGGAAGATCTCCTTGTTGGAGTAGAGCGAGTGGATCATCAGGTGCAGCAGTTGCTTGGCTTCTGTCTGGAAGCCGTGGCTCTCTTTGTGGGCCTCAACGGTCATGGATAGGTCTCCCCGTACATTTCATTCGGAACAGGGAGCCGATATAGGGGTGGATGGCGGGGTTTCAAGGGCTGGCCGCGAGCGACCGGCCCATAGGAGCATCGGAATTACTTGTTGGCCATGGCCGTGGAGAGGGTGCCGTTGCCGGTGATATCCATCACGAAGTTCGCAGTGAGGTCGGCGATAACGCGGGATTCGGCGTTCATCAGTATCGCTATGCCGATCTTCTGTTTCTCCGAGTAGGCCACCGCGGCGCGGAAGCCCGCCACCCAGCCGCCGTGGTAGATGATGCGGTCATCGCCGACGGTGTACAGGCGCCAGCCCAGGCCGTAGCCGGCGTGGGACAGGTAGTCGCGCCAGATGCGGTGGCGCATATGGCGCTTGGTCTCCACCCGTTCGGTGGTCATATCCTCGATCACCGCCGGTGACAGCACCTTGGGGTAGTAGCCCATCTGCGCCTTCAGCCACTGCCCCATGTCCGCAATGCTGGCGTTGACGCCGGCCGCCGGAGCGGCGAAGTAGTACTCCTTCTCCACCTTTACCGGGCGCCATCCGCGACCCGTCTGCACATGGGGCGCAGCGCGGTTGTTGGAGGCCATAAAGCTCTCCCAGCCGACGGAGGCGTTGTCCATCTTCAGCGGTACAAAGAACCGCTCTTTCAGCTGCCGCGCGTAGGAAACACCGGTGGCCTTGTAGATGACATCCTCGATCAGGCTGAAGAGCACATTCTGGTAGCCGTAGCACTTGCCCGGGGTACAGCGCGGGTCGATATTGGCGAACTTGGGCAGTATCTTGCTGAGCGGTTTGTTGTCTTCCAGGTAGTTGTCGTAGGCGTTGGGGGTCAGGCCGGAGGAGTGGCTGAGCAGGTGCTCCACTTCCAGCTGGCGGGACAGGGACGGGGTCTTGAAGCTGAGTTCCGGCACATAGCGCACCACCTTGTCCGCCCAACTGAACTTCTTCTCGTGCTCCAGCACCGTGGCCATACTGGCGGCGAAGGTCTTGGAGACAGACGCCAGGCGGAAGACGGTGTTGCGATCCACCTTGCCGCGCTTGCCCTTGATCCGCACGCCGTAGGTGTCCATCGCCACCACCTGGTCGCCGTTGACGATCACATAGGCGCCGCCGGGGATATTCTTCTGCTTCATCAACTGGCGGAAGTAGCGGTCGAATTCACTGGCACTGGCACCGATATCCGCCGCGCGCGCGTGCAGCCCCAGGCCGCAGAGCACCAGCGCCAGGTAGAGATGGAGAGCGCCTCGCAGGCGCAAACAGCTGAATTTGGTGAAAAGGGATCTTGGTCTCATGCCGTACTTCAAGCCGCCGCGGCAATGTTGTACTTGTATGTAAGACTAGCAGCCCGCGAAAAGATTCTCTTCTCGTCCGCCCGGTCAAATGCAACGCAGCATTGTAATCGCAAATCCGACCTGGCGCACAGTCGATCTGAGGGCAGGTTCAACATACGGCGGCATAATAGCGCTGTCATTGCGGGATCCCAATGAGCCGGCGGCAAACCTCAGGCATAAAAAAACCGCCCTGAGGCGGTTTTTCGACGGCGGGGAGTGCGCCGCACTCCCCTGCGCGAACGGCGACTTACAGCTTGTCGGCGTTCTCGCTCAGGTAAGCCGCTACACCTTCCGGAGAAGCGTTCATACCCTTGTCGCCTTCCTGCCAGCCGGCCGGGCAGACTTCGCCGTGCTCCTGGTGGAACGCCAGGGCGTCAACCATGCGCAGCATCTCGTCGACGTTGCGGCCCAGCGGCAGGTCGTTCACGACCTGGTGGCGTACCACGCCCTCTTCGTCGATCAGGAAAGAGCCGCGGAAAGCGACACCGGCGTCGGCTTCAACGTCGTAGGCCTGGCAGATTTCGTGCTTCACGTCCGCTACCAGGGTGTACTTGACCGGGCCGATACCGCCGTCGTTGACGGAGGTGTTGCGCCAGGCGTTGTGGGAGAACTGGGAATCGATGGAAACACCGATCACTTCCACGCCGCGCTTCTGGAATTCCGCGTAGCGGTGGTCAAAAGCGATCAGTTCGGACGGGCACACGAAGGTGAAGTCCAGCGGGTAGAAGAAAACGACCGCTTTCTTGCCCTTGATGGCCTCGGCCAGGTTGAAGGAATCGACGATCTCGCCGTTACCCAGTACCGCTGCCGCGGTGAAATCCGGAGCTGGTTTGCCTACCAGTACTGCCATGAGAACCTCCTCAATCCAATGATGGGTTAGTTATGAAGGGTGATGTGATCAATTTATATGCAAGCGCTATAAATTGAATAAGAATTGATAGTGGGCCGCTATGATACACACCCACTTATTGCAGTCCCATAAAATTTTTATATGGCATCGATAGAGACGCAGCTGCAGGCTCTTGACCCGCCCCGCAAACCTGGTCACTGGCGCCCCCGCGGTCACTGAAAACGCGACTAGAATGAGAATAGAGCGTCACAGAATCTTATTGACACTCATTCTCACTTGCAATACGATCAGCACACTTTCAGAAGTTGAGCGAATTTTGCGCCAGGGTCCCAGTAACGATGTACGTCTGTATCTGTAAAGGCATTACCGACCGCCAGATCAAGGAAGCCGTCTACGATGGCTCCACGTCGGTCAAGGCCCTGCGCCGCCACCTCGGCGTCTCCTCCCAGTGCGGCCGCTGCGCCGAGCTGACCCAGGAGATTATCGAAGAGACCATGGCCGGCGGTGTCGTCGCCGCGGCCAATAGCGGGCTTTTTTACTCCGCCGGCTGAAGGCTCTTCTCGCTAAAGGTCCCCGCTCGGGCATGCCGACCGCCAAAGGGCGATCGGCGCCATCCCCTCCCCTATTTTTTCGCCCACACTTTCCACGCATCCCTGAACTAAGCTGACGGCACCCGTGTAGCCGCTGCGTCAGTGAGTTCATGAAACAGTACCTAGTGCACCTGGGCGAAAGGCTGCGCTCCAGCTTCTGGAGCCTGCCGCTACTGATGATCCTCGCCGCCATCGCCCTGGCCAACCTGCTGCGCCTGGTCGATGCCTCCATTGATCCGGCGCGCCTGACCGGCCTCGACTGGTTGCGCCTGCGCGATCCCGACAGCGCCCGCGCCCTGCTCTCCACCATCGCCGGCTCCACCATCACCGTCGCCGGCACCGTGTTTTCCATTACCGTGGTTGCCCTGACCCTGGCCTCCAACCAGTTTGGCCCGCGCCTGGTACGCAACTTTATCCGCGATCGCGGCACCCAGGTTTCCCTGGGTATCTTCCTCTCCACCTTTGTCTACGCACTGGTGACCATGCGCAGCATCGACACCCTCGGCGAGCGCGCAAGCAACTATGACCTCGCCGTGCAGACGGCCCTGCTGCTGGCACTGATCAGTATCGGCTTTCTGATCTACTTTATTCACAACGTCGCCCAGTCCATCCAGGTGGACAATATCGCCCACCGCATCAACCGGGAATTTCACCGGGCCATAGAACGCGAGTACCCCCGCTCACCGGGGGACAACGGCGGTGACAAATTTGATAGCGAACGGCTGGAGCTGGGCTCAGGCTGGATCAATATCCCCGCCGGGCGCGGCGGCTATGTGCAGCTGGTCGACCGCGAGAAACTGGTCGCACTGGCGCGGGCGTTCGACTGCTGCCTGCAGATCCAGTGCCACGCCGGCAGCTACCTGCACCACTGGGGCACCATCGGGCGCATCTACCAGGCAAAAGACAGTGCCGATGAATTGATTCCACAGGTGCAGTCGGCGCTGCAGATCGGCTCCCTGCCCACTTCGGAGCAGGACATCGTCTACTCGGTGCGCCAGCTCTCGCAGATTGCCGTGCGCGCACTGTCGCCCGGTGTCAACGATCCCTATACCGCCTACTCCTGTATCGATCGATTGATCGAGGGCCTGGGCACGGTGCTGCAGCGTCCGCAGCCACCCAACTGTTTCAGCGATGCCGACGGGCGCTTGCGCCTGGTCAGCTGCGAACTGGAATTCACCCAGCTGCTCGATGCCGCCCTGGACGAGATCTGCGAACACGGTCGCAGCAATGGCGTCGTAATGCGCCACCTGCTCAACGCACTGTCCGATCTGGCCGATGTCTGCACGCGGAAAAACGATAAAAAGTCACTGCATGATTACCTGCAGCGCCTCGCAGAGGACAGCAGAATTTTTATTGAGAGCCGCAGCGATCTGCAAATTATCGGCGAGAAAATTTCAGCAGTTCAGAAGAAGCTGACGAGCTGATTTCGGTGAACTAAAACAGAATCATTTTCGTTTGGGTTTTCGGCCAAATTTGCGTTAAAAGCTATATTTTCCGTACTTTATGCAACGGACAAGCGCGCTTGACACACCCTTAACGGCGACGCAAACTCGCCTCCATTGCAGCTGTGACCCTACAATATTTCCAGGGCCATCGATCAGCGGCGAATACTAGCGACCAACAATTAGGAACTCTCTGCAGCCCTACCCGAGCTCGCAGGGCCACAGGAGCAAAAGCTATGAAAGGCGATCCCAAAGTCATCGAACATCTGAACAAGGTACTGGGCAACGAACTGGTGGCCATCAACCAGTATTTCCTGCACGCCCGCATGTACGACAACTGGGGCCTGAAAGAGCTGGGCAAAAAGGAATACCACGAGTCCATCGATGAAATGAAACACGCCGACTGGCTGATCGAGCGTATTCTTTTCCTCGAGGGCATTCCCAATTTGCAGCACCTGGGCAAACTGCTGATCGGTGAAGACACGGTGGAGATGCTCAAGTGCGACCTGAAAATTGAGCACAAGGCCATCCCCGACCTGCGCGACGCCATCGCCTACTGCGAATCGGTACGCGACTACGGCAGCCGCGAACTGCTGGAAAAAATCCTCGACTCCGAAGAGGAACACGTGGACTGGCTGGAGACCCAGCTGGAACTGATCGACAAGGTGGGTATCCAGAATTACCTGCAGTCGCAGATGGAAACTGCCTCGGAGTAAATACTCGTGCACTCGTCATACCGGCGCAGGCCGGTATCCAGTTTCGTGCCACCTGGATTCCGGCCTGCGCCGGAATGACGAAGATGCGCTGTAGCAGCCCCCCATAAAAAAAACCCGGGGAAATTGCCGCGTTTTTTTTATTCCGGGATCCGACGAAAATTACTCGCCGCCCTCACTCTCAGCAGCCGCCTCGTCGACCAGCGTCTTCAGCTCGCCGTTCTCGTACATCTCCATGATGATGTCGCAGCCGCCGACCAGCTCACCCTTTACCCACAGCTGCGGGAAGGTCGGCCAGTTGGCGTACTTGGGCAGTTCCGTGCGGATATCCGGATTGGACAGCACGTCCACATAGGCGAAACGCTTGCCGCAGGCCATCAACGCCTGGCTGGCGCGCATGGAAAAACCGCACTGGGGTGCGTTGGGGCTGCCTTTCATGTACAGCAGAATGGTGTTGTCGGAAATCTGCTGCTTGATGTTCTCCAGTGTATCCATAGGGATGACTAACCTCGGGTAGTGGAAGCGTTGGATGGTTAGGGCGCGGCGCCGGTGCCGAGCAGGCCGGCATTGTAACCCAGTGTGTTGCCGCTGACTAAAAGCCGGATGATCACTGGCGCGACACGACCCTTATGATAGTATTGCCGGCTTCCCGGGGAAACTGCGGAGCGGCGCCATCAACGCCGAATTTTCTGCGGTTCTCCGATCGATCGGCCCGCTATATAGAGGAGACAGCAAAGTGGCCACACCCGCACTGATGCAGAACTACGGCGACAGAACCCTGACTTTGGTCCGGGGCCAGGGCAACTATGTGTGGGACGACACCGGCCGACGATACCTGGACGCCATTTCCGGCATCGCCGTCTGCGGCCTGGGCCACTGCCACCCGGCTGTCACCGAGGCGCTCGTCGACCAGGCGAATACGCTGCTGCACGTCTCCAACCTGTACAACATTCCGGCCCAGGAACAGCTGGCGGACAGGCTGGTATTCCTCTCCGGTATGGACAATGTGTTCTTCTCCAACTCCGGCGCCGAGGCCAACGAGGCGGCGATCAAGCTGGCGCGCCGGCTCGGCAACGAGCGCGGTTGCGCGGTGCCCAAAATCGTGGTGATGGAGGGCGCCTTCCACGGCCGCACCCTCGCCACCCTGACCGCTACCGGCAATCCCAAGGTGCAGCAGGGTTTCGCGCCGCTGCCCGAGGGTTTCCTGCGCGTGCCTTTCGATGATGTGGCCGCGATCGAACAGCTGGCCGCGGCACACGACGATATCGTCGCCATACTGGTGGAGCCGGTGCAGGGCGAGGGCGGTATCAATGTACCGGCGCCCGACTACCTGAACAGGCTGCGCCAGCTGTGCGACCAGAACGACTGGCTGCTGATGCTGGACGAAATCCAGACCGCCAACGGCCGCAGCGGCAAGTTGTTTGCCTACCAGCACGCCGGCATACTGCCGGACGTGGTCACCACCGCCAAGGGGCTCGGCAACGGCGTGCCCATCGGCGCCTGCCTGGCCAGCGGCAAAGCGGCACAGCTGTTTACCGCCGGCAGCCACGGCTCCACTTTCGGCGGCAACCCGCTGGCCTGCCGCGCCGGCCTGGCGGTGCTGGAGACCCTGGAAAACCAGTGGCTGGTCGAGCGCGCGGAAAAACTGGGCGACCGATTGCTGCAGCAACTCAGGTTGCAGCTGGCCGACTGCGCGGCGGTCAGGGATATCCGCGGACTCGGCCTGCTGGTCGGCGTGGAGCTGGACCGCCCCTGCGCCGAACTGGTGGAACTGGCGCGGAGCGAGAGCCTGCTGATCAATGTCACCGCCGGCAATGTGGTGCGCCTGCTGCCGCCGCTCACCCTGACCGACGAGGAGTGCAGCCGGATAGCGGACGTCGTCAGCGCGCTGATCGAACAATTTGCCCTGAGCGCGGCCTGAATCAAGAGGAACCGAACAATGGCCATCAGACATTTTCTGACCCTGCTGGACCTGTCCAGGGACGAGCTGAACAACGTAATAGAGCGCGCCATCGAGCTGAAGGCGCTGCGCGCCCAGGGCATCGCCACCGAGCCCTTCCGCGACAAGGTGCTGGGCATGATCTTCGAGAAGTCCTCCACCCGCACCCGCGTGTCCTTCGAGGCGGGCATGGCGCAGATGGGCGGCCACGCCCTCTTCCTGTCGCCGCGCGACACCCAGCTGGGCCGCGGCGAGCCCATCGAGGACAGCGCGCGAGTCATCTCGCGCATGGTGGACATGGTGATGATCCGCACCTTCGGCCACAACGTACTGGAGCGCTTCTCCCAGTACTCGCGTGTGCCGGTGATCAACGCCCTGTCCGACAGCTACCACCCCTGCCAGCTGCTCGCCGATATCCAGACCTATGTCGAGCACCGCGGCAGCCCCGAGGGCAAGGTGGTGGCCTGGGTGGGCGACGGCAACAATATGTGTCACTCCTATATCAACGCCGCGCGCCAGTGCGACTTCGAGCTGCGCATCGCCTGCCCCGAGGGCTACGAGCCGGACGAGGCCATCGTCGCCGCCGCCGGAGACAGGGTGAAAATTGTACGCAAGCCGCTGGACGCGGTGCGCGACGCCGACTGGGTCTCCACCGATGTCTGGGCCTCCATGGGCCAGGAGACGGAACAGGTGGAACGCGAGCGCGCCTTCCAGGGCTTCCTGGTCGACCACGAGCTGATGAGCCACGCCAACAGCGACGCCATCTTTATGCACTGCCTGCCCGCCCACCGCGACGAGGAAGTGAGCGGCGAGCTGCTGGAAGACGAAAGCATCTCCGTTGTCTGGGACGAGGCTGAAAACCGCCTGCACGCACAGAAGGCGCTGATGGAGTTCCTGCAGGAAAACAGTCGATAACTGTGCGCTTTTTCGCCAGCCTGTTTGCTCCGCAGCCATTTCAACCCCACATTCGTCGTTCCGGCGCAGGCCGGAACCCAGGTGCCACCACTCTGGATACCGGCCTGCGCCGGTATGACGAATGCGCGGAATGGGGATTCGCAACAGAACACCGTCAAAATTTTGAAAGATACCTCCTGCAGGATCGGCGGGGCGGCCGTCCGCCCATGGCCGCGATCGGCCCCTGATCAAACATCGACCAAGGATTAAATTTACGCCACCAGAACTGTCCGTTCGAGTACCACTTTGCTCAAGGACTAATCAAACCGAAACAGTTATTGCCGTGGTTAATTTAAAGGCCGTTTACTATTAAAAAATATTCTTAAAAACCCCGCCGGACAAAAAGCCCTGTACAGCCTTTAACCACCCCCAGTAGCGGCGGGCTCTGGCGTGAAAGTGGCTACTGACGTCCACCGCCTACCCACAATTTATCCACAGAAAACCACAAGGTTATTCGGCTTGAATTAGCCCCTTCACCGCATTATCTTGTAGCCCAGTCGAGGTGCTACCCCTATATATAGGGGTAGCGCCCCAAAAGCACCCCTAGCCGACGGGGTGAAATCCGACGCATTGCCGCCGTTGCGGCAGCAGAGTCAGGCACAGCTTTTTCAAGCGAATTCAGAGGTAAACAGGCGGAAAGGATTATCCGCCGCAGGCACACGCCGGCAGACCTTCGGGGGGACACCGGCGATAGAGCGGCCTGTTACTCAGTGGCTTCCGGCACCGCCGCGACGCCGCTGGCAAAACGACGGACCCGTTCCGCACAACGCACACAACTCGGGGGCCACTCGGTCGTGTGACAGCTGTTCAGGCGGACAGACGCGGAAAAAACAACAGTACAAATCTTGCGGAGATCTTCATGCACACAGAGACAGGGCGCTCTCAATCCGTGCCTACCGAAAATGCGGGCACTTCCAGGGATCAGGCCAACGGCAGCACCACCCTCGCCGCCACTGCGCCGGGGCAGATTCGCGTTATCAAGCGCAACGGCACCGTAGTGCCCTACGACGACAGCAAGATCTCCGTCGCTGTCACCAAGGCCTTCCTCGCTGTCGAGGGCGGCACTGCCGCGGCCTCCAGCCGTATCCACGAACAGGTGGGCGAACTGGTGTCCCAGATCAGCGCCACCTTCAAGCGTCGCATGCCCTCCGGCGGCACCATCCATATCGAGGAGATCCAGGACCAGGTGGAGCTGGCCCTGATGCGCAACGGCGAGCACAAGATCGCCCGCGACTACGTGCTCTACCGCGAGGAGCACGCCCGCCTGCGCGCCGAGAAGGAACAGCAGCAGGCCGCCCCCCAGCCCGCCGATGCCCACCCGAGCATCCGCGTAAAAATGGAAGACGGCGCCCTGATCCCGCTGGATATGGAGCGCCTGCGCACCATCGTCAGCGAGGCCTGCGAGGGCCTGACCGATGTGAGCGGCGATGCGATTCTCAACGAAGCGCTGAAGAACCTCTACGACGGCGTGTCCGAAGACGACATCAACACCGCGCTGGTAATCACCGCGCGCACCATGGTCGAGCAGGAACCCAACTACACCTACGCCACCGCCTGCCTGTTGCTGGACAAGCTGCGCGCCGAAGCCCTGCGCTTCCTCGGCGTGGCCGACGCCGCCACCCAGCACGAGATGGAAGCACTCTACGGTGTGACCCTGGCCGCCTATGTGGAAAAAGGCATAGCGCTGGAACTGCTGGACCCGGCCCTGGCCACCTTCGACCTGGAAAAACTGGGCGCGGCCATCAAGGGCGAACAGGATCACCAGTTCACCTACCTGGGCCTGCAGACCCTGTACGACCGCTACTTCCTGCACAGCAATGACATCCGCTTCGAGCTGCCGCAGATCTTCTTTATGCGCGTCGCCATGGGCCTCGCCATCAACGAAGACGACAAGAACGAGCGCGCGATCGAGTTCTACCAGCTGTTGAGCTCCTTCGACTACATGAGCTCCACCCCGACTCTGTTCAACGCCGGCACATTGCGCCCGCAGCTGTCCTCCTGCTACCTGACCACGGTACCGGACGACCTGCACGGTATCTACGGCGCCATCCAGGACAACGCCATGCTGTCCAAGTGGGCCGGCGGCCTGGGGAACGACTGGACGCCGGTGCGTTCACTGGGTTCCTACATCAAGGGCACCAATGGCAAATCCCAGGGTGTCGTGCCCTTCCTGAAAGTGGCCAACGACACCGCCGTGGCGGTGAACCAGGGCGGCAAGCGCAAGGGCGCCGTCTGTGCCTACCTGGAAACCTGGCACCTGGATATCGAGGAATTCCTCGAGCTGCGCAAGAACACCGGCGACGACCGCCGCCGCACCCACGATATGAACACCGCCAACTGGGTGCCGGACCTGTTTATGAAGCGCGTCTTCGAAGACAAGGAGTGGACCCTCTTCTCCCCGGCGGACTGCCCGGACCTGCACGACCTCTTCGGCAGCGCGTTTGAAGAGCGCTACGAGCACTACGAGCAGCTGGTCGCCGAAGGCAAACTGAAGCTGCACAAGAAAATCCGCGCGCTGGACCTGTGGCGCAAGATGCTGGGCATGCTGTTCGAAACCGGCCACCCCTGGATCACCTTCAAGGACAGCTGCAACCTGCGCAGCCCGCAGCAGCACGTGGGTGTGGTACACAGCTCCAATTTGTGCACCGAGATCACCCTGAACACCAAGGCCAACGACGAGATCGCCGTGTGCAACCTGGGCTCCGTGAACCTGGCCCAGCATATCGAAGACGGCAAGCTGGATCAGGCCAAGCTGGCCCGCACCGTCAAGACCGCCGTGCGCATGCTCGATAACGTCATCGACATCAACTACTACTCGGTGGAAACCGCGCGCCAGTCCAACATGCGCCACCGCCCGGTAGGCCTGGGCCTGATGGGCTTCCAGGACGCGCTGTACAAAGCCGGTATTTCCTACGCCAGCGACGAGGCCACCGCCTTCGCCGACACCAGCATGGAGGCGATCAGCTACCAGGCCATCTCCGCCTCCAGCGACCTGGCGGCCGAGCGCGGCAAATACCAGAGCTATAAAGGCTCCCTGTGGAGCAAGGGCATACTGCCGTTGGATTCCATCCAGGTACTGGCCGAGCAGCGCGGCGAGCAGTTTATCGAACAGGACACCAGCAGCACCCTGGACTGGGACAGCCTGCGCGGCAAGGTGGCCAAGCAGGGCATGCGCAACTCCAACGTGATGGCCATCGCCCCGACGGCGACCATCGCCAATATTACCGGTGTGTCCCAGTCCATCGAGCCGACTTACCAGAACCTCTACGTGAAATCGAACCTGTCCGGCGAGTTCACCGTGGTCAACCCCTACCTGGTACACGACCTCAAGGATCGCGGCCTGTGGGACAAGGTGATGGTCAACGACCTCAAATACTACGAGGGCTCTGTACAGAAGATCGACCGTATCCCGGCCGACCTAAAGGCCAGGTACGCCACCGCATTTGAAGTGGAGCCGCGCTGGATCGTCGACGCCGCCAGCCGCCGCCAGAAGTGGATCGACCAGGCCCAGTCCCTGAACCTGTATATCGCCGGCGCCGACGGCAAGAAACTGGACCTGACCTACCGCATGGCCTGGTACCGCGGTCTCAAGACCACCTACTACCTGCGCGCCCTGGCCGCCACCAGCACGGAGAAATCCACCGTCAGCGGCGGCACCCTGAACGCGGTCAGCGCCGGCGGTGGCAACGGCGTAGCGGCAGCACCGGCGGCCGAACCGACGGCAGCACCGGTACCCCAGGCCTGCTCCCTGGACGACCCGGACTGCGAGGCCTGTCAGTAAGCGCCTTATTCTCTGTTCCCCTCTCCCGCTTGCGGGACAAATCGGCAGGTCAGCCGATTGGGACGCCGAAGGCGCCGCGAAGCGGCGAGCGCCATGGATGGCGCGAGTCAGTGGGTTAGGGGAGAGGGCCGGGCCAAAGGCCCGAATGAACGAACAAAAGAACTCTCGGGGGAGAGCGTCGCAACCGCGCAAGCGGCCAAGACCATGCGCAGCGACCCCGGTCCACCCTGCCCTTTCCGGGGGAAAGGTAGGAAAAAAATACGGACCGGGTGTCGGCTGTGCCCCAACGAGCCTGCCTGCAGGCGAACGCCGGGCGATTTCCTTGGCGCTGAAGGCTCTGCTCGGCAAGGCGGCGAAGCCGCCCCTGGATCCCGGAGCGAGCCCGGGATAACGACAAAGTCAAAATGTCGTCATACCGGCGCGGGCCGGTATCCAGAAATACGGGCACTGAACCCGCCCCCTGCTGCGATTCCCGCTATGGGGCCCGCAGGAAAATGGACAACAAAATCGAACTCACAAAGAAAAGACGGATCAAAAGGCCTACTATGCTGAGCTGGGACGACTTCGACACACAGCCCCAACAACCCAAGAAAGCAACCGAACCGCGACCGGCGCCGGAGACGCTGCAAAAAGAAGTATCCGAACCGGCGGCCTCTTATAGTGCCCACAGCGCTGTAGAAGCCACCAGCGCTCCGGCGTCGCCCGCGGCCCAATCCACCGCTGCTCCTGCCTCCTCCGCAGTCGAAGCCGCGCGGGCCGCCGTAGCCGACCTGGACCCGGCCCCGGGTCTGGAAGAACTGGAAATGGGCGCCGCCCGTATCCAGGTGGACGAAAAGCGCATCATCAACTGCCGCGCCGACCTCAACCAGCTGGTGCCCTTCAAGTACGACTGGGCCTGGCAGAAATACCTCGACGGCTGCGCCAACCACTGGATGCCGCAGGAAGTCAACATGAACAAGGACGTGTCCATGTGGAAAGACCCCGAGGGTCTGACCGAGGACGAGCGCCGCATCGTGGAATACTCCCTGGGCTACTTCTCCACCGCCGACTCCCTGGTGGCGAACAACCTGGTGCTGGCCATCTACCGGCATATCACCAACCCCGAGTGCCGCCAGTACATACTGCGCCAGTCCTTCGAGGAAGCCATCCACACCCACGCCTACCAGTACTGCGTGGAGTCCCTGGGCATGGACGAGGGCGAAGTCTTCAACATGTACCGCGAGATTCCGTCAGTAGCCAAGAAAGCCGCCTGGAGCCTGTCACACACCCAGTCCATCGGCGACCCCAACTTCAAGACCGGCACTCCGGAGGCCGACCAGGAGCTGCTGCGCAACCTGATCGCCTTCTACGCCGTCACCGAGGGTATCTTCTTCTACTGTGGCTTCACCCAGATACTGTCCATGGGCCGCCGCAACAAGATGACCGGCGTCGCCGAACAGTTCCAGTACATACTGCGCGACGAGTCCATGCACCTGAACTTCGGCATCGACGTGATCAACCAGATCAAACTGGAAAACCCGCACCTGTGGACGGAAGAGTTCAAGCAGGAAGTGACCCAGATGATCCTGGAAGGCATGGAACTGGAAGTGGCCTACGCCCGCGACACCATGCCCCGCGGCGTACTCGGCATGAACGCGAACATGATGGAGGAATACCTCCACTTTATCGCCAATCGCCGCCTGAGCCAGCTGGGCCTGAAAGAACACTTCCCGGGCGCCCAGAACCCCTTCCCCTGGATGTCCGAGATTATGGACCTGCGCAAGGAGAAGAACTTCTTCGAGACGCGGGTGATTGAATACCAGACTGGTGGTGCGCTTCAGTGGTAACAACCAAGAAGCAATAAGCAGGGACAACTACAAAAAGTAGTCGCTCACAGGAAGAGAGGTATTGAAAGCGGGCGAAAGCCCGCTTTTTTTGTGCATCCTAGTATCAACTTTGAACCGCGACAAAAGTAATTTGGATTAGTTCAGACCAAATCTGACACATCTCCGTGAAAAGAAGGGGCTTACCGGTTTTGATGAAGGTGACCAAACCTGAAACCAAAACCAAGGATAAATCCCATAATCCATACTAACGATCGCATCATTAAACACAAGACCGGACTGCTCAACCTGGCGGAAGAACTCGGCAATATCTCGAAAGCCTGCAAGATGCTTGGCGTGTCGCGAGATACCTTTTATCGGTACAAAGAGGCGGTCTCCAGTGGCGGCGCGGATGCCCTGCTGGAGAAGAGCCGTAAGCGTCCGGGCATCACACCTTGTCAGACGGAACCCAGTTATGAGGCAGCAGCTCGCCGATAGCACTGGCACGCTGCATGATGTCTTTCAGATACGCATAGGGGTCGTGACCATTCAGCCTGGCTGACTGGATCAGACTCATGATCGCTGCTGCACGCTGGCCACTGCGCATGCTGCCGGCGAACAGCCAGCTACTGCGCCCCAGAGCCCACGGCCGGATCTGGTTTTCCACATGATTGTTGTCGATGGGCACTGCGCCGTCGTCACAGTAGCGCGTCAGCGCTTGCCAACGTTTTAGGCTGTAATCGATAGCTTTGTCCGTTGCCGATCCATTGGGCACCTTTTGTCGGTGCGTTCTCAACCACTGGCGGAGACTGTCCAGTAACGGTTTTGATCGCTGCTCGCGGAGCTGCTTTCTCGCCTCTACGGTGAGCTCTTTGGCTTCCCTCTCAGCATCGTAGAGCTGCTGGATGAGCTGCAGGGCCTGCTCAGCAATCTGGCTTTTGTTTGCTGTATAGAGGTCGTAGAACTTCCGGCGTGCATGGGCCATGCAGCCGATCTCGGTGATGCCCTTGTTGAAGCCAGCCTTGTAGCCGCTGTAGTCGTCGCAGACCAGTTTGCCCTGCCAGCCTTCGAGGAAGGTGCGCGCATTGGCACCAGCGCGGGTTTCCGCGAAGTCGTAGACCACGGCTTTAACTGCGGCAGTAGAGGTACTGCAGTAGGCCCAGATATAGGCGCGGTGAGCTTTCTTCTTGCCTGGCGCCAGCATGGGCACCGGGGTTTCATCGGCATGGAGTACCGGGTGCTGCAGCAGTGCTTCGCGAAGAGCATCCACCAGTGGCTGCAAGGCAACGCCACAGCGACCAACCCATTCCGCCAGGGTGGAGCGGGAGATGGCGAGTCCGGCACGGGCAAAGATTCTTTCCTGCCGGTAGAGCGGCAGGTGATCGGCATACTTGGCGACTAGCAGGTGGGCCAGCAGGCCACTGGTGGGGATGCCCTTGTCGACGATCTGTGGCGGCACCGGCGCCTGGGTGATGCTTTCACAGCGTTTACAGGCCCACTTGTCGCGGATATGGCGCTCCACGGTGAAGGTACCCGGGATGTAATCAAGCTTTTCGCTGATGTCTTCGCCAATGCGTTGGAGCTGACAACCACAATCGCACTGGGTGTGCTCAGGCTCGTGTTCGATGATTCGGCGCGGTAGCTCCGGCGGCAGCGACGACCGTTTGGGTTGACGCTTCGCCGACTGGGGAGTGGACTCAGCGGGTCCGGCCAGCTCCATCTCTACGGCGGCGATATCCGCATCCACCAGCTCATCCAGCAGACTGGCCAGATGGGTGTTCAGTGCTTCACTGCTCTTGCCGAAGTGGTGCCGCTTGAGGATGGCCAGCTCTTGTTTGAGCTTGTCGTTCAGTAGTTGCTGATTGTGGAGCTGGTTATTTTGCTGAGTGATGGTTTGATCTTTTTCCGCCGCCTCAGATAGCAACTGCGCCGCAAGCTGGCGCAGTTGTTCGACATTGAGGTTGCTGAGATCGGGCGGTGTCGTCATGGCCATTATCCTGCCAGAGTCCAGCGCCGATGGTGATTACCAGATGGGACTTTTTCACTGGCGTGTTGGCCAGTGAGGAAGGTTAGAGCATGGCAATACGGTTATCGCGGCCGACCTGATGCCAGGGCAGCCCGATCACCAGTGCCTGTAACTGCTCTAAGGTCAGGGTGACGCGTTCACCCTGCCAGGGTTTGCCCCAGGCAAAGCTGCCTTGGTGCAGGCGACGGGCTGCGAGCCTCAGGCCGAAGCCATCGTGCACCAGTACCTTCATGCGGTTGCCGCGTTTGTTGGCAAATAGGTAGGCACAGCGGGGTTTGGCTTCACCGAACACCTGAACCACGCGTGCCAGAGCCGTATCCGGCCCGGCGCGCATGTCCAGCGGCTCGGTGGCCATCCAGATCTCATCGACCTGAATCACGACTGCAGAGACCGGAGCCAGGGGATAGCGAGGTCGATTTGGGCGAGAGGCCAGCGCACCTTGATACCGGGGAGTTCGAAGACTACGTCGTTTGTCGTCCCGCCTGGGGTAGGCAGGGGTACGGGGACAAACTTCTGCTCGGTGAGCTTCCGTTTACCCTCTGCCTCGCGCCGCCACTTGTGGATGAGGTTGGCGTTAATACCGTGCTGGAGGGCAACGCTGGCGACGGAAGTGCCAGGTTCCAGGCACTCTTTAAGGATCTTGGCCTTAAGCTCTGGGGAATACCGGCGACGCTTAGCGGGTGTCTTAGCGGGGATAATTTCACTCATATTAGGTGTCCACTTGTTGATAGGTGGACACCTAAATTACAGCGCAGAATTTAGCTGGGTAGATGGGTTTGCCGGACGCTTACGAAGAGCCGGCGGGTGTCAAACCACAAGAATCGCGTTGATTCCGCTATCGAAGAGGCGGTATTGGCCTATGCAGTTGAGTAGCCTGCTCACGGTCAGGTACGAGCGTCCAATGAACTACGCAAGCGTGGGGTGTTTGTCTCGCCGAGCGGAGTTCGCAGTATCTGGCTGAGGCATGACCTGGCCAACTTCAAGCTCCGCCTGGAGGCGCTGGAAGCCAAAGTGGCTGAAGAAGGCCTGATTCTCACTGAATCCCAAGTGCAAGCGTTGGAACGCAAGCGCCACGATGACGAAGCCTACGGTGAGATTGAGACCCAGCACCCAGGCTATCTGGGATCGCAAGACACCTTCTACGTCGGTACCTTCAAGGGTGATGGTCGAGTGTACCAGCAGACCTACGTCGACACCTATGCGAAAGTCGCGCACTGCAAGCTGTACACAGCCAAGACTCCTATCGGTGGGGTCGCGCCCGGAAAGCTGGAAAAAACTTAACTTACTGTCCGGAAACAGTTGACCACTACTTACTATGCCGTTACCTCAGCAATGATCTTTCCCTTATAGTTTTCAACAAAACGGCTGAAACACTCATGGTGCACGGCCACGTAGTCAGTAATTCTTAGATCATTAGAGACTTTTGGCTCTATCCTAGCTATTTCTGTGATTTTATTATCAGGAAGAATGTTGAAAATCCTATATCCTTTTTCACGCAATAGATTTTCCATTTGTTGATTACGGCCCGTCCTAAATTTAATAGTGTCTTCATCCAGCTTTTGCCCAGTGACTACGAGAAAATGATTCAACACTTCAAAGAAAACGAAGGGTTTGTGATCCCGTAGCACTTGCTGCAATCCCTCAATTACTTCTAATTCTCCGCCTTCTACATCTATCTTCACAATAGAAATGTCACTCAAATCCATTTGGCTAAATACATCGTCCCCCTTGGCCACATAGATAGACTGCCTGCCAGTATAAAAATCCGCAGGACGAAAACCTTCAATTGTACTTGCCGTGGAATCGACATTGCTACTCCGCTTCAATAACTGTAATACTGCAGAATGATTCGACAAGCCGACCGGAAGGAGAGTGTGTGTGCTCAGTCTATTCTCTTTAATAAATTCGCTGATAAAATAACAGCAGTCAAGCTGGGGTTCGAAGCCGATATATTCCCTGTTTTGATCAAAAGATAGTAATTTCCCCAGCGTTTGCCCCCTATTGGCACCAACGTCAACAAAAACACCTTGCTTTGACTCCAGCGCTGCTTTGTATGCGACATCAAGCCATGCTTCATGCTCATTGTCGAGAGATAGACGGTTTACAAAAAAACTCTTCGCTCTATACTGCCCATCACCGATTCTTCTTGATTTGATGTGGTTTACGAGGAGGCTCAACGCTTTCCGCAGCCTATAGTAAATACGTTTTACAATTGAAAGAGTATTCATTAATTCTCGATTCCGAGTTTACTAGTCTAGAGAGTGCGACATCGATATTCATCCGAACTGATAGGATGGGTCAACAAACTCGTTTTCCCTAAGGCTCTATGTAAGTGGTTAGTATCATTTTAATCTGACCACGGTAACATAGGAGTAACAATTCCGCCCAATTTTATAAACACGATACTATCAGAGTTTAGTAAGAGAGCGTAGGCTTTCCTAGCTGGTCTTACCCACGATAAGTAGACACCCTAACTATGCGCTTTTGCGCTCAAATTCCGCAGGGCTGATATGCCCAATAGCGGAGTGCCTGCGTACTCTGTTATAGAATACTTCAATGTATTCGAAGATACCGCTCTTTGCGTCCTCAATACTCTCGTATTGTTCTGCAAATACTAGTTCGACTGTGAGCCGACTAAAAAACGATTCCATTGCTGCATTGTCCCAGCAATTTCCCTTCCTGCTCATACTGGGCTTGCAATCATTCTTCTCGATAAAGTAACGGTAATCTCGAGCGCGATACTGCACACCTCGATGCGAGTGGATAATCAGTCCGGGGCGAACCTACCGGCGCTGAAAGGCCATCTTGAGAGCGTCCGTTACCAACTGTTCTGTCATGCTCGCATCCAGGGCCCAACCTACGATCGCCCTCGAGTAAAGATCCATCACCGTCGCCAGGTACAGCCAGCGATCGCGCACCCAGATGTACGCGATATCCGTAGTCCATTTCTCATTCGGCTTCTCGGCGATAAACTGGCGACTCAGCAGATTCTCTGCCACGTTACTCATCGCTTCTGCGGGAGGGCTATACTTGAAACCCTTTCCATTGCGGGCTCGTATTCCTCTCAAACGCATGATTTTCACTACGAAATTGACGCTACACTTGATGCCCACCGCATTCAGCTCCTCTGCGACCCTGGGAGCCCCGTAGCGCACTTTGAACTCCGCATAGGTTTCGACGACCTTGGCTTCCAGTCGCTCTCGACGGCAAGCTGACGCGCATTGCGGACGCTTTTCCCACTTGTAATGTCCAGACACGGATACCTTCAACAAGCGACACATCACTGTCAGTGGAAAATCATCGCGATACTGCTCGATCAGAGCAGTACTTCACTCTTGGTTTTTCGCGAAGTACGCCGTCGCCTTTTTTAAAAACTCGACCTCTTCTCGGAGCGTTTCATTCTCGAGCCTGAGCTTCCGTACCGATTCACTCTCTTTCTTGGAATAATCTACCCCATCCAGGGAACTGAACTGCTTATCAGAGAGCCGATGAAACTGCCTACGCCAGTCATAGATCTGTCCAGGGTGAATCCCCAACACACGCGCGACTTCAACGGCAGTTACGCCCTCTTGATCGCTACGACGAACCACCTCCCGGCGGAACTTTTCTGTATATGCCGTAACCTTTTACTTACCCATGGTACACCTCCATGTCAAGCCGAAACCTAACTATACAGGGTGTCTACTAAACGTGGGTAAGTCTTTAGCCTAACGCCACCTTGTCGATAAGAGAGGGTGGTAGAATTGGTTTACACGTCAGACTTCCCACCCGATTTGCTCTAACTCTCGAACGTTGGCTTCGTCCCGTTGTCGGTTGACTTCCAGCTTCGAAACCCAGAAATCCAACTTAGACTTCGGCAGCCGTGCCAAGGAGCAAGAAGGGTCAGGGTGCCGGTGCCAGAAGCAACCGTGAACGAAAACGACCCTCTTCCTTCCAGCAATCACAAGCACAGGAACCGGCTTCCCGGGTAAGTTCGACTTGTGCAGTCGGTACCGGCACCCCACGCCGCGCACCATCCTTCGAACACGCATCTCGGGCTTCACATGCTTGTTCCGGATATGTCCCATTCGTTCGCTTCGTTCGGCCTTGATGAGCGTGTCTGCCATTCGTTGCCTTGGGTTCGGCAGAACACACAGGGCCAATGTCAGCCGTTCTCGTTCACTTCGGTTGGCTGGAGCATGTCCGCTTGCTGATCGTTCTTGTACCGCTCAACGAACGCTTGCACGGCTTGCCGTAGCACAGCCGATCCGCTCATGTTCATTGATACATACAGGTCAACGAACTGGTCATGAAGTTCTGGTTCGATCCGGACCCACAGCACTGCCATTTTTTGCCCATGGAAAGAAAATGTAGCACATGTAGCTACAGAACTAAAAGAGAACCGGGTCGGCTCTTCACCACCTTCTTCTCCATTCCCACGGGGGCAACCGGCCACTTCCGGGCTGTGCCCACAGACCCGTTTCGCTGCCTGGGCTTCGTTCTCCAAGTCGTACAATCGGTTATCAGTTACGCACTTCTGGTAGACCCAACTGACAATCCACTTCCCAGACCGACTGGAAAAACACATTAGCTCGTGAGGCTATATGGCTGACACAGAGTTTTGAGCACCCTCCGACTGGTCTGAAATACTCTAACAGATCAGTGCCGCAAGAACCACCATGCGAGCCTTGAGTTCCAGCTCACAAACAGGAGAATACTCTGCCACCAATTCAAACTTAATCTTTTCTGATACTTCCTAATTTCAGGCAAGTATTTCCTGTACTGCCTCCAAGATAGCTTGAATAGATCCCGATGCTTCTGGAAAGCGCCCCAGTCAATGCGAAAGTCTTCAGGAAAAAATTGAACATCAACTACCGGCAATGTCCCAGGTTTATGTTCAAACATCCGGGTACTCTGGTCGTTCATGAAGTGATTTAAATGACCGGCGAATACGCCATCCAGGCTAAGATCGTAGTGTAATTCCACCGATGAAAGAGTTTTCCAATCATCTCCACCAAGGTCTACACCCTTCTCCAGTTCTTGTTGAAAATTAGATATTAGATGAGCTCTAAACGGAAAACGATCACCAGCCGACAGCCCCCATACCTCTCGAGCAATTCTTGCTTGCTGTTGATCACTGCCTTGTGCATACCAAACATCTGCATGAGAGTGATGGAGCGTGAAAACAGATAGTTGATGAACGGCGGCCCTGCACAGAAGCGTTAACCCTGTCGACCTAAACCAATTAAAACGATGCCAAGGAGCCCAAGTTCCAAATGGGTACTTAGAGGAGGAATATAAATCCCATTCATAAGTCTGCTTTACTCCTAGAAACTTGATAGATGGAACCTTATCCCCCAGTTCCAAAACGTGCGATTGCAGCTTCTCAACAAAATCTACTGACAGAATATCGTCATCGTCTAGGTTTGTCGTCAAAATAAGATCACAACCTCTTGACATATATCTCTCTAGCCACGCGAGCCTGGCCAAGTTGTCGCTCGCACTGTACACATGCAGATGTGACCTCTTTCTCTTAGCAATGAGAGACCGCAACCTTCTCCGGTACTCCATCGGTAAGTCAGGGTCGATAATCAGTATCCAATCAAAGTTCTGATTAGTTTGTGCCAAAACGTTTGGCAAGCATGCGGACTCAAACAATGCAAACCTAAAATTAAGACGAGAAGGGTCAAGTGGATCGCTATTAACAATTCCGTCATTGCCAGCACGATTTCCGGGGCCATCGACATTCATTCTATACGAGAATCTTGTCAACAAGACATGGCCAATAGTCAAGGGCTTCATTCGACACTCCATTCAGTTTTATTTTCCAACTAAAGAACCAACTGCTTCGAAAATCTTCCATCTTATTTACCGCGAAGCCAAGCCTTAGCGTACAAACTAATCTTGAGCACGAAACACAAAGTATAACTTTTTTACGCGTTTTCCATAGCATCAAGATGCTACAGCCTAGCAAATAGGTTCTGGCAATTAAATACTACAAAATGTCAACACACCGTCAGGCTCAAAATAGGTAATAACTTCATACTCTTTGCTACTGAATAACCTACCCTTAAGATAATCACTCACAGATATACTCAAGAGGGCACCTGTTGATGTTTTCTGAACATCCGTCACCCGAGCTTCTTCAAACCCAAAATATTCCCCAATCTGATGGTGCACAGCTTTGAAAAAAGACTCCTTCGCAGAGAATATAATTGTTACCACTTGCCGCACTGATAAATTCAAACGAACAAACAAGTCCTCCTCCTCCATAATAGTAACAACACTCCGCAAGTTCTGGACTTCAAAATCTGCTACCCACTTTTCAATATCGACACCGATTGAATCAGAAAGCGCTACTCTTGGCTTAACAATTGCAATAGCCCTAGCTCGGTCATGACTTATCGATCCTACACTCCCCCTAGGCCAGACTGGGCTACGATTCTTTCCTATTACAACGTTGCTATCGGAGTATCCCAGCTGTAACAATGCATGTTTTGCGCAATACCGACCGGCCAAAAACTCAGCCTTTCGTTTCGGGACAGCCTTAACCAATTCCACCGGGAAATTAATATCGTACTCTGTAAAGAGCATGTCGGAATAGTATTCAGCGTCAAACCGACACATGATTATGGCGCTGCCACGCAAAGCCTGATGTCGAAGTTTAACTTGCGCACTCATCATAAACACGGTGAATTGCACCTCCGTGGAGTTAAAACTTACCGATTTCAGAGTAATTCATTTAACCAATGATATCAGCTACTAGGCTGAGCACCTTCTCTTTGTTACTATCAATGAAAAAGTGATTACCATCTACCGCATTCAATGTGCAATTTCTAGTGAAGTGCAGATCCCAGGCTTTTGCATCTTTAAGTGGGACGGTATGATCACCAGTCCCATAAAACACATGTGCTCGAGAGTTAAGCTTACTTAGACTTTGCTGGTAACTATCAACAAGTTTGAAGTCAGCTCTCAATGCCGGGATAAAAATGGTCTTAAGCTCTTCATTTTGCAAAACAATTTCTGGAGTTCCGCCCATATTACGTAGCGCCTCCAAAAATTCTGTTTCAGGCAAATCATAGATAGGAGCATCTTTACGCTTTACTGACGGAGCGGGACTTGCGGATGCAATAAAATCTTTAGGGCCGGGAAAACCTTTTCTAACAAGCTTCAATGCAACTTCAAATGCAACTCTGGCGCCAAGACTGTGGCCAAGCATAATATAGTCATCATCGATTAAAGCGCACATATTATCCGCTACAATCGTGGTTAATTCTTCCATATCATCAATAGGCACCTCGGCTATCCTACCGGCTCTGCCGGGAAATTGGAGCCCTAATACTGAGACATGTCCTGGCAACGAATTATGCCAAGATGCAAAAGTTGAGGCGTTTCCGCCAGCATAGGGAAAACAAAAAAGCTTTTTATAAGGGCCATTTTTTTTATTGAACACTGAAAACCACTTCAATTGCATACGTAAATATCGTCCATTGTTCTCATGTGGGTATTTTGACTCTTATACCAGACCGGCTAAAAAAATTTATTCAATACTGCCGCTTAATCAAGCGGCGTCCCGATCAGCGGTTAATACCTCTTCTATATCTTTGAGTTTCACCTCAATGATTACCTTCGCGAGGTAGTCGAGGCCCCGGAGTTTTCTCCACCTTCCTTCCGAATAAATTCCTAGATTAAACAACATATGCAGTATTCCACCTACCAATAGGTTGCCTTGAAAGTACTTTATTCGATATCGCACCGTCCCACCCGTCAACCCTACTAGGTTCGCGGTCCAGATGCTCATCCAGTACTTGGCTAGGAAATCGTATGAGCTCATCAGTTATTCATGATCCGTTAGCCACACTCGGTAACTCTCTGGGTTTTGCCTCATACGCCATGATGATGGTATCGAATACATTCTCCACAACAGTCCAGTCTCGGCATGCTAGGTGTTGTCCAGGAAATGCTTGATTTTCCGAAGACTCGACCTGAGCAGCTTGCTGAGCATATTCACCGCCTATTGTGTACCCGGCAAAACTGCGGGAGCGTCTCCGGCTAGACTTCTTCCAGCGCCACCCTCTCCCCATGGCGCCATCTCCAATAACCGGTTCTGGGCCATTCATGCCTCGCACCTTCTAACTATCTGGTGCACCTTTTCAGCTAAGCGTCGATTACCGACACCCATCTTCAGTTACCTAAAGAAATATTACCCGTGCTCGTTCGCGCCAATGACGACTAATTCGGAGAGCGTGCATTCTTTCGAGCGAAGGCCGCTGCACATACTGTCCTCCCGGACGTGCACCTAGTGATCTTAACTAAGTCGCGCGGTTCGCCAGATATCTGCTCGCCCTTCCGCTAAGCCTTTAGGCTAGCCATCATGCGAGCCAAAAGACCTCTCGCTACCAGGCCAACCAGTTGTCGAAACGGCATCTTCCATTCCTCCAATTGAAACGCTCTTCAGGCATGACCATGGTAGCACAACTTCCAGTGAGCACACATTGCCTATAGACGGCTGCACCAAAATCAAGCAGCAGGTAACTGACTCTCCGCCTTTACTACGGACCTTCGGCACCTTAACAGTTAAGACGCCAAACACGGCCTCTACATTACGATATCGCACTCCGGCAGGTCGTCATTGTGGGCTACTGTAACACGATTATCGAACAGGCGACGGTACACACCTCCTTTCCGAAGATCGACAGCTCGGCCCCGATCGCCCACTGCAGCGGCTACCGCGCGTCACAGCCAAGCAACTCAGTTAGTTGGCATAAGATTCTTATCGAGCTGTAAATTCAACACCCATATTTCTTTAATAGCGGCGCACTCTTGACGCATTGATTGGCGACAACGAATTAACTAAGAACGCTTCTCACTTTCAAAGCTCCGAAGGCTAAATTCGATTTCAACTCGCGAAAGAACTAACGCCGATCTCAAAGCGCACCACGATGCAACCATCCACAAATAACTTTAGCCTATTCTGAATCTTATTAAAATTTACCGTAGTTTAAAAAAACAGCGATCCAGCAGGTAAGTCATTCACTAAGTACTTATGACTTTGCGTGTCACTGAAGTCGCACTATCGTAACCGAAAAATTCGAAGTCTTTTGTAAATTTTTCCTCAACCATCTTTATAAGCTGAGGAGTATAATACTTTGACAATAACTCACTTGCATCTGTGGAATGTGCCCTCTCGCTAGCAGCAAAACATCCATGATCGGCATTAATTCTACGAAAAACCTCGATAAAATCGTTCTCAAAGTTCTCCATTTTCCCTAAGAAATCATAGGAAATCGTGTCCTGGTAGGTTTGATAATATTGAACTCGCCAATGCATGTTCATCTCAGAAATAGGCTGGTCACATACAATGTTCACGAACTCATCAAAAGAGAACTGTTTACTTATCGAATATTTCTCAGAACCAAGAAAATCGATCAGACCTTTTGTTTGAAAAGTTCCTGGTTTAATTTTATCCAGATAGGCAGATAATAGCCTCGCATAAGGATTTCTCGAAAAACAAAACTTAAAGATTTTATGGCTTCTTATCAGCTTATCGAAGTCGCCGACTTGACATGGCAGTAATAGTGGCGATCGAATTCTTTCATGAAGCTGCTCTGCATTTTCCAACCGGAAAGCTGGGTCTCCTAACTCAAGTCTATGTAGGCTGTTTTTTATTGTTGTACTGCACACCTTTGGGGTATCAGTATATAAATAGCCATGCTGTAAAGAAATATGTATAGAAAATGAAAAAGTCGAGATAGGCACATGGGTAGTGTACTTATCAAATTTTTCCCTAATCTCTGTACTAAAAATTTCCATCATAAGCCTCAATCTGACACGCAATTAGTTTTCTAACATAATCATTATCCAGGATAGAATAGTGATTAGCATCTATACTATGGGTTTTTAAAGGGTTTTTCATCAATACACCCCAACCATAATCATCCCCCGCCGCCTCCACTTCGCGATGCCGCTGAGCGGCTCGCAACAAAGTCACGTTCAATGGTCGAGATAGTGCCACTGGCTGGTAAGCCAGATAACACTGGCAATTAGCACGATAGACATTTTTAAATGCGCTGAATTGCGATTTAGTTATTACGATATCGTCACGATTGAGCGTATCGACAATAAACTCATCGTGCCTATTATCTGGAAGCTGTCGAAACTTATCGGCATCCAGAACAGATTGAACACCAAATAAACTAGCTATCGCAGTAAACATTTCCAGAACATAGCCTACATCTTCCTTATCATATCTCCCTAATAGTCCTGTAGCCTGAATAACCGACGGAGCAAAAGAGTCAATAAGAACCAAAGATGCGACATCTTTGCCATCAACCATTAGCTGCCTAGCCATTTCATAAGCAACAACGCCGCCATAAGAGTGCCCAATAAGATGATAAGGTCCCGACGGCTGAAGTACCTTCAACGCATCAATATTTACCTTGGCCGTCTCCTCAACACTATTCAGAACTGGATTTATACCGTCATGCCCAACCGCCAAAAAACTATACAGAGGCTGGTTACTATCTAAAGAGTGACATAGAGACTGAAAGGACAAAACATTCCCTCCCGCCCCAGGCACCGCAAAAATAGCGGCCTTATCACCTCCTTTTTGCACTGGCACCAGTATACTTGAAGGATTTTCCGCTTTTTCCGCGATCAACTCCGCCAAGGCCAATGCGTTAGGAGCTGAAAAGACAGAAGCTAGGGGTAATGATAATCCAAACTGAGTATTAATAATTGCAATTAACCTTACTGCCAGTAATGAATGCCCACCTAGCTCAAAGAAGTTGTCAGTGACTCCTATCTTCTGCGGATCTAATCCTAATAATTTAGCCTGAATATCTATAAGAGCGTGCTCCACTTCATTTTCAGGAGCAAGATACTCGTCTTCTAGATAACTTCTTTCAGGTGCGGGCAGTAATTTTTTGTTAACTTTTCCATTTCCAGTCAATGGCCACTCTTCAACGATAATTATGATTTTGGGTATCATATACTCCGGTAACTGCTCACCCAATTTCACTTTAATAGAGGTAATGTATGCAGACGATTCGCCCTCTACAAGCGCACTAAATAACTTTATATAACCCACTAACTGTTGACCACCGGCCAACTCTGCAGAAATCACTAAAGCGGAATCAACCCTATCCTGTTTTGTCAAATGTGCTTCAACTTCACCCAACTCAACCCTGAAACCTCGAATCTTCAGCTGATCATCGATACGGCCAAGAAATTCTAGATTACCATCCGGCAAATATCGCACCAGATCACCAGTTCTATACAAACGCGGCGAGATCTTTGAATTAGTTTCATCATAAAAAGGATTATCAATAAATCGTTCGGACGTAAGACTAGGGCGATTTAAGTAGCCTCTTGATAGCCCAGCCCCACCTAAGTATAACTCGCCGGATCCTCCAAATGGCGCAAGTGATTGGTCATTTGGGGAGAGTATGTAGGCCTGAGTATAATTTAGCGCTTTCCCAATATGAGCTTGGTTGCCGTTTATTTCAGCCATCGTACTATTAACTGTGCATTCGGTTGGGCCATAAACGTTGCGAAAGCTTCCTTTTTGTCCCGCAAGGCAAGCAAGCTCTTCCCACAATGAATCGGAAATTAACTCTCCCCCTATGAGTAAATATGGAGGAGTAAAGCTTTTCCACTCACTTAACCAAAACTGTAATAGGCTAGGCGTACAATCAATCAATTGAACACCGTGCAGCACAATATAACTTTGTAGTTCCTGTGGCTGTAACTTTAACTCTTCAGCTATGACTACCAAAGTTATACCACTAATTAAGTATACAACCCCCTGCAATGATGCATCGAATGCATAATTTGCACACCAACCCACTCGCGAAACATTATCAAACCATGTTTCCATCTCTTTAGTTAGGGCGAATAGACTCTGATGCTCAACCATGACACCTTTAGGCTTCCCCGTAGACCCGGAGGTGTAAATCACATAAGCCAGATGGGAAGGTGTTAGACCGGTACCTATTACATTCAGGTTTTCTGTACTGTAGTCAGAATAGATGTGCCTATTGCTTTGAGCCAATTCGTCCAACTCTAATACATGGCCATTGAACTCCGCCAAGACACTTTTCATATGACCAAGACTTAAAACTACACCTAACTCAGCATCCTCTAA
>NZ_JACZFR010000101.1 GCF_014904815.1 Microbulbifer taiwanensis
CGGGTGTTGAGCTTTCGTGCAATGTCATCGCATTGTTGCTGCGTCAGCCCCATCATCGTTTGTCCCTTCGGGAGGTATTGTCTTATCAGGCCGTTAAGATTTTCGTTGCTGCCACGCTCCCAGGAGTGGTGCGGGGTAGCAAAGTAAAACTTCACGTTGGTTTCGTTTTCTATGTCCATGTATTGGTGAAACTCCGTGCCATTGTCTGCGGTGATTGTTTTGAAAGCAGTGGGATCGCGGGCTATGAGTTTCAGTGTTCGTTTGTTGAGCGTTTTGGTGGTGCGGTCCTTGAGCTTGCCGATCATGCAATAGCCTGTTTTTCGCTCAAGCAGCGTCACAATACAGTCGGTAGTTGTTTTTCCCATGACCGTATCAATCTCCCAGTTGCCCTTGTAGCGCCGTGTTTCTACGCTCGCAGGGCGCTCCGAAATATGGCGTTTGAAAGCCATACGTCCGCGGCTATCGTAGCTTCTGTAGCGCTTACGGCGTCGCTTGTGCGCACATCGCAGGTGCTTCCATAGGTTGCCGCCGTTAGCCTTATCCTGCCATACATACTGGTAGATCATCTCATGAGAGGGGCAGCGCTTACCTTCCTCTCTAAACGTTCCTGAGATCTGCTCAGGGCTCCACTTCTTGCGGAGTAAGCGGCGTACTAGCTTGAAGTGGTGGCCTTGGTAGCGTTTATTCCGTCTGGACCTGCTGCGCCGCCCACGGGCTCTGCTGTCGGCTTTGCTATGCCGGTAGGCACCATCCGTGCGGTGGCAGCTGTTGCGCTTCAGTTCACGATATATGGTGCTCCTATGCCTGCCTAAAATTTCGGCAATTCTGGCTGCTCCAAAGCCTTGTAACCGCAGCAGAGACAGGGTATACCTCTCATCAGAGGTGATCTGTTGGTACTTCATAGGGGTTTCTCACTTCTTGGCGGGAGAGAGAAAGCCCTTGTATCACAGGTCACCTTCTTGTTTGAG
>NZ_JACZFR010000102.1 GCF_014904815.1 Microbulbifer taiwanensis
CTGATTCGGAGGTGTCGAATGGCACGCAGAAAGCACTACAACTCTTACGATGACGATTTCAAGGCAACGGCAGTCTCGCTAACCGAAATTCCCGGGGTGCTAACAAAACACGTTGCCGAAGCGCTCGATATCCATGAAGTCATGCTTTATCGTTGGCGCATGGAGATGCGACGGGGGCAGATCATGGCCAAGAAGAAAAACATTCAGATCGATCCAGAGATCAAGTTTGAGCTTAAGCGGCTGAGGAAGCTGGAGCGGGAGCATAACCTCCTCCAGGAAGAGCACGCCCTTTTAAAAAAAGCCATCCAGTTCTCTTTGCAACAAAAAGGGAAATCTTCGAATTCATAGATCAAAATAGAGAAAAGCACAGTATCTCGATGATGTGTAGGATCTACGGCGTCTCTCGTGACGGATACAACTCCTGGCGTCGCCGTGGCGTATGCGAGCGCCGCCGTGAGGATAGTGAGCTATTTGAGCATATTAGGTCGATTTTTGATCGGCATGACGGCTGTTATGGTAGCCCTAAAATCACCGAAGAATTGAGAAAGAGGGGTATCTACGTCGGTCAGAAGCGAGTAGCTAGAATCATGCGAAATCACGGCCTCAAGGCGGTGAAGTCGAGAATCTACACTGCCCGACCTGGGATGTATACGCATGTTTATGGAATTACATGCAAAATAGAAGGCATCAAGGTGTCGCGCCCAAATCAGCTTTGGGTCGGCGATGTTACCTATATCAAGCTCCGTGACGGAAGCTGGCAGTACCTGTCAGTAGTGATGGATCGCTATAGCAGGAAAATTGTCGCTTGGTCACTCAGTGATCGAAGGGATGTCTCGCTCACGCTGTCCAGCATAGACAGGGCTGTACGAAACCGTGGGCACCACAGAGAACTCATATTTCACTCTGATCGTGGCAGCGAGTA
>NZ_JACZFR010000103.1 GCF_014904815.1 Microbulbifer taiwanensis
CTTGCCGGTGCGCTGGTCAATACCGCAGTCGGGGCACCTGGTGTACAGGTGCGCGCCCTTGCGCTTGGCCTGCATCACCGCCGCCTGCTGGTCGCAGCCCGTCTCCGGACAGGGCATATAGCCCAGGATTTCATTGCTCATGGCGTGATCCTCACAACGTAGTAAGCGCCGGCAAGTAGCAACGCACCGATTCCGGTTAGCATCAGACCAAACCCAAAAAACACTAGCTTTTCCACAAAGTCCTTCACGGTGCTCCCCCGATCGAAATTGACAGCCCCCCAAAGGCGCAGGCCGCCGCGACTGCCAGCGGCGTCGCCGCCAGCAGTACCCGGGCGACCGCGCCCGACCAGACGTAGACCCTTGCCAGCTTGCGGATATCGCCCATTCGCCCTACCCCCCGAACAACGCGCTGGCAAACTCCGCGCCGTGCATGCCGATCTTAAAAAGCGATACGATTGCGAACGACCCCGCCCACACAACCCCACAAACCGCCGCTGTAGCTATCACCACGCAGACCAGGAAGGCGAGAAATTCGCCCCAGAATTCCTTATCCATGATCCGTGCCTCCCAGCTTTGCCCGGATGCTCTCATCAACTAAGCACCAATCCCCCACAATCGGCCCACCGTTGTCGGGGTTGTCGCACTCATCGAGCGCCCACAGAATCAACTCCCGTTCTTTTTCGGTAAACACCTCGAGCGCTACCGGCGCGGGCGGCACCTGCCCGCCCTCTTTGTTGAAGGATTCCGGCAACTCTGTTGGATTCTCGACCGCTGACAGTTCCTTTGCCGCTGCTGCGCGCTCCCGCGCTTTCACTTTTCGATTTTTCCTCATAAATCCCCCGGTTACAGTTATTGACACAAGTCCAAGGTTACGCCGCCTGCGGCGGCGCCTGCGCGGCCTGCGGCCTTGCCGCT
>NZ_JACZFR010000104.1 GCF_014904815.1 Microbulbifer taiwanensis
TTAGAGGATGCTGAGTTAGGTGTAGTTTTAAGTCTTGGTCATATGAAAAGTGTCTTGGCGGAGTTCAATGGCCATGTATTAGAGTTGGACGAATTGGCTCAAAGCAATAGGCACATCTATTCTGACTACAGCACAGAAAACCTGAATGTAATAGGTACCGGTCTAACACCTTCCCATCTGGCTTATGTGATTTACACCTCCGGGTCTACGGGGAGGCCTAAAGGTGTCATGGTTGAGCATCGAGCTTTAACCAACACGATACGGGATAACGTTGAAAGGTTTCAGGTTAACTATATTAGTGTTTTTTATCATGTGATGTCTTTTGGTTTTGATGCAGCAAGCTGGGTGCTCTTCATGTCACTGGCTTCAGCAGGTAAACTAGTTATGTCATCTCGGCGTGACTTTCAAGTAGATTTGTCAAGATCTAGTGATGTCACCCATTTAATGTTGACACCATCAATGCTGTCTTTATTAGACCCTTACAAACTCAGGAGTCTCCGCTGCGTAATCGTTGGTGGCGAGGCTTTGGATTTCAAAGTAGCTCAAAAGTGGTTAACCAGAGTTAGGCTATTCAACGCTTATGGGCCTACTGAGACATCCATATGTAGCTCTAGTAGTACCGTCGATATGGATAGACCAGTAAATATTGGTGGTCCCAATAAAAATGTGCAGTATTTTGTATTTGATACAAAAAAAAATCTTGTGCCTCAAGGCACAGTAGGGGAACTGTATATTGGTGGTGAAGGGCTGGCACGAGGTTACCTTAACCGTCCTGAGCTGACAGAAGAACGCTTTATCGCGAACCCGTTTCATGTGGCAGGTAAAGCAGGCAGTTCAGCGCTTTTATACCGTACCGGTG
>NZ_JACZFR010000105.1 GCF_014904815.1 Microbulbifer taiwanensis
GTTAGCTTTAGTCGGAAATAACCAATCAATAAGGAAGTTAAATGGTACGTTTTGAGAATTTATGGGAAAACTACCCAGATGATGATCCATGTGATGCAAAGAACCGGGATGGAGAAAAGCTATTTGGAAACCAGTGTGCCATTCGACTAAGTCATGCAATGAAAAAATCCGGTGTTAAATTCAACACTTTCCCAAAGGGAAGGAAGTGCTGGGTGCACCCTGGGGAAGAGCATATTCTCGCAGCGGCGGAGCTTGCTGATTGGATTCAAAATTCAAAAATTCCAAATATGCTTGTCACTGAAAACATTACCGGTGAAGGTTGGCGGGAAAAAGTAGAGTCTAGGAAGGGAATCATATGCTTCGAAGATTATTATCTCCGAGGAGATGGTAGTGGAGGAGACCATATCGACCTCTGGAATGGTAGAGCAATGACCGGAATCGGTTCATATTTTCGCACTCGGTTCAATATAGTTATTCCCAGTATTTGGTCTGACTTGGGAAAATCCAAGAAAATAAGGTTCTTTCCGGTAGCATGATGAAAAAATTACTTTGGTTTCTTGTCGCGTTCGTTTGCATCAGTATTGCCTATTTCTGCTTAGTATATTTAGCTGGGTGGGCACTGAGCTTGGCAGATCTCAGGCTCTACGATTCTGAAGCAGATCAGCAGCGTAATTTCAATATCGTAGTGTCCGGGTGGCTTCTACTTTCAATCGTGGGTGCTGCGTGGTTAAGTGCCCGGAAAAGCTAACAAAGCGCTGCAGGCCGACGTCTAACTTTGTGCACTTTTTGCGCGGTCGCTTCGCTCCCATTATCGCGCAAAAAGCGCACAAAATTAGCCGCGGCTGAGCGCGGCGTTAG
>NZ_JACZFR010000106.1 GCF_014904815.1 Microbulbifer taiwanensis
GGCCACCCCCTGATCGATCTGTTCCTGGCGGCGCGCCTCCGCCGCCTCCCGTTCGGCCTTGTCGCGGCGGCGCAGGCCGACCACATCCTGGACCGACTTCCAGGTGAGTTCCCCCAGGAATGAAACCGCGTCTATCTCCTCCAGTCGGTTGGCAACCGGCATTTCGGAGATATTGTGCTTGGCGATCGCCGGGGCCAGGCGCGTTTCCGCCTGCTGGTAGATCTCCTTCGGGTAGTCGATACGGCGGTCCAGGGCCTTAAATCCGGTTTGCAGCACACCCACCAGGGCGCGGGCCTTCGACTTGGCCTGCTCCATCGCATCCGGTGCGACCTCCTCCGGCTTCGGCGCCTCGGTGGCCCCCTGCTCGCCCTGCGGCTCCTCCTCCGGCGTCGCCGCGACTATCTGCTCCAGGTCGGCGACATTCTGGTCGCCGGCCCCGGTTACTTCCTCGATATCAACCTGTGGCATAGCTGTTCCTCAAATGCTGGCGGCGACCAAACCGAGACCGGCCAGCAGGCCAATCCCAGCGATCACCAGGCCGGTTTTCGGTTTGGGTTTCGGTTCGGAGTCGGTAGCCGGCGCCGTCTGTGCGGCCGCCTGCTCGCGCGCCTCCAGCTCCGGCGACCAGTCTTCCTGGATCGCCGTCTGTTTGGGTTTCGGTTTCTCGCCGGCCACCAGGTCGCCTTCGATATTGGCCGGCGGCGTCGGTGGATCCACTTTCCAGGTGGTGGCCCGCCAGATATTCAGCTGTCGAGCCTTGCCGGTGCGCTGGTCAATACCGCAGTCGGGGCACCTGGTGTACAGGTGCGCGCCCTTGCGCTTGGCCTGCATCACCGCCGCCTGCTGG
>NZ_JACZFR010000107.1 GCF_014904815.1 Microbulbifer taiwanensis
CTTGCCGGTGCGCTGGTCAATACCGCAGTCGGGGCACCTGGTGTACAGGTGCGCGCCCTTGCGCTTGGCCTGCATCACCGCCGCCTGCTGGCTGCATCCCGTCTCCGGGCAGGGCATATAGCCCAGGATTTCATTACTCACGGTCACCTCCTTTGCATTTGCAACCGCAGGTCGGGCACGGTTGCTGCTCTGCCCGAACCTTGATGATCACGCCGCCGACCTTGAATACCGCCTCGCCCCCCGGCTTCGCCAACCACTCGATAGCATCGGGATCCAGCTCCACCAGGTATTGTCTGTCTGCGCCCCTAGTCTTCACCGTTTTGATATTGCTCAACCTGCACCCCCGATCGAAATTGACAGGCCCCCGAAGGCGCAGGCCGCCGCGACTGCCAGCGGCGTTGCCGCTAGCAGTACCCGGGCGACCGCGCCGGACCAAACGTAGACCCTAGCCAGCTTGCGGATATCACCCATTCGCCCTACCCCCCCAGCTTTGCCCGGATGCTCTCATCAACTAAGCACCAATCCCCCACGATCGGCCCACCGTTGGCAGGGTTGTCGCACTCATCGAGCGCCCACAGAATCAACTCCCGTTCTTTTTCGGTAAACACCTCAGCCGCTACTGGCGCGGGCGGCACCTGCCCGCCCTCTTTGTTGAAGGATTCCGGCAACTCTGTTGGATTCTCGACCGCTGCCAGTTCCTTTGCCGCTGCTGCGCGCTCCCGCGCTTTCACTTTTCGATTCTTCCTCATAAATCCCCCGGTTACAGTTATTGACACAAGTCCAAGGTTACGCCGCCTGCGGCGGCGCCTGCGCGGCCTGCGGCCTTGCCGCT
>NZ_JACZFR010000108.1 GCF_014904815.1 Microbulbifer taiwanensis
GTTTTTCTGCCTGAGCCGCTGAGGGTAATTTGCGAGAATCTTCTTTATTCATTCCCGCATTGTAGCGTAATATTCCATTGCCGAGTTAATAGTTTTAAAGTAGCGAACCGCTCTACCAAGAGCTCTACAACTAGCGGCAAAGCGATGCATACCATAAACACAAACCAACTTTCTAGAATAAGTCCGAAGTAAATAGCTGCCGGAACTGAGAACCCTGCGACAATAGACACGAGCCACTTTTGCGATGAAGTAAACTCAAATTGGGCCTTGCATTCTTTGCAATGAAATTGAGAGCCCACACCGAAAATTCTCAGCTTTACCGATCTTTTTTTACACTCTTGGCAGGTGCGGTTCATGGCTTATAACGCCCACAGCAGGGGCGGCTTACCTTGTGCGCGTTTTGCGCGAAAATGGGAGCGCAGCGACCCGCGCAAAACGTGCACAAGGTAAGACGTCTCGCGGAGGCCCGAAGGGCCGGAGCAAACTGCCTGTGATTGTTAGAAATACTTGGCACTATTTTTTTCTACCCAGGCTCGGCAACCCGCCAGAAAGCGGCCAAGCTCCCGGCCTGCGATGCCCGAATCCTGGATTAGATTTACCCTTTGTTTCTAGTGCAAATGGGATAGCTCCCAATTCCCGTTGATTAAATACCTTGCCGGGATGATTCAAACTATAGTGGCTCTCTATACTATTAACCCGGCAATAGTATATTTCGCTCACGCTGCATAGCGGATTTTCTCGTGTTTGAAATATTTTCTGACCCGCTCTGGGCTCTTTTGC
>NZ_JACZFR010000109.1 GCF_014904815.1 Microbulbifer taiwanensis
TAATGTCGCTGGTCCAGCGACGGTTGGGACGATCTACCTGAAAGCAGCGCTTCAGCAGGTTGGCAGCCACATTCACCTTGCTCTCAACCGGCCTGCTATAGCGAAAACCTTTACCATTCCTCGCCCGGATATGCTCATTATGCATGATTCCAGCGATATAGTTTGTTGAGCAAGGAATTCCGGCATCAAGTAGCTCCCGAGCAATCCTGGGAGCACCATAACGAGCCCTGAAGGCTTCAAAGGTATCTTTCACCCTCTCCGTGACTCGCTTCCTGCGGATAGCTCTTGAGCTCTCACCTCTACCTAGCCAGCGATAATAACCTGACGCTGACACCTCTAGGCACCGACACATCTAGCGGACCGGGTAAACCCCTACATGCTCATGTATCAGCACGTACTTTACTCTTGGTGGTTCGCAAAGTACGCAGCTGCCTTTTTTAGAAACTCGACCTCCTGCCGGGCCTCATGCAGCTCCTTCCTGAGACGGCGGACTTCAGCACTCTCCTGCTTCGAGTAGTCGACGCCATCCACACTATTGAACTGTTTATCTGATAACCGATTGAACTGTCGTCGCCAGTTGTAGATCTGCTGGGCGCTGACACCCAGCTCTCGGGCGACTGAAGCCGTAGTCACCCCAGGCTTCTCCGCCCTCTTTACTGCCTCTCTACGAAACTCTTCTGTATACGCCTGAGTTCTCTTCTTACCCATGGTACACCTCCGTGTTAGGCCGAAACCTAACTATACAGGGTGTCTACTAAACGTGGGTAAGTCTT
>NZ_JACZFR010000110.1 GCF_014904815.1 Microbulbifer taiwanensis
CAAAACGCCAGAATTGCAGCGGCTGACAATCCGCGATCGCGGGCGCCGGAATGCCGTAGCGCTTGCCGATTTTGATACTGGTATCACCCAGGACAGAGCCGATCACCGCAACCTCGCAGGCGTTGAGCACGGTTTTCGGTGTCTCCTCCGGCTTCTGCGCCACGCCGTGGTATCGCAACCCGAATTTGCGCCCCTGGTTCAGCAGTCGCATATGCTCCGGTGCCGCTGCCCCGGCCCTGGTGCCGCTGCCGGTCAGCTCCTCATCGATCACGTAGGTGATCTTGCGGCCGTCCAGCACCGCCCACACCAGCTTGCAAAAGTACTCGTGCTCCTCCTCATCCTGGAACGCGGGCGAGTAGGCCAGGCGGAAGCCACGGCCGCTCCTGACCGCCCGCAGCACCGCGTGCGCGAATGCCCTGCGGGTGAAATAGCGGATTGCCTTGTGGTCATAGTTCGGATCAAACACCAGCACCCGGGCGCCCTGCTTTGGTATATCCGGGTTCTGCTTGACCGCCTGCGATTTACCCTGCCCGGAGCGGGCAAGGTAGATCGTATTGCGGTTGGGCAGCGAAGGGTCAGGATTCGTTGCCACCGGCCACCCCCTGATCGATCTGTTCCTGGCGGCGCGCCTCCGCCGCCTCCCGTTCGGCCTTGTCGCGGCGGCGCAGGCCGACCACATCCTGG
>NZ_JACZFR010000029.1 GCF_014904815.1 Microbulbifer taiwanensis
GCAAAAGAGCCCAGAGCGGGTCAGAAAATATTTCAAACACGAGAAAATCCGCTATGCAGCGTGAGCGAAATATACTATTGCCGGGTTAATAACAGTGTAATATTTCTTTACTAACAATCGGATCGGTACTAAAAGTATCCATCACGGCATAGGTTCTTAACCAGAAAAAATGTAGCTTGTGTGAAATTGGCATGGACACAATTGATCTGTTTCGTGATGAAAAAGATGAAATAGTTAAAATTATCAAGGATCTTGATAAGAAGTATGGCAGCGCGTCAAGCCAGAACTTTGTGCAGAATGCGCCCCTGCATGCTATGGAGCTCCCTCGTCGCGTGCGGGCTTCCCTGGCCCCCTTGAAATATGATGAAGAGCACGCTGGAATCACCATCTGCCGGGGGTTTCCTGTCGACCTGAAGACCAATACACCAGATGGATGGGATTATCCTCAGTCCTATTTCCCTGCGATCCCCCTTGATTATTTCGCAGTCCTACTTGGCAGCATCGTGGGGGAAGCCTTTGGTTGGTCCACCCAGCAGAATGGTAAACTGATCCATGACATCATTCCGATGCGAGGCAAGGAGAACCAACAACTAAGCACGGGCAGTGCCAGTGAACTCCTCCTGCATACCGAGGATGCGTTCCATGAGTATCGCGGGGAGTACATCTGTTTCTATTGCTTGCGCAACCCGGAGCGAGTGCAGTCGATATTCGCCACGATCCGCGACATACAGCTTCCCGATCATATCTTGGACACTCTATTTGAAAACCGCTTTTTCATCGCACCGGATGACTCGCATTTGGATCTCGCTCAGAGAGTCGATGCCGCCAGCGAAACCTATCATAGGGACCTGATGGAGGATGAAAATCGATTTTCCCTTCTGTACGGTAATATTAGATTCCCCTACCTGCGCTTCGACCCTGCCTATACGATTGCACCCAGCGACGACCAGGAGGCTGCCAACTGCTATGTTTTCCTGAGGCAGCAAGTCGAGCGCAATGTCCATAAGGTAGAACTACGCCCAGGGGATGTCTGTCTTATCGACAACCGCAAGGTAGTTCACGGAAGAGCCGCTTTTAAAGCGAACTACAACGGCAAGGGCCGGTGGATGAAGAGAATCAATATATCCTCAAATTTGCGACGATCTGCGTTCCTGCGCAGCTCTGACATGCTTCGGGTGATAGGGACATGATGCATGCATTTCGAACAGGGAGACAGCAATGCATTCCTTGCATTTTACTAAACAGAATTTGGTACAGACTCAAGACCTGATTCAGGTCGTTATGGAACAGTATGAAACCGCGGAGGATGGCGATTTTCTACGGGATGCGTATCTCTGGGCAGCCGATCTCCCCGACGAAGTCCGGCGCGTTACCACCGCCCTGAAAACGGATGAATACCACGATGGTATCCTCCACCTTAAAGGATATCGATTCCGTCGCCCGCTACGTCCAACCCCGAGGAACTGGACCCTGCCTGAAAGCGGGTTACCAGACCAAGAAGCGGACTTCCTTGGCGTACTGCTATCTACCCTGTTGGGTGACGTATTCGGGTTCGAAACCCAGCAGGATGGGAAGTTGATCCACGACGTCATGCCCGTTAAAGGAATGGAGTTTGTTCAGTCAGGCAGCAGCAGCCTGGCCAATTTGAGCTACCATACGGAAGATGCCTTCCACCCTCATCGCGGAGAATTTCTCGTATTTTGCTATCTGCGCAATCCGAATCGCGTCGGCACTGAATTGGCCAGCATCCATCAGTTTGAACTCCCGGATTCAGTGCACAGAATTTTGACACAACCGAGGTTTTTTGTTGTACCGGACAATACACACAGTGTAGGGGAGGAATTCGGAGAAAGAACGCCGGTGTTATTCGGGCCAAGCGACCGCCCTTTCATCCGTTTCGATCCAGATTTTACACATGCCTGCCATGGCGACAACGAGGCCGAAATGGCCCTTCAGGTGCTGGACAAGTCAATCAAGTCCGTCCTTTTTGAGGTGCCGGCCGAACCAGGAGATTTTCTTGTTATCGACAACTGCAAAGTTGTTCATGGTCGGCGTCCATTCCAAGCGAGGTTTGATCAGGAAGACCGCTGGCTTAAGCGCTTCAATATTAACCTCGACTTAAAGCGAGCCGCACCCTATCGGCGAGACATGAGGAGCCGCCTGCTATCCGCGGCGCCAGTGGGCCGAAACAGCGCATGACAAAGTCGAGTCCCTAACCTTTTGATGCGCCCCTAGCGGGTTTGATATCAATTGGACTAGTTCAGACTTGATCTGACAGTGACCGGTTTTTCAGAAGTTATTCTGTCAGGTCAAGTCTGAACTACTACATATCACTATAGCCACTAGTAAGATCCGCTTGGGATTCTATTCATCCGGGCACCATCGCCGGCGCATCAACGGGGCATTTGAGGCTTATCTCCACTCTCTCGGCATGGTCCTGCAAGCGAGTTCAAACTGCTCGACACCGGTGAGTTGAGCGCAATCTAAATTCGCAAGCGCCTTAGGTTTCGTTTCTCGTCTCCACCAGGGAGTGCGTCAGTTGCTTGAACTGACCCTGGATTATGGCCTTTTCCTGCAGAATGGTTCGGTTCTCATCGGCCAGGGATACAAGCCGTTCCCTGGTTGAGCCCAGCTCCGACTCCACTTTGGCCAGTGACTGACGCAGCAGCTCAACTTCTTTGCCAGCGGCCACACTAGTGCTTTGCAGAGCGCTGATTCTTTCCCCCAGGGCACCGATTTCGGATTCCTTTTGAGACACCTGGTTCCGGTAGTCGGCGCTCGCCTGTCGGAGAGATTCCGCCTCTGCACTATGGATCGAGACCTGCTGCAGCAGCTGCTGCCTTTCAGCGCCCAGCTCTGCAATTGTAGCCTGATGCTGCTCGCACATCTGCTCCCGCTCGACGAGTCTGCGGCCGGTTTCGGCAAGTTGCTCCGACAGGCGGGCAACCTGTCCCTGGAGCTGTTCGTTGGTCGAACGAAACTGATCCCGCTCCTGCTGGCGATCTTCCGCCGTGCGCAGCTGGAAATGCTCGAAGTGATCGCGCATATCGCGATTCTCCCGCTTCAGCTCTTGTTGCGCGGACTTCAGCTCAGCAATGCGGGCCATCCCGTCCTCTCGCTGAATCTCGCTTTTCGCCAGCGCTGCCAGCGATTCATCGCGCGCCTGTTTCAGCTGCCGATTCTCTTCCTCGGACGCCTCCAGTTTCTGGGAGAGGTCCCGCAGTTGCTTGAGCTGACTCGCGGCTATATCGCGCGCCTCTTTCAGCTCACAGCGCCATTTTTCTGCGGCAGCTTCCTGTTGCTCCCGCGCCTGCTCAATCTTTTGATCGGCTTCCTGCTGTACCCGTTCGCGCAAAGCGCGCAGGGCATCGATCAGATCTTTTGGCAAACCGTCGCTGTCCGCCGGATTGTCTGTTTCGGCACGCCATCGCTTTAGGAGGGGCGCAATGGTGCTCTTGCTCCCCGTGCCCAGATGGGCCCTTACCCGATCCACTGTCGGCTCCTCTCCGCGATTTTTGACCGCTTCCGCCGCCCGGACGATATCCAGGTAGGTTACTCCTGTACGCGCCATTCCCTGCTCCTTGTATTTTTCTGTAATGTAATACGTGATACGTAATATAACATTATTTGTTGTTTTAAAAGTACTTCTTGAGAACAAATTACTAACCTACGATAATCAAACTTATCGCAGGTTATATTTCACTCTTCCAATCTGCACACTCGACTCTCAGTACGAAATCCGGAAATCGGCGACGCACTTTCTCAATGGATAAAAAACACCCTTCACCAGAATCCCCGCAGCAACTCGGCGTATCACCGACAGGCGCACAGGCACTGCAATCCAGGGAAAGGGTTCAGCGGTATCTGCGCGAGGCGACATCAGACAGCACGCGCAGGGCCTACCGCTCAGCGATACGGCAGTTCGAGAAATGGGGAGGGAGGCTGCCCACAGACAGTGATCACATTGTTCGCTACCTGCTCGACAGGGCCGAATCAGTCAACCCGCGCACACTGGACCTGCATCTCACCGCTATCGGCCAGTGGCACAAACTCCAGGGCATCGCCAATCCCGCAGATACCGCCCTGGTACAAAAAACCATGACCGGTATCCGGCGTCTGCACGGCACGCCAAAACAAAAGGCCAAGGCCCTGCGACTGGAACATATCGCGGCCATGACCCGATATTTGCGCGCGCTGCCGCAAAGCAGGAAGAATCTGCGGGATCTGGCCCTGGTGCTGACGGCCTATTTTGGCGCCTTCCGGCGCAGTGAACTGGTGGCTATCCGGGTTGCCGATCTGACCTGGGAAGATGAGGGCCTGATCGTCCGCCTGCCGAAGTCCAAGACCGACCAGGGCGGAGAGGGGCTGATGCGCGCCCTGCCCTACGGCGACGCACCCGTCTGCCCCGCCACAGCGCTCAGGCAGTGGCTGGAGGCGGCGGCGATCAGCGAAGGGCCGGTGTTTCGCGCCATCAATCGCTGGGATCAGGTCCGCCCGGGACAACTGAACCCGGGCGCCGTGAACGATCTGCTGAAGAAACTTGGCAGCGAGTGCAATTTCGACTTCGTCGCCAGTTTGAGCAGCCACAGCTTCCGGCGCGGCATGTCGACGAGTGCCGCACGCGAGAAGGTCGAGTTTGAACTGATCAAGATGCAGGGCGGGTGGAAAAGCGATGCCACCGTGTGGGAATACATCGAGGAGGGACAGCGGCTGACGGACAATGCCGCCATAGTGCTGATGGAAAAAATGGCGCGCCTGGTATGACCGCTGTTCCGCGAGGTGTACACCCAGGTTGCCGCTACAATTTGCGCGACAGCTCGAGAATTTCCCGGTTGAGGATACGGTCGTTGTCACTGTAATTGACCTGCACATCAATCAGGTGCACGCCACCCTCCGCGCAACACTGTTCGATCAACGGTTTCAACTCGGTAGTGGCACCGATACGGTGGCCGTGCGCACCATAAGATCTTGCATAGGCAACGAAATCCGGATTGCTGAAATCCAGGCCGAAATCGTGGAAGTCCATCTGCTTCTGCTTCCACTTGATCATGCCGTAGCCATCGTCGCGCAACAGCAGGATCACCAGGTCCATCTTGAGGCGTACGGCTGTCTCCAGTTCCTGGGAGTTCATCATAAAACCGCCGTCGCCACAGATCGCCAGCACCTTGCGCTGCGGGTAGACCAGCTTCGCCGCCATCGCCGACGGCAGGCCGGCGCCCATGGTCGCCAGGGCGTTGTCCAGTAGTACGGTGTTCGGCGCATGGGCCGGGTAATTGCGCGCGAACCAGATTTTGTACATACCGTTGTCCAGCGCAATGATACCGTCGTCCGGCACCACATCGCGGACTTCCTTTACCAGCCGCTGCGGGCGAATCGGGAAGCTGTCGTCACCGCAGCCCTCGAAAATATGCCGGTGCAATGCATCGCGGATACGATGCGCATCGGCGAAGCTCCAGTGCTCCTGTGGTACCAGTTTTTCTTTCAGTTGCCACAGGCTGTTGGCGATATCGCCGACCACCTCAATCTGCGGGAAGTAGACCGGGTCGACACGGGCGGAATTAAAGTTGATATGTACCACTTCGGCGCCGCCGGGGCGCATAAAGAAGGGCGGCTTCTCCACCACGTCGTGGCCGACATTGATGATCAGGTCCGCCTGGTCTATGGCGCGGTGCACGAAGTCGCCGTCGGAAAGGGCCGTATTGCCGATAAAGTGCGGGCCTGACTCGTCGATCACGCCCTTGCCCATCTGGGTGGTGACCGCGGGGATACCCAGTTTCTCGACAAATTCGCGCAGCATCTTGGCGGTGAGTTTGCGATTGGCGCCGGCACCGATCAGCAGCAGTGGTTTGCGCGCGCCGGCAATGGCTTCCGCCGCCTGGCGAATGGCTTTTTCTTCGGCGATGGGCCTGCGGGTGTAACTCGGCTCCAACACCGGCATGGTCGAGTGCTCGTGAGCTATGTCTTCCGGCAGCTCCAGGTGAGTCGCACCGGGGCGCTCTTCCTCCGCCTGGCGAAAGGCCTCGCGCACATGGGCGGGAATATTGTCGCCGCTGACGATGGTTTTGGTGAACTTGGTCAGCGGCTGCATCATGTCGACGATATCGATGATCTGGAACTGACCCTGCTTGGAGCTTTTGATCGGCTTCTGGCCAGTCACCATCACCATCGGCATGGCCCCGAGTTGGGCGTAGGCGGCGGCGGTCACCAGGTTGGTAGCGCCCGGTCCCAGGGTCGACAGGCAAACACCGGAGTTGCCGGTCAGGCGACCGTAAGTGGCGGCCATAAAACCGGCCGCCTGCTCATGGCGGGTAACGATCAGTTTGATCTTCGAGCCGCGCAGGGACTCCAGCAGGTCCAGGTTTTCCTCGCCGGGAATGGCGAACACATATTCGACGCCCTCCGCTTCCAGCGCACGGACAAACAGATCGGATGCTTTCATTGGCGACTTCCTCGAGTTGACCGCCCCGCCCATAGGGGAAAGTTTCCATTAAAGACCAGGGCTTGGCCTGCTGCACGCCCGGGTCATTGTTGCAGCAACATCCCCGGCAGTCGATTCAGCGCCTGCACACGCGCCTCATGCCAGGGGTGTGCAAAGCTGATGCGCAGGCAGTTCCTGAATTGGCCCGACGCGGAAAACAGGGGGCCGGGCGTCATCACAATGCCCTGCTTGAGCGCCTCGGGATAGGCCGCCAGTGTATCCACTGTCTCCGGCAGCTCCACCCAGGCGGCCAGCCCGCCCTGCGGGGTGCTCGCCCTGGTGCTGCCGGGCCAGGCATGCAACAGCGCCAGCAGCTGGTCCCGCTGCTCGCGAAGCCTGTTGCGCTGGCGCCGCAGGTGGGCGGCAAAACTGCCGTCCGCGATAAACTCCGCCACACCCTGTTGAAGATAGCGGCTGCTGGCCAGTTGGGTTACCAGTTTCAGGTGCAGAATACGCGCATGCCAGCGGCCGCCGGACACCCATCCCAGCCTCAGGTCGCGGGACAGGCACTTCGAGAAAGAACTGCAGAGAATCACCCGCTCATCCATGTCCAGTGCCTTGAGCGGGTCCGGTACCGGGCCAAGCGCCGTGTCGGCGTAGATATCGTCCTCGATCACCGCCAGGTCATGCTGCTCGGCCAGCGCCAGCAGTCGCTTCTTCGCCACATCACTCATCAAGGCTCCGGCGGGTGTCGCGAACGCCGGCGAGACGATACACGCCCTCACCTTCCAGCGTTGCAACACCGCTTCGAGTGCATCCAAATCCATCCCGCTCGCGCTGGAACTGGGCACCTCAACAACCTGCAGGTCCAGCTGTTCGATCAGCTGCATGGCGCCGTAAAAGCCGGGGGACTCGACAGCGACCACATCGCCGCGCTGGCAGGACGCCATCAGCGCCAGAAACAGCGCATGCTGGCAGCCCGAGGTGATACACAAGCGCTCCGGCTCTGGCCGGTAGCCCCGTCGCGACAGGTGCAGCGTCAGCTGTTCCCGCAGGCCCGGGTCACCGGCGGGATCGTCGTAATACTGGAATGCATCGCCCTTCTGGCGCCTGAGCGAGCGCGCGATCGAGCGGTTCAATGCGACGATGCCCGATGGCAGGTCGCCGGCATCGAAATCCGGCAGCAGGTCGAAGGCGGCACTCCTGCGCATGATATCCAGCAGCAGATCACTGACTGTGACCGGCGCCGGCGCCGCCAACCGCGCGCGGCCCAGTGGCTGCTGCACTGTGGTCGCTTGCAAGCATACGAAATAGCCCGCCTTGGGGCGCGCCTCCAACAACCCCTGCGCCTCCAGTCTCTGCAAGGCATGCTGTACCGTCGCTTTTGATACCGCGTGTTCCCGGCACAGGGCGCGGATTGACGGCAGTCGCTCCCCCAGGCGCCAGCGTCTGTCCCTGATGCCCTGCAGCAACCAGGCTTCCAGCTTCTGGTAGCGAAAATCCGCGGCCATCCATATACCTCCCCAGGGAATCAATCTGTACCTATTATATTTATTTTTTCTACACCTGACCCTATCGACGTTATCGGCGTAGCCTGCCCGCCGTCAGACTTCTAGCGGTACGACCAAAATGGAAAAGATTCCTGCAGTAGAAGAATTCACGCCCACACAGATACACGACGGCAAGCTCCATGTGCGGCTCGTCAATGGCCGCTTCCAGAACCTGCGGCGGCTTGCCAGTTGGCCCCTTATTGCGCTCTTCTTTGGCCTGGTCTGGGTACAGGTCGACGGCCAGCCCTGGCTGCTGTTTTCCTTTGAAGAGCGCCGCATCCTGCTGTTCGGCAATGCCCTGTCCTGGCGCGACCTGTCGCTGCTGGCCGGCCTGCTGATTGCCGGCGCCGGCCTGCTGTTTTTCCTCGCGGTCGCCTGGGGCCGCGTCTGGTGCGGCTTCGCCTGCCCGCAGAGTATCTGGACCTGGCTTTTTATCCGCATCGAAGATCTGACCGAGGGCAGGGCCGACAAGAGGGCCAGGCAGGAAGGCGCGCCCCTGGGTGGGTGGCGCCTACTGAGCCGGTTCGGCAAGCACCTGCTGTGGCTGCTGCTGGCCCTCGCGACAGCGGTGACCTTCACCGGCTATTTCATCCCGATCCGGGAACTGCTGTCGGATGCCGTACAGCTGCAGATGTCGGCATCCGTTGCCGGCTGGCTGCTGATCATGGCCGCCCTGACCTACCTCAACGCGGGACTGGTGCGCGAAAAAATCTGCCTGCACGCCTGCCCCTACTCGCGTTTCCAGGGCGTGATGTTCGACGAGCATACGCGTACCGTCAGCTACGACGCCTGCCGCGGCGAACCCCGCGCCAACCGGCGCAAGGGTGACGCCAACAGCGGCGACTGCATCGACTGCGGCCTGTGCGTGCAGGTGTGCCCGGTCGGCATCGATATCCGCGACGGCCTGCAGGCCGCCTGTATCGACTGCGGGGCCTGCATCGATGCCTGCGACAGCGTAATGAAAAGGGTCGACAGACCCGCCGGGCTTATCCGCTTCACCGCCGAAGCCGAACTGCAGGGCGGCGGCAGCCGCTTCCTTCGCCCGCGACTGGCCGGCTATGGCGCCGTGATGCTCGTCGCCTTCAGCGCCGTACTCTACGGCTTCACCGACACCACCCAGTTACTGATTGAAATCCGGCGCGATCGCGGCGCCCTCTTTACCCGCCTGGACGAGCACACTGTGTGCAACAACTACCGGGTCAAGGTCGAGGGGTTTGTTGAGGGGCAGCAACTGGTCGATGTATCGATTGCCGGCGACGACCAGTTCGAGTTGTTTGGCAGCGGCCAGATCGACCTGGCAGAAAACAATGCCAGTTGGCTGCCCTATCGGATCTGCGCCCGCGACCTGAAGCGGCCGAGCGCGAAAGTGACGTTCAACTTTAGCGCCGGATCAGTAGCGGCATCGAAGGCGTCGACCTTCCTGGCCCACTCCCTGTGAAGGCGTTGTTAAATCTGGCTGTATACCAGCAACGAGGCTCCCACTTTGCCTCGCTGTTGATCGACGGGATCCACCATGGCAACTGCACCGGCGCCGGTGGAAATCGGCAAGAAAATCACCCGACGGAAAATCCCGGTCTCTAACATTGCGACACGGGCCGACAGGGCCCCCTGGCGCTGGCGCCGGTTCCATGACCGGCGCCAGCTGTGCGACCTTACATGTATCCATACCTGGAACTGTAAACACAGTAAAGCTTGTCGCGATGCGCGGCCAGCGTCGGCGCGCACAGCGTGTAACAGACGCCGGGCTGTTTCCGTCCACTCCAGGAGGCGGCGCCCTTGTCGAGCGTGTTAAGCCAGACTGCGATGTCTTGCTTTTCGCGCCAGGCGCAGTAGAGTTTGTCCTTGAATACCGCGAGGCTGGGTGATAGTCCTGAGCGTTGGCTGTCCGCGATCAGCTCCTCCTGCTGCCAGTTGCTGCCGTCTTCGTCGGCTCGAATCCACGCCAGCCGGCCGCCAGGATCGTCACTGCAACGGTAGACTAGGTGAAGCTTTCCGTCGAAAACCGCGGCGGCCGGGTTGGATCCACAGCGGCTGGAGATGACTAACGACTTGCTAAAATTATCTGAGTGGCTGTAGCAGAGGTCGTTACTGTCCCGATCATAGAAGAAGAAGTGGCGTCCCATTCTGTTACCTCTCGGGTCCACTGTAATAGCCGCACCCATTGCAACCTCTGTGTGATCTGTGGGTTGGGGATACACTATCCCTTCTTGGTGTTTCATTCCGCTTACGGCCCTATATGAATCGGAATTATTGGTACCGGATACGCGCTGCAGACCCGCCCAATTGATCGATCCACCTTTATAGAGCGCCGCGGTAGCTCGCTTTATCTCCAGGTTCGCCGGAAATATGTAGTCATCAGCCGTCCAGTCATGCATATATCGCGCAATTGAGATCTTGTCCTCGAACCAGCTGTGATACAGACAATACAGGAGGATATCGTCGTCCTCGGGTAATGGCGGCGCGACGAGTACCGGGTCGCGTGCGTGGATCTGCATAGAATGCTTTTGCCAGCCTGCGCCGTGGTCCTCGAGAACCGTGCAAAATAGGTGGCCGGGCCCCTTGGGCTCGATGGTCGCATCCATATAGAGTTTGTAGTGGGCGTTCTCGCCGACAAAGTTCCAGTAATGCGCGTCTTCGGTCAGCCGCTGCAACACTGTCCGGTTGATCGCGATGGTGCGGTGCTGGATAAGATCGTCGCTGCCGAGGATCAGGTCGAGCAGCGCCCCCATCAGCGCCGAGACGATGGCGATAACCGCACCGAGAGCGGCGTCTTCCTTGTCCCCATTGTCGATGATATCTGAGGCGCCGTCCGCGCAGTATTCGGCGATGTCCGCCAGGGCATTGCGGACATCATTCCAGAAGCCGCCGCGATCCTTCTCCCAGCACTGGATATCCACCATCAGTGTTCGCCGGAAGCCACCGTTGAACAGGAATGTATCGGCGCTGAAATTGCGGCGATCGCCCGCGTCCACGTTGCCGAACTCCGGCGAGAAGTACTCGGTCACGCTTTGGGCATCGCTGCCGGTGCCACAGCCCCAGTAGATCTCGTCGGACGGGCCGAAGAATGAGTCACCGGTACCCTTGATACAGTCGAAATAGCGCAAGCGCACCGTGACATCGTCCGGCGGCGGTACCAGTTGCGAGCGCGGCTGCGTTGAATCGACAACGACGGTCAGCCCGCAGCCCTGTTCGCGCATGGCGGTGATAAACTCCGGGCTGTCCAGCTCCGCGCCCTGCGGGAGACTGGCCATATCGACCACGCTGCAGTTCGGCTGCAACAGCACTCGCTCACCCAGGCTCACCAGGTCGCCCCGGAAGTCCGCGCCGCCATAGGAGTCCGACACCGCCAGCCGGGTCACCTCCGCCGGAAAGGCTGCCGCGCCTCGCGCCCTGGCCTGCTCGTACACCCGGCCCATTTCGGCCAGTTCGTCGGCCGGCAATAACCGCTTCAGCCCCGTGAAGAGCAGTTGCTCCAAACCTGACAGTTTCAACCCCTCGTTCGAGCGGGCGCACGCATGCAATGCGAGCCCCATCAGGAAGTTACCGGTATCGGCCGTTCCCAGGCTGCGGGATTTTGCGGTGCCATTCACCTGCGCGCGCAAACGGGCCATGCGCTCTTCCCGCGTCGATTCGGCGAGACTGGCGCACCCCGTATTCGCTTGATTACCCTCGGTGTGTGGATCCGGAGTTGGATTTTCAGACATATCAATTCCTTTGTTTGTCTCATTTTATTGATAAGGATGAGATAGAGGTTGTCTACTCGTTATTTTTCGAGCAACTGATACCGCTCCAGACAGTAACAAAAACGGTATCGACTCAATTTCATCCGTTTCCATTTGCTATCTGCTACAGCAGAAGCTTCGGGATTATAGTCACCATTTCATTAGGAAATGTGTTTTTAATACCAGAATTTCTGATAGAAAATTAACACGATCATCTTGGCAACTCTTCAGCTTCCAGACCGTGATCTGGCCATTACTTTTCAATCGCACACTGAGTAAAAATAAACCCACTTCACTTCGATAGAATCAGTAGCGCAACCGCCAGTAAGAAACAGCCACGGCTTCGTGCCCACCCGGTAAATGCACAGCGCTCTTTGCATCAACGAAGTCCAGGTCGAGAAGGTATGCGACTCCTGCACCACCAATCAGTACCAGGCCAACACTCTGCACGCTGCCACCACCAGGTTCAGCCACAACACCTGCATTTTTGTCAGCGGCGGCAGCCACTACAGGCAGCACGAATCCTGCAGCGCCCGAAGCACAATCGCCGGCATTGGCCCATACTTGACGAATGGTCCAGAGCAACAGTATCAATTGATGAGAAGGCTGCCATGCGACAGTTAGATGGTGAGCTACTACTCGATGAACTCGGCATCGATCATTTGAAAAATGGTGCGGCTTTCGGCGCCCTGACCAGTCAGGCGATCACTTACCTGGTAAAAAAGGGGCGTATTCACGCGCTGCAAGAAGGGGAAACTCTGGTCGAAACCGGAGAGCCTTCGGGCTCCTTCTTTATCGTCCTGAAAGGTTCCCTTTCCTACTACCAGTCGCTAAACAGCCACAAAGAGCATATCTACGACTTCCACTTTGGAGAGGCAATAGGTTTCGTCAGCATGATCGCGCTGACGCCCTGGCCCGGCACAACCATTGCCGCCAGCGACACTCATGTGCTGGAGGTGAATTCAAACCTGTTTTACACCTTTCACTGCGAAATGCCCTTGGACTTTGGCGTGCTACTGATCAACCTATCCAGGGAGCTGGCGCGAAGAATCCTGAACCTCTCCCAGCAGGTGGCAACACTGAAAAGCAGAACTCCCTGAAGTTACCGCCCTGACCACTGCAGTAACCTGCCCCCTTCGTCTGCCCGATAAAGTTTGTCATCAAATTCATGGAGTTTGCCGTGGGAACTGTTTGGACCAGACCCTTTGTCCGGTAGTATGCGCCGCTCTTTTTTGAGGGGGATTTACCATGACGATTGGACAGAAAATTTTCCAGGCCATCGAATTGTTCAGCACTGAAGTACCGCATTTCGATAGGTTCAAGAACGCATTTCGCAATACCCTGATCGATAACGGCGCTCCGAAGGAAAATGCCGAGCAGATGGCGGCGATTGCCGCAGAGACACTGGGTGACCTTGACGAGGTTGACTACCACTTGGGTATGGCCCATATCATCACCTTTCATACGGAGTTTGAAAGAGCTGCCGGTGGCAATCCCGAGGCACTCCAGGCCATGCACAAGTACATGTCTTATTACCTGGATTTCTCAGAGCTGCAACCGACGGCGGCCGCCAACTGACGGCAACCGTTTCCTTCGGGTTTCAGGAGGAATTCCGTTTTGGAGGACAAGACGCCGGGCGATCACCAACGTCATTTTGCGTAAAAGGGGATCTGGCGGCCACAGAAATTGATCTGCGCACTCCCTAAGACCAGGTCGGCAGCTGATTTCCATTGTATTCTGCTGCGACCACTACCTCCGCCACACCATTGAACTTCAGGTTATGGAAAAGACGGACGGTCGAGTCGCGGCCATTGGCTTTATTTATCGGGAAATGGAATAAATTCCACCTCGTCGCCAACTACTTTCGGGAAGCGACCATCTTTCCACTGCTGCACGGCCTCATCGATGCGCCCGGCGCGACTGGAGACAAAGTTCCAGACTATGCAGCGCTTGCCCATCGGCTCACCGCCGATGATGGTGATGCGACTTTCCTCGACGGCCTCCAGCTCCACGCCTGGCTGGTTCGAGAAAACCGCCAGCGAGTGTTCCGGAATCACGGTATCGCGCGCCTTCAGCCCGCCACTCGCCACATAGACGGCGCGCTCCTCCGCATCCGGTAGCTCAATCCTCTGGCCCGCCTGCAACCTCGCCTCCGCGTACAGTGTTTCGGCAAACGTCACAACCGGCGATGTGACGCCGTAGGCACTGCCCATGATCACGCGGATCGGGACACTGCCAACGGTGATCGCCGGAATCTGCGCGGAGGGGTAGTGGTGAAATTCCGGCTCCATTTCCTCGAGCGCCTGCGGCAGCGCCAGCCACAGCTGCAGCCCGTGCTGGCGGTGGCCGGCCTGCCGAAACTCCGGTCGCTCGCGCTCCGAGTGCACTATGCCGCGGCCGGCCACCATCAGGTTGATATCACCGGGGCGGATCAGCTGCTCGCTGCCCAGCGAATCCCGGTGCAGAATCTCGCCCTCGAACAGGTAGGTGACGGTGGCGATACCGATATGCGGGTGGGGTCGCACGTCTATCCCCTGCCCTGCGGGGAAATCGACCGGGCCCATATGGTCGAAAAATATCCAGGGGCCTACCATCTGCTGCTCGCGACTGGGCAGGCAGCGCCTGACCGAAAAGCCGCCGAGTTCCCTCTCCTTCGGCTGCACTATTTCTACAAGGGCTCCGCAGCCCTGCACAAACTCGCATGCCAGTTCGACCGTCTTGGTCAAGTTGCTCATATTTACCCCCGGCGACAGTACCTATGGAATTACCGCCAACTATAGCTTCTCCGGTCGACAAAGAGGCTGACGGCAGATCGGCATCCCGGGCGCTTCGTCACATCACTGCACCCTCTTGCCGCGGGAGCCGACCTTATTCGGAAACAGCCATTCCCTACCCCAGGGGCCACTGTTGGCAACCACCTTTATCCTCGGATGCTCGGGCAACCCGTGCCAGAATGTAAGAAACGCCTTCCCGGCGCGACAGAGTTCTGCGAATGCATTCTTTTCACGTTTGTCCGAGCTGCACCCCGAATTCAATGAGAGTCCGGTATGTATTCGATGGCAACTTTCACACACATGCAGGATTTCTATGGATTACACCTGGTCGAGAAGACTCACACTGCTGCTCCTGGCAGCCTCATTTGGACTGATAGGGCTGGCCCTGGCCAGCGGACAGATGGGCGGCTTGGCAAACATCGCCGACTTTTATGGCGTCGACACAGAAAGCGTCCAGAGTGCGATCAGGCCGCTGGCCGCGGTGGCTTTTGCCCTGCTGGCCGGAATGGCCCTGCTCTGCCTCTTCTACAGGAAGGCGACCATACTACTCGCCTGGGCCATGCTCGGGCTGTCGGCCCTGCCACTGCTTAGCCTGATTGGAAAGAGTCACTGGATTGATTCTCTGGGCGGTTTTCCGGCCATCGGCTCCGGGCAGGGTGTCATCAAGTATTTTGCCCTGGTGGCGCTGGCCCTGACCTGGCTGTACGGCGGAAGGTTGGGCCCCGGGCGACTGGCCTGGCTCAATTATCTGCCGGTGGGTCTGGTACTGCTCTGGATCGGCGGGATGAAATTTACCACCCTCGAAGCGCAGGGCATTGAGCCCCTGGTGGCCAGCTCGCCGCTCATGTCGTGGATGTACAACCTCTTCGATGTGCAGCAGGCGTCGAACATAATCGGCGTCTACGACCTGATCGCTCTGTTACTGCTGGCCTTGGGGCTGACTATCAGGCGACTCTTCTGGCCCGGAATCCTTATGTGTGCCGCCGTCTTCTTTACCACCCAGAGTTTCCTGGCAAGCTTCCCCGGCGCCTGGAGCGCTCCCTGGCAACTTTCTTCCAGCGGAATTTTCATTGTCAAGGACCTGTGGTTTATAGCCAACCTGCTGGTCCTGATTGAAATCCGCGGCCGAACTGAGATGAATAGCGGGAAAGCTTCCCGCCCCTGAATTTTTTGTTGGGGGTTGCTCACGGCGACTCCCCACTGCCGTCGCCGTCTACCGGTTCGCGCCGTCAGCAGCCCTGCAATCACACGCACCTTATCCATTTACATGCCCCGGCGTCTGGAGCTACAGTGTCGCCGATGCTGGCAGGCCCTCGGTTCCGCCTGGTGATATTTTCAGGGCCCGGGGCGCCGGTCGGCTAAGCTTGATGCGTCGCCGCAGCGCGGTTCAGCTGACGTGACAGAACAACCTATTCCTTTAGTACGGGACCAGAGATGCTGGAACAGGTTCTCGACAATAATCTCATCCTGACCCTGGTGGTCGTCGCCGTAATCCTGTCGTTGCGCTGGCTGCTGTCGTTTGCCATAGCGCGCAGTAACTGGGCCATTGCCGACAAGCGGCGGCGTATCAACACGGTACACAACTACTGCAATCTGCTGCTGGTGATTGGTGTTATCGCCATCTGGATCACCGAACTGCGCGAGTTTGCCCTCTCCATTGCCGCATTTTCCGTGGCCATAGTGATAGCGCTGCGGGAATTTGTGCAGTGCTTTGTCGGCGGCCTTTTTCAACGGGCCATGCGCTCGTACAACGTCGGCGATTGGGTCAAGATCGGGGACAAGTTCGGCGAGGTGACCGACAGCGACTGGCTGAGCACCACGCTGTTGGAGATAGATCCCCACGGTCTCGGCAACGGCTATACCGGTGCCACCCTGTATATTCCCAGCAGTGCCTTCTTTACCCAATCGGTGAAAAACCTGAACTTTATGCGCCGCTATATCGAGCACAGTTTCTCGATAGTACGCGAGAGCAAGGGCATGAACCCCTTCGAAGCGAAAGCGTTCATCGCCGAACGGGTGCGCGAGCACTGCGACTCCTTCCGCGAGGTGGCCGAGCGCTACTGCAAGCTGATCGAGCACCGCATGGGCGTGGAGCTGTCCGGCCCCGATGCCGAGGTAAGAATCACCACCAACGAGCTGGGGCACGATGTATTGACGGTCACCGTATTCTGCCCCCGGGAAGAGGCCCACGAGATCGAACAGCGGGTCACCGAGGATTTCTACAGATTCTGGCTCGAGAAGACCCGCCAGCAGGCGGAACCCACGACGGGGCAATAGACGCTATTCGCCTTCCGCCGCACACATCGACTGCATCTGCCGCCGGATAATTTCCGCCAGCCGCTTGACACCGGGGCCCGGCGAATCCCGGTCGGCAAAAATCAGGTACATCGCAAGGCTGCGCTCGCTGCCGCCGCGCAGCGGCAGTGGCTTCAGAACGCCCTGCTCCAGCTCCGCACGAATCTTCTCCTCCGGCAGCCAGGCGAAGCCGTAGCCGCGACAGGCGGCACCGATGGAGGTGGCCATATTGCTCACCGTCCAGCGCTGTGCCACCTCCACTGTGGCCGTGCGGGTGTCGCGCTGGGAGCCGGAATCGCGTACCACCAGGTGGCGGTGCTTGCGCAGGTCGCGCAGGGTCAACTGCCGTTCGAGCCGATGCAGTGGGTGCTCGGGATGGGCCACCGGGATTACCCGCGCCGGTCGCGGCAGTAACTCGCCGGTGAATCCACTGGGAACATGGGGCGTGATCGCCAGCTCCGCGCGCCCCTGCTGCAACGCCTCGGGGCCGCCGCCGATCACCGTTTCGTACAGCTCGATGCGGGTCTGTGGACTTTCGACACCAAACTGGTCCAGGCACTCGAGCAGCAGCCAGGTCGGGAAGAGCACTTCCACCGCAATGCCGATCTCCGCCTCCCAGCCGGCAGAGGCCTTGTGCGCCGCTATTTCCAGGCCGCTTGCGTCCTCCAGCAGCAACCTGGCGCGGCGATACAGCATCTCCCCCGCCGGGGTCAGCACTGCCTTGCGCCCTTCGATTGCAAACGCCTTGATAGCCAGCACCGATTCCAGCTTCTGAACCGCGTAACTGACCGACGATTGGCTCTTAAACAGCCGCTCCGCCGCCTGGGCATAGCCGCCCTCCTCCACTACGGCCACCAGGCAGCGCCACTGCTCGAGGCTGATACGCGGCGCCACTGTCGACTCCAGGGTCTCACCATTACTCATAACATCGACTTAACCGATAGGTTTAAGCGTATTTTTATGATTTTTTATCGAATAATTCAATGATTCAATGCGCACATCCCGAAAAACAAGTCCCCGTTGGAGGTGCCGCATGGCAAAGCTACTCAAGATCCAGACCAGTATTTTCCAGAACGACGGCCAGTCATCCCTGCTCGCGGAGCAGTTCGCCAGCGATTGGCAAGCCCGCAACCCGGGTGGCCAGGTGGCCAGTCGCGACCTGACGGCGGAGCCGGTGCCGCACCTGGACCTGGCCCGCTTCCAGTCCTTCATCACCCCGGAAGCCGAGCGCAGCGCCGAGCAGAAGGCCGTGGTCAGCTATTCCGACGCGCTGATCGAGGAGATTGTCGAGGCCGATGTGCTGGTGCTGGGCATTCCGATGTACAACTTCAGCGTGCCCTCCACCCTGCGCGCCTACTTCGACCATATCGCCCGCGCCGGCGTGACTTTCCAGTACACACCCGAGGGCCCCGAGGGACTGCTGAAAGGCAAGAAGGCGGTGGTGTTTATCACCCGCGGCAGCCACTACGGCGAGGATCACTCCCAGACCGCTTTCGTGCGCCAGTTCCTCGGCTTTATCGGCATCACCGATGTGGAGATAGTGCACGCGGAAGGTCTGGCGGTGGGTGACGAAGCCCGGGAAAAGGCGCTGGGTGCTGCCCGGAAGCGCATCTCCCAACTCGTGTAACAGGCGTAACGCGCTTACACTCTTGGGCGGCGGACTTCCGCCGCCTTTTTTCATTCCCAAAGAGAAGGCCCTATGTCCGAGCAGCGAATGCCCGTCTTGTTTATCGGACACGGCAGCCCGATGAATGCCATCGAAAGCAACCCGTACACGGAAAGCTGGCGGCGGCTGGGCGAAAGGCTGCCGAGACCCAGGGCGATTCTGGCAATCTCTGCACACTGGTACACCGACGGCACCCATGTGACCGCCATGGCCCGGCCGCAGACACTGCACGATTTTCGCGGATTCCCGCCGTCGCTCTACGAGTGCGAATACCCCGCACCCGGCGCGCCGCAACTGGCACGGCGAATACGTCAGCTGCTGGAACCCATGAACATTGGACTGAGCAACGACTGGGGCCTGGACCACGGCAGCTGGTCGGTATTGATGCAGATGTATCCGCGGGCGGAGATACCGACGCTGCAGTTGAGTATCGACGCCGGCAAGCCGGCGGAATTCCACTACCAGCTGGGGCAGCAGCTGCGCGCTTTGAGAGATGAGGGCGTGCTGATTCTGGCCAGCGGCAATGTGGTGCACAACCTGGGATTGCTGCGTCGGGAGGCGAACGCGGAGCCCTACGACTGGGCCAGTGCCTTCAACGACAGGGTGCGCAATGCGCTGATCGACGGCGATCACGGCTTTCTGATCCATTGCGAGCAGGCCGGCGCCGAGGCGCGGCTCTCGATACCCACTGCCGAGCATTTCCTGCCGCTGTTGTATATCCTCGGTGCCAGCGATGGCGGCGATAAATTGGAATTTCCCTGCGACGGCATAGCGCTGGGAGCCATCAGTATGCTGTCGGTGCTGTACGCCCGATAACTCAAGTTTCGGAGCTCAGATCGGAGTGCCGCGCCGCCTGACCGCGCGCTGCGTCTACTGTGGGAGCCTGCCCTGCAGGCGAAAATGCGGTGCTAAAAAGCAATCCCTTTATTCGCCAGCAGGGCTGGCTCCCACAGGGTGCAGGTCCATAGCTCAGTAGTATCGGGGCGGGTTTCGTCAACTCCGAAACTTGAGTCGACAACTTTTCCTTTTTTCGCACCGCTACCACTCGACCGCCAGGCCCAGATAGAGGGCGCGGCGCTCACCGGGAAAGTACCTGTCGCCGCCGAAGCTGCTGTAGTCGGCGCGCTCGGCATAGGCCTCGTCGGTCAGGTTGAGCAGCCGCGCCGACAGTTGCCAGCTATTGAATTGCCACTGGGCGTGCAGGTTGAGTAGATCGTGACCCGGATAGCGGTGCCTGTTCTGCGGATCGGTAAAATAGTGCCCCTGGTGCAGCCACTCCAGTTCCGCAAGCAAGGCGGCTGTCGGCTGCCACTGCAGGCGACTGCTGCCGAATGCCCGCGGCGCCGAGTCGACCAGTTTGCCCTTGAGGGAAACGCCATCGAGCAAGCGCTCGTCCCGGTAGCGGTGCTCCGCGTAACTGGCGGACAGCTGCATTCGCCACTGTTCGGCCAGCTTGTAATCCAGGGCCAGTTCCAGGCCGCGGTGTTCCGTCGCGCCGCCAGACTGGTTGAAGAAATCCGCATCGCGGAAAATCACATTCTCCTTGCGCATCGCATAGACGACCAGCTCGTAGCCGAGGCCGGTATCCCCGCCCCTGATCCCCAGCTCGGCGCTGTCAATCTCCTCCGCATCCAGTTCTGCCACCGTCTGCTCCCGCTGCAACCGGTAGAGCTCCGTGGCCTGGGGCACGCGGAAGCCCTCGGCGAGATTGGCGAACAGCTGGCTGTTTGCACTCAAGCGGTAAATGGCGCCGAGTCGCGGCGACCAGTTGCGAAAGCTGTCCTCGCGGTCTGCCGGCCGGTTGAAGCGGCAGCCGCCGAAAGCGCAGGGGGTGCCGTCCTCTGCGGTGCGGCCGGCGAGCATGCGGTTATCGTAGTCGTACTTCAGCGTTTCGTAGCGCAGTCCAGCGTTCAGTATCAGCTCTTCGGTCGCCTGCCAGCTGGCCAGTGCAAAGGGCGCCGCAACCAGTGTATCGGCGCGGTAGTCGTAGTGCCTGCCGGTAGGAATCGTCGCCTGCAGGAATTCCGATCCCGCGGTGGGATTCTGTTGGGATTCGGTCAGGTAGCCCCGGGTGAATTCCGTATCCAGACCCGCTACCAGCTGCAGGTCCCGACCGAGATAGCCGCTATAGCTGCTGCGCAGGCCGATACTGCGCTGGCCATTCTCTTCCAGCGCCTGGCCGGGCAGATAGTGCTGCAGGAATTTCATATCGGCTTTGCGCAGATAGGGGGTCAGGCTGACATTGCCGCCCGTGTCGGTATCGAATTCTATCCGCGATGACAGGCGCAGGGCGCGGGCATCCCGATAGGCCTCGGGGTTCGGGTTACTGCGACTGAGTCGGCGGTCGCGGTAGGCCCCCTCGCCCTCGATATAGCCGGCGGTTTCCTGGTTCAGGTTGGTGGCGGCCAGGCTGGTGCGCACCCTCGCCGCACCGATATTCGCCTGGTGACGCAGGGCGAGTTTCTGCTGGCCGTAACCGGATGCATCGCGATAACCGCCATCGCCTGTTAAAGACAGATCCGCGCGCGCACCACTGCCGCTTTTCAGGCCACTGTCTACGGAAACCCTCGTGCGCGCGAAGTCGTGCGGACCCGCCTCCACGCCAATGGAAACTCCTTCGCTCTCCCCGACCTGCGCCCCGATCACATTGATCACCCCGTGCATTGCATTGGAGCCGTAGAGAGTACTGGCCGGCCCGCGCACCACCTCGATGCGGCGCGCCATTTCGCTGTGGGACTCGAAGAGTTCATTGACGTTGCAGAAACCCGCCGCGCGCAGCGGTATGCCGTCCTCGGCGCTCAGCAGGCTGCCACAGGCGCCGGCGCCGGACAGCACCGGCGAGCGCAGGGATGGCAGATATTCCTGGCCGTTGCCGCGGGCGAAATTGACCCCGGGGACCCGGGCCAGGCTCTGCTGGATATGGGTGTGGTCGATCAGGGTGAGGGAATCTCCGTCCAGCAGGGAGAGGCTGTCGGAGTTGTCCTGCAGGGGTTTGGCGTGGCGGCTGGCGGTGACCACCAGGGTTTCCAGTCGCGATTCTTCCGCGGCGGCGAGGCCGCTGCAAAACACCAATACAAATATTACAGACCGCATTTCCCTGCCTTTTTGTTGTTAACAAACCGGCAGGGATTCTACGGAATTTGGACGGAGATTGTAGCGCTGTCGTCATTCCGGCACAGAACCTGTGTCGGACTCGATCCGGTACCGGAATCCAGGTACCACCGGGCTGGATACCGGCTTTCGCCGGTATGACGAAGAATTATTTACAGCGCCTCCAGGGCCTCGGCTTCGCGCGGCTTGTCTGCCGCGACCTGCTCCGGCTGCGGCCGCTTGCTGCCAAACAGCCGCTGCACCACGACGAAAAAGAGCGGGATAAAGAAGATCCCCAGCAGCGTACCTATAACCATGCCGCCCAATACCCCGGTGCCGATGGCCTGTTGTGCACCGGAACCTGCGCCGGAGGCGATGGCCAGCGGCAGTACGCCGAGGCCGAAAGCCAGCGAGGTCATCAGGATCGGGCGCAACCGGTCGCGCACCGCGCGCATGGTGGCCTGCACCAGTTCCATACCGTTTTCCAGGTTCTGCTTGGCGAACTCCACGATCAGGATGGCGTTCTTGCTGGTCAGGCCCACAGTGGTGAGCATGGCCACCTGGAAATACACGTCCCGCTCCATACCGCGGAAAGTGTTTGCCAGCACCGCACCGAGAATACCCAGTGGTGCCATCAGCAGTACCGCCGTGGGTACAGTCCAGCTCTCGTAGAGCGCCGCCAGGCACAGGAATACGATCAGCAGCGACAGTGTATAGAGCAGCGGCGTCTGCGCACCGGCCGCGCGTTCCTGATAGGAGAGACCGCTCCACTCCATACCGATACCCGCCGGCAGTTGCGCTACCAATTGCTCCACCTCGGCCATGGCCTCACCGGAGCTGATGCCGGCCGCGGCCTCGCCGTTGATCTGCATCGCCGGTACGCCGTTGTAGCGCTCCAGCCGCGGCGAACCGTACTCCCAGTCGAAGCTGGCGAAGGAGGACAGCGGCACCATCTCGCCCTTGTTGTTGCGCACGGACCAACGCTGGAAATCCTCCGGCACCATGCGGTAGGGCGCATCCGCCTGCATATAGACCCGCTTGACGCGGCCGCGATCGATAAAGTCATCGATATAGGCCCCGCCCCAGGCGGCACTCAGGGTCGCGTTGATATCGGCAATCGAAAGCCCCAGCGCCGCGGCCTTGGCCGTGTCGATATTCACGCGGAACTGCGGCGTATCCTCCTGGCCATTGGGGCGCACGTTGGCCAGCAGCGCACTCTGCCCGGCCATGCCGAGGAACTGGTTGCGTGCATTGGTCAGTGCCTCGTGGCCCAGGTTGGCGTTGTCCTTCAGATAGAAGTTGAAGCCGTTGGACGTACCCAGCTCCGGCAGCGCCGGCGGCGAGAAGGCGTAGGCAATGGCGTCCTTGATCTGCATCAACGCGCCCATGCCGCGCATGGCCACGGAGCTCGCGCCCTGCCCCTCGTCCTCGCGCTCCTCCCAGTCCTTCAGTTTGATAAAGGCGATACCGTTGTTCTGGCCGGAGCCGGCGAAGCTGAAGCCCTGCACCGAGAAGACCGATTCGACATTGTCCGGCTCATTGTTCAGGAACTGGTCCTCGACCTTATAAATGGACTCCATGGTGCGCTCCTGGGTGGCGCCCACCGGCGTCTGCACCATGGAGAAGAGCACGCCCTGGTCCTCTTCCGGCAGGAAAGAGCTGGGCAGGCGCAAAAACAGCACCGCCATCACAATGGACAGGCCGGCGAAGACCGCCATAAAGCGGCCGCTGCGCGCGAGTATGCCGCGCACACCGCGCTGGTACTTGTCGGTGCCGCGCTCGAAGTTGCGGTTGAACCAGCCGAAGAAGCCCTTCTGGCCGTGATGCTCACCTTTTTTCAGCGGTTTCAGCATGGTCGCGCAGAGCGCCGGCGTCAGCACAATCGCCACCAGCACCGACAGCGCCATGGCCGCGACGATGGTTGCGGAGAACTGCCTATAAATGACCCCGGTGGCGCCGCTCATAAAGGCCATGGGCACGAATACCGCCGACAGCACCACGCCGATACCGACCAGGGCGCCGGTGATCTGCTGCATGGATTTCTTCGTCGCCTCCCTCGGCGACAGCCCCTCCTCGCTCATCACCCGCTCGACGTTTTCCACCACCACGATGGCGTCATCCACCAGCAGGCCGATGGCCAATACCATCGCGAACATGGTCAGCATGTTGATCGAGAAACCCAGCGCGGAAAGTATGCCGAAGGTCCCGAGCAATACCACCGGCACGGCGATGGTCGGAATCAGTGTGGCGCGGAAGTTCTGCAGGAACAGGTACATCACCAGGAACACCAGTACCACCGCCTCGATCAGGGTGTGGATCACACCTTCGATGGACACCTGCACGAAGGGCGTGGTGTCGTAGGGCACCACCGCCTTGAGTCCCGTAGGAAAGAATTCCTGCAGCTCCTCCAGCTTTGCCCTGACACCGTCGGCGGTCTCCAGCGCGTTGGCGCCGGTGGCCAGGGTCACGGCCACACCGGTGGCCGGCTGGCGGTTGAAGCGGGTGATGAACTCGTAGTTCTCCGCACCGATCTCCACCCGCGCTAGATCCCCGAGGCGCAGTACAGAGCCGTCGTCATTGGCGCGGATCACGATATTGCGGAACTCCTCCGGCGTCTCCAGGCGGCCCTGGGAGGTAATGGATGCGTTCAGCTGCTGTCCGGGCACCGCCGGTGCACCGCCGAGTGCCCCCACGGCCACCTGCTGGTTCTGCGAGCGCACCGCGGCGGTCACGTCAGACGGGGTCAGGCTGTAGGTCTCCAGCTTGCTCGGGTCCAGCCAGATACGCATCGCGTACTTGGAGCCGAACACCTGCAGGCTGCCGACGCCGGGCACGCGGCTGATCGGGTCAACCAGGCTGGAGGAAATGTAATCGGCGATGTCGTCCTTGGACATGCTGCCGTCCTCGGACACGAAGCCGAGCACCATCAGGAAACCGCTGCGCGACTTGCTGACATTGACGCCCTGGCGCTGCACCTCTTCCGGCAGCAGCGGCATCGCCAGCTGCAGCTTGTTCTGCACCTGCACCTGGGCGGTATCCGGGTCTGTGCCATTCTCGAAGGTCAGGCTGATGGAGGCACCGCCGCTGGACTGGCTGGTGGCAGACATATACAGCAGGCCGTCGAGGCCCTTCATGTTCTGCTCGATGATCTGGGTCACCGAATCCTCCACCACCTTGGCGGAGGCGCCGGGATAGCTGGCCTCAATGGTCACCGCCGGCGGGGCGATATTGGGATAGCGCTCCACCGCTAGCTGGGTGATGGCCAGGCCGCCGCCGAGCATCACGATAATCGCGATAACCCAGGCGAAAATCGGGCGATTGATGAAAAAACTTGCCATTGCCGGACTCCTTTACGACTCGTCTGCAGTCGGCGCTTGAACTTGCTTGGCCTTCGCTTCGCCAGCAGTGACTTCTCCGGCCGCCGGCGCTGCGGGCGCTTCGGCCTCGGCGGCCTGCACCGGCGCGCCCGGGCGGATTTTTTGCAGCCCCTCGACGATGACTCTGTCACCGGCCTCGAGGCCGCCCTCGACCAGCCATTTGTCGCCGATGGTGCGACTCACCTGTACCGAGCGCTGGGCCACTTTGTTTTCACCGGTCACGACCATGGCCGAGGTACTGCCCTTGGGATCCCGGGCTATGCCCTGCTGGGGTACCAGGATCGCCTGCTCGCGCACACCGCGGCCGACCACTGCGCGCACATACATACCCGGCAGCAGCATGCTGTCCGGGTTGGGTACCCGCACCCGCAGCAGCACGCTGCCGGTGGACGGATCCACACTGGCCTCGGCAAATTCCAGCTTGCCCCGGTGTTCGTACTCGCTGCCATCCTCCAGCAGTATGGTGACCGGCAGGTCGGTGGTATCGGATACTGTGCCGGCATCCAGCGCCTTGCGCAGCTCCAGCAGCTCCGCGGTGGACTGGGTCACATCGACGTAGATCGGGTCCAGTTGCTGTACGGTTGCCAGTGCGGCGGATTGGTTGGCAGTGACCAGGGCACCTTGGGTCACGGCGGACTTGCCGATGCGGCCGGAAATCGGCGCGCTGATACGGGCGTATTCCAGCTGGATACGCGACCGCTGCAGCGCAGCCTTAGCTGCGGCCACATCCGCCCTGGCCTGCTGCAGCGTGGCCTGGGCACTGTCGTTGTCCTGTTTGCTGACCGCACCCGTCGTCACCAGGTCCGCGGTGCGCTCGGCATTCAGGCGGGAGACGTTGAGCGCTGCCTCGGCGCGCTGCAGACTGGCTTTGGCGCTGTCGACATCGGCGCGATAGGTGGCGTCGTCCAGCTGGTACAACGGCTGGTTGGCGTCGACCAGGCCGCCCTCGCGGAACAGCTGCTGCTTGACGATACCGTTCACCTGCGGGCGCACCTCCGCCACCTTGAACGGCGATGTGCGACCGGGCAGTTCCCGGGTCAGGGTGACCGGCTCCGCCTTGAGGGTGACCACGGTCACCTGGGCCGCCATCATCGGCGGCGCGGCGGCCTCCTCACCACAGGCGGTAAGCAGTGCAGATGCCAACAGCAGACTGACCAGCGCTTTCTTTTTCAGCATGACTTCCTCGACCTTTACCTCGATCCAGCGCCGCTATCCGGGCGACGCCGTAGATATGAACAGATTTGTGCGAACAGACAGCTTAGTCCGGTTCTGATAGCGCGCATTTTATATTCATGCACAAATGAATATCAAACATTTATTCATGCATGAATATAAAATAGAATGCCCAACCAAACCCGGATAGCCCGGCGGCCCAAAGCGAACCACCCGTAGGTACTGGTCGCTATTAACCGCGCCGAATCGACAGAGTTCAATTCGACTGCGGCCAGCGGTGCCCCCGCCGGGATCAAGTGAATTTAGTGACTTTTGTAACAGGTTCGACAAGCCGATGGCCAAACGCAGAAAAGAGGATGCCCTGGAGACCCGCGAGCGGATACTGGATGCCGCCATTACCGTGTTCCACAAACACGGTGTGGCCCGCCCTTCCCTGACGGAGATCGCCGAGCTGGCCGGAGTCACCCGCGGCGCCGTCTACGGCCACTTCCGCAACAAGGGCGACCTCTTCGCCGCCCTGACCGAGCGGGTGAAATTCCCCGGTGAGAAGCTGTGCGAGTCCGCCGGTGAAGAACTGAAGAAGGATCCCCTGGGGGTACTGCGCACCCGCTGGCTATGGCTGTTCCAGGAAGTGGCCAGCAACCGCCAGTGGCAACTGATCCTGGAAATCGTATTCCACCGCTGTGAACTGGTCACCGAGAGCGGCGAGATTCACCAGCGCTTGATACAGGGCCACGCCGAGGGTGTCGAGCGCATGCGCGAGCTGATCAGCATGGCGGTGGCCAAGGGCCAACTGCCCGCAGACCTGGATATCGACCTGGCGGTGCCGATGCTGCACGGCGCCCTGGTCGGCGTGCTCGAAGAATGGCTACTGCAGCCGCAGATCGGTGATCTGGGTGAGTTGGGAGAGCGCTATATTGACGCGATGATTGATATGGTGCGCGTCTCACCGACGTTGCGCCGCCAGCAACAAAAAGTTGCCGTGATGCACTGACGGGCGCGGCAATGCTTCGATGCCTGGCAAACTCTGACTGTTTAAAGAGTGAAGCCAAGCAGCAGGTAAACTCCCAGCAACAGCACCACACCCGCCACCATGCTGCCCGTCAACCAGCTGCGTGCCATCACTCCCTCGGGCTTGTGATGGCCGCTGATGCCCTCAATCAGATTACCGACGCCTTTCAGGGCTGCACCGCGCAGGCGCTGGTCCAGCCGGAAGGCAGCGGCGACAAAGCCGCGCGCGGCATTCGGCAGCAAGCGGCGGTAGAACCACTCGACATCCAGGTTTACCGACGGCAACTCTGGCGGATACAGCCGGCGCAAGTTCAGCCACACAAACGCCAGCGCAGAGAAGAACAGCAGTTGCAGCTGCGTCAGCACGTGGGTGACATCGTAGGGCGTGTAGGCCATTTCAAATGGCAGCAGGCTGTACAGCGCCTGCGGATAAATGCCCACCGCCAGGCACAGGGCCGCAGCGATGGACATGGCCACCAGCATATTGGCCGGTGGCTCCTTGGCGCGCAGCCCCGAGTCGTGGGCGAAAAAGGCGAAGTACGGAATTTTGATCCCCGCGTGGTGGAATACCCCGGCCGAGGCGAACAGCAGTATCAGCCACACCCAGTCGTAACCGTTCTTGATCGCCGCGCTCATGACCATCGACTTGCTGACGAAACCACTGAACAGCGGGAAAGCCGAAATGGACGCGGCCCCGATAATACACAGCACCGTGGTCTTGGGCATCGTCTTGTAGAGCCCGCCCAGCTCGGAGCCGTTGATGCGCCCGGTCACGTGCAGCACCGCGCCCATGGACATAAACAGCAGCCCCTTGAAAATCACATCGTTGAACGCGTGCGCCACAGCGCCATTGATGGCCAGCGATGTACCGATGCCGATACCCACCACCATAAAGCCCAGCTGGTTGATCAGGCTGTAGGCCAGCACGCGGCGCAGGTCGTTTTCGATCACCGCATAGAAGATCGGGAAACAGGCCATGGTCGCGCCGATATACACCAGCAGTTCGGTGCCCGGATAGGCCCGCGCCAGGGCGTAGACCGCCACCTTGGTGGTGAAGGCACTCAGGAATACGGTGCCGGTGGGGGTGGATTCCGGATAGGCATCGGTCAGCCAGTTGTGGAAGAAGGGGAAGGCGCACTTGATACCGAAGGCCAGGAATATCATCCAGCCGTAGGGGTTCTGTCCCAGGCCTATCTGCCCGAATTCCAGCGAGCCGTGGGCCTGGCCGTAAAAAATGATTCCGCCGAGTAGTAACAGTCCGGACAGAATATGTAGCGCGAAATAGCGCAACCCAGCCACATAGGCGCGACCGCTGCGGCGCGCCCAGACGAGAAATACGGACGTCAGCGCCAGCAGTTCCCAAAAGATAAACAGCGTCAGCAGGTCACCGGCAAACACCGCGCCCAGCGCACTGCCGGCGTAGAGCAGGCTCGCCACCTGCTGCATCGTATCGCGCAGGTGCAGTGCATAGACGATCGCGATCAGCGCGGCAACATGGAACAGGTAGCCGAACAGCAGGCTCAGCCTGTCGGCGCGGAACAGCAGCAACTGGAAATCCAGCACCGACCAGGTGCCGAAGCTGCCCTCTCCCAGCAACCACAGGTTTGCCAGCCCCAGCAGAGGGACGGCAATCATCAACAGCGCCCGCGGCCAGCCCCGTAGCCACAGTGCCAGCGCGGCGGCAACGAAGAATGGAATAAATGGAGCCACTTCAAACATCGTCGTGCCCTCCCCGCGCCTCGTTATTCCGAAGCTCCAAGCGATCGTAGTAATCCTCCGGACGCATCAGGAAGCTGCGCATCCACTTGGCGACAATCACCAGGATCACGCAGCCGACGAAGCCATAGAGCGGGTAAAAGGCCGGCAGTCCCTCCCAGCGGAATTCGGTATGGCGGTGCACGACAAAATCCGCCGCTACCAGCAGCGCACAGATACCGTAAAAGATCCGCAGCACCAGGCGGATATTGTCCGGCCTGTCGAAGAAGTATTGTTTTTCGCCACTCATACGCGCTTAGATTCCGGCCTTGATCAGCTGATAAAAGGTATCGGGAAATAACAGCAGGTAGACACAGCCCGCCGCGGTGATCGAGAGCGCAATCACCGACGGCAGCGGCGCCTCCCTGATAACCGAGGCCTTCCCGGCGCCACCCGCCGGCGGCTCCTCACCGTCGAGGAAGGCGCGCAGCGGAATCGGCAGCAGGTAGGCAATGCTCAGCAGCGAGCTGGCCATCAGCAACCCCATCAGTAACCACTGCTGCGCCTCCAAAGTGCCCAGCATCAGATACCATTTGCTCCAGGTGCCGCCGGTGGGCGGAATGCCAATAATGCACAGGCTGGCCACCAGGAAGGCGGTCATGGTGACCGGCATCTGCCGGCCTATGCCGCGCAGCTCGCCGACTTCGGTCTTGTGCGCGGCCACCAGGATCGCGCCCGCACAGAAGAACAGCGTAATCTTGCCGAAGGCGTGCATCACGATATGCAGTGCGCTGCCGGTCATGCCGGCGCTGGTGGCCAGCAGCGCGCCCAGGGTGATATAGCCGAGCTGGCTGACGGTGGAATACGCCAGGCGTTTTTTCAGGTTCTGCTGGCGCAGCGCGACAATGGAGGCGAGCAGAATCGAGGCTCCGGCCAGGTACAGCAGCCACTGTGTGGCGGGGATGCTTTTCAGGGTGTCCAGGCCGAAAATCAGCAGGCAGACTTTCAGCAGCACAAACACCCCCGCCTTGACCACGGCCACCGCGTGCAGCAGTGCACTCACCGGTGTCGGCGCCACCATCGCCGCCGGCAGCCAGCGGTGAAACGGCATCACCGCCGCCTTGCCGACGCCGAACACGAACAGCACCAGCAGCACCGACAGCAGCGCCGGGTCCGAATCCGGCGCAAAGACGCCGCCGGCTCTGAAATCCAGCGTACCGGCTAGCAGCCAGGTGGCGACAATGGCCAGCAGGAAGAAGCCCACCGAAGTACCCAGCAGCACGCTCAGGTAGACACGCCCCCCCTGCCGCGCCTTGTCTGTGCCGGCGTGGGTGACCAGCGGATAGGTGCACAGGGTCAGGACTTCGTAAAAGACAAACAGCGTGAACAGGTTTTCGGCAAAGGCGATGCCGATGACCGCGCCGATGGAAAGCGCAAACAGGCCGAAAAAGCGCGTCTGGTTCTGTTCGCCGTGGCCGCGCATATAGCCAATCGCGTACAGGGTGGTCACTATCCAGAGAAAACTGGCCACCAGCGCAAACAGCAGGCCGAGCGGCTCTATGCGAAATGCCAGTGCCAGGCCGGGCAGCAGATCCAGCCAGTGGACCGCGATCTCCCTGCCATCCAGCACCGGTTGATACAGTGACGCCACCACTGCAAACAGAGCCGTCGCGGCCAGCAGGGAGACGGCTTCGCGCGGGTTCTGCCAGCGGCCGGTCAATTGAATAGCCACCAGCGCCAGCGGTGCGATCAGTAGCGCCAGTTGCAACAGGGCCGATTCGGTCATTGTGCGCCTCCCAGCAGGAATTGCGCCGCCGCGGCAGTTACCTCTACCGGCAGGCAGGTATCAATACCGAAATACAGGTTGGCGCCGATCAGCAGCCAGGTGGGGAGCAGCAGGCCGAGCGGCGCTTCGCCGCGCGGCTGCCCGGCGTCCGCCGGTGCGTGGAAGTAGGCAGCCTCCACCAGCCGCCAGATATAGGCCACCGCCAGCAGCGAGCCCAGCACCACCAGTAGCGCCAGCCACCACAGCTCGCGTTCCATGGCGGCGGCGATCAGATACCACTTGCTGACAAAGCCCACCGTCAGCGGCACACCAATCAGGCTGACACCGCCGACGACAATGGCGGCCATGGTCCAGGGCATGGCGACGCCCAGGCCGCGAAAATCTTCAATACGGCTACCGCCGACCCGGTACACCAGCCCCGCCAGGGCCAGGAAGAGGCCACCCTTCATCAACGCGTGATTGAACAGGTGCAGCAACGTCGCCTGCAGGGCCGTGACGGTGCCTATCCCCACGCCCACCACCATATAGCCGATCTGCGCCACGCTGGAATAGGCAAACATGCGCTTGATATCCACCTGGTAGACGGCCACCGCAGAGGCGACGAAGACGCCGATCAGGCCCAGCCCGATCAGCAGGGTTTCCAGTGGCAGGCTGGCCAGCGAGAACTCCACTCCGAAAACGGTGATGGTAAAGCGCAGCAGCAGGTAGAGCGCCACCTTGGTGGCCGTGGCGGCGAGAAATGCCGTCACGATCGACGGTGCGAAGCTGTAGGCGTTGGGAAGCCACTGGTGCAGCGGGAAAAGCGCCAGTTTCAGGCAGATACCGACAAAAATAAATGCAAAAGCGGCCAGCACCGTCGCTGAATTCTCGACTGCCGGCAGGCGCACTGCCAGGTCCGCCATATTCAGAGTACCGGTCATCATGTAGAGGAAACCGATCCCGATCAGGATAAAGGTTGCGCCTATGGTGCCCATGATCAGGTACTGGAAAGCCGCCCAGAGTGCGCGGCGATCGCGCCCCAGGGCAATCAGCGCGTAGGTGGCAAGCGACGAGATTTCCAGGAAAACGAATACATTGAAGACATCACCGGTGGCGACAATACCCAGCAGGCCGGCAAAACACAGCAGGTAGAGCGTGTAGAAGAGTATCTGCCGATTGCCCTCCAGTTCCCTCGCCACACTGGTGTGTGCCGCGGCCAGTACCACGCTGCTGAGACCGGAAACGATCAGCAGCACCCAGGCATTGAGCAGATCGATCCGGTACTCGATGCCCCAGGGTGCCTGCCAGCCGCCGAGGGTGTAGCTGATCGGGCCGGCGGCATAGACCTGCTGCAACAGCAGCACACTGACCGCCAGCGCCGACAGGCACGCGGCCAGGGCAAACAACCATACCAGGCTGGCGCGGCGCAGAAACAGGCAGGAGGGCGCCGCCACCAGCGGCAGTATGACCTGCAGTATCGGAAGGTGCGTCAACACTACTGCTCGCTCCCTTCTGTCCGTTCATGCGCCAGCGCCTGGATATCCCCTTCCTCCACACTGCCGTAGGCGCGCTGGATACGGATGACCAGCGCCAGTGCCAGTGCCGTGGTGGCGATACCCACGACAATCGCGGTCAGGATCAGAACGTGCGGCAGCGGATTTGAGTAGAGACTTTCGCCCTCGCTCAGAATCGGCGCGCTGCCGCCGTCCACCTTGCCGGCGCTGATGTAGAAGATGAAAACCGAGGTCTGGAATATATTCAGCCCGATGATTTTCTTGATCAGGTTGCCCTGGGCGATCACCATGTACAAGCCGATCATCATCAGCGCTATGACCACCCAATAGTTGTAAAGCGACGCCAGCAACACCTTAACCGGCCCTCCCTGTAATGGATTTCCCCGCCGGCGCAGCCGCGCCCCGCTGCGACTTCAGCAGCTGCTCAGAGAAGAGATAGAACACCAGCAACATCACCGCGGCGACCGTGATGCCGACCCCCAGCTCAATCGCAATGATGCCGATATGTTGTCCGCTGACCGGATCTGCCGCCAGGCCGCCGTAGTCGAGAAAATTCCGCCCGGTGGCCATACCCAACAGGCCCACACTGCCGTAAATCAGCACACCCACCGCGGCGAGCATCTGCACCAGGCCGCTCGAAGCAACCCGGCGCACCGCGTCCAGACCGAAGACTAGGCCGTAGAGAATGAAACCCACGGCAAAAATCACTCCGGCCTGGAATCCCCCACCCGGCCCGTATTCGCCGTGAAACTGCACGTAGAGGGCATAGATCAGGATCGGGGCTATCAGTATCTTGGCCACCACCTCCAGTACCAGCTGCCGCTGCGCATCGGCGACGGCAGCGACCGGATTGGGAAGCGGAACCTCTCCGCGACCACCCGCCAACAGCGCCAACACGCCGAGGCCCGCGGTGAAGATCACCACCACTTCGCCGAGGGTATCGAAGGCGCGATAGCTCGCCAGTACCGAAGTCACGATATTGGGGATACCTATCTCGGCGAAGGATTCACCGATATAGTGCGGTGCCACATGCAGATGCGCCGGCGCTTCCGCAGCGCCGAAGGCCGGCATATCCAGCGTCGCCGCGACCAACAGCGCGCCGACCGTGGCCACCAGCAACAGCGCCGCCAGGGCCCGAGTCGGGTGGGCGCGCTGGCGGCGACCACACAGGGCCAGGGTCATCAGGATCAGCAGTGGCGATATACCCGCGCCGACCGCCGCCTCGGTAAAGGCCACATCCACCGCGCCCATGGTCATAAAAAAGCTGGCGGACAAGAGGCCGTAGATACCGGCCAGCATCGCGGCCGCAAACAGGTCCCTTGTCCAGGCGATAGCCGCCGCAGTGACCAGCAGCAGGGCGAGCAGCGCGATATCCAGTATCAGTTCCACGATCGAGTTCCCCTTTGCTGTCAGATGCGATCCGCGGTGTCTGCTGCCACCGCGATCTCCGGCTCGACAGCGGCTACCGCTGCCGGTTCGGGGTACTGTGCACGGCTCTCCGCCAGCCGCAGCTCGCTGTGCTGGGCCGATTTGGCCAGGGCGTGGCTCGCGGTTGGACTGGTGAAGAAAATAAACAGCAGAATCAGGCCCAGCTTGAACAGCGCCAGGCTCCAGCCAGCGATCAGCATCAGCCCGCCGACGATCAGGAAGGTGGCCAGGGTATCGGTAATCCCGGCGGCGTGCATACGGGTGTAGAAGTCCGGGAAACGCAGCAGTCCCACGGCGCCGGACACCATAAAGAAGCAGCCCAGAGCCAGCGCCAGCCCGCTCACGACAACCAAAACAGATTCAATCATGAGGCGCCCCCTCCCCCACTTGTCCATCGCCGCGGCGGGAGCGAAATTCGAAATAGCGCAGCACACCGATCACGCTGACAAAATTGATCAGCGCGTATACCAGTGCGATATCGAGGAACTCCGGTTTTCCGAGGGTGAAGCAGATCACCGCAATCAGCAGCACCGTCTTGGTACCGAACACATTGAGTGCGAGAATGCGGTCGTAGATTGTCGGGCCCAGCAGGGCCCGCGCCAGCGCCATTGCCATGACTACCAGCAGCGCGATCGCTGTTGCCGTCAGCATGATTTTTTCAGTACTCCCAGCCCGTTGATCCGCGCTTCCATTTCGCCGCGCCGCAAATCCTCCAGCGAGTCCGCAGTCAGGGCATGCACAAGAATTTCATCGCCATCAATATCGACGGCCACCGTGCCCGGCGTCAGGGTGATGGAGTTTGCATAGAGCGCCCTGGCGAGATCACCGCGCAGTGACGTTGTAATTCGTGCGCTGGCGGGCTTGAGCGATACCTTGAGCGACTTACTGCCGCGCCAGACACAGGCGACCACCTCGAGATTGCTGCGCAGGATTTTCCGGAACAGCCACCAGTAGTAACCGGGCAGCGCGAGTAACAGATGCAGGGGCTGAGAGTCGCTATCGACAATGTTCATCCGGTGGGCGACGAACACGACGAAAACCACCGACAGCAGGCCGAAGCCGAGCAGGAGCGGCGAGTAGTGGCCGGAATTGGCCAGCCAGATGAAAGCCAGCACCGCAAACAGGGAAATGGTGTAACGCATGGTAAACTCGCGCAAATTCAACCGGCAAAGCGGTATCGGTGCGCCATCAACTCCTCGGTACCGAATCGCACAGGTAGTGGGTCTCGAAAACCCGACGCATCACATCGGCGGCATCGGCACCCGCAGGCAGCTCACGCGGCTGGGCGGCGACCTTGGCGATCAGGTCGTTCAGGCGTTCGCCTTCAGGCAGGCAGAAGCGACTGTTGAGACGTTTCTCAGCCGCGTCTGACAACCGGCTGGCGCGGGTGCGAATGGCGCGGGCGACAAATCCGGACGGCCGCTCCTCCGCGGCCACTATCTCGTCGGTCGCCGACAGATACCCCTGAATGAATCCCCGGCAGGTGGACGCAGCGGCCGCATCCAGTCCCTGCTGGTGTTCACTGCAGGCGGACACCAGCGCTTCCCCGCTCAGGGGTTCCATAGCGGCCAGCGGCTGAGCGATGGCCAGCGCGAGTAGCGCGCCGATACGGATCAGTAGTCGCTTTGTTCTCGCCATAGTTTGCCCGTTGTTTTGCGGTGTTATTGTTGGCAGCGCGATTACTTTGGCACTTTTGCTGTGGCGAATATTGTCAGCATGGTGAAAAAGTGTGGCAAAGTTTGTCGACCCGGACACCCGCGGCCACCGCGGTCTCCCACAACCCCCGCAACTTGGCGCCGTACGGCGCCTTTGCTAAAGTTGTGACTTCACGCGCCGCGGCACTGCGCCGGCCGAACAGGCTCCCGCGTCGGGTTCCGCCGCACGTTTTGCAACATTTGCCAACAATAGAAGAGATCCCGATGGCGGAACCCAAGGCCCGCGTACTGGTCGTCGACGACGACTGCGATATTCGCGTACTGATCTCACAGCTTCTGACCGAGGAGGGTTATGCGGTCGAGGCAGCGGGCGACGGCGAGGAGATGTTCGCGCTGCTGGGGCAAAAACCCGTGGACCTTATACTGCTCGACGTAATGCTGCCGGGCCGGGATGGTTTCGATCTCTGTCGCCAGTTGCACAGCGATGCGAAGATGCCGCCGGTGATCATGATCACCGCCAAGGACGACGAGATAGACCGGGTGGTCGGACTGGAGTTGGGGGCGGATGACTATATCGTGAAGCCCTTCAGCGGCCGCGAATTGCTCGCGCGGATCAAGGCCGTACTGCGCCGCGCGCGGCAGCCCGCCGCCAGCCACAGGCGCGGCCACTATCGCTTTGCCGGCTGGCGCTTCTATCCGGCACAGATGGAGTTGTTCGACGCGGACTCCACCGCGATCCCCCTTTCCACCAGCGAGACGGAACTGCTGCTGGCATTTGTGCAGAATCCGCAGGTGCCCCTGTCCCGCGATCGACTGCTGGACCTGACCAAGGGCCGGGAGAGCTTTCCGTTCGACCGCAGTATCGACTCCCATATCAGCCGTCTGCGACGTAAACTCGGCGACGATGCCAAGAAGCCGGAGCTCATCAAGACAGCCTGGGGTACCGGCTATATCTTTACCTACCCGGTCGAGACAGAGTGAAGAACTGGCTCCCGCGCACCATCCGCTCGCGCACGATACTGGTGCTCTTCTGCGCTTTCCTTCTATCGCATACCGTCAGCCTGGCGATCTATGAGATCAACCGGGACAAGACCATACTGCTGACCGAGGCCACCGACCTCGCGGACCGCATTATCGGCGTGGTTGAACTGGCCCGCAGTTTTCCCGAGCGGGATCGACAGCGCATTCTCACGGCGGCGGAAACACAGTTCCTGACCATGTTCCCGGAACCCGGCAATCTCGACGACGAGCGCTGCCGGGACAACGACTTCTCCAGGCGCCTGACAGAATCCCTCGGCGCCGCCTTCGCCGACGTTCCGGGATTCAACGCCCGCGTCTGCCTGCGCCGCCTGAAACCCTCTCCCCTGCTGAGCCGGCGCGAGCCGCTGCACGGCTATGATGTCCTGGTCTCGATCAATTTTCCCGACGACGAGCGCGCGGTCTTCCACGCGATCCTGCCGGAAGGGGAATCCCTGATTCACGACGCGGTGGTGGTCTACCTGCTGTTTTCCAGCCTGGTGGCCCTGCTGTTGGCCGGCTACCTGATCCGCAAAACTGTGGAGCCCCTGGGCAAGCTGGCGCGCGCCGCCGACAGTATCGGCACCAATATCGATGCCCCGTCACTGCCGGAATCCGGACCCGACGAAATTGCCGCGGCCGCCCGTGCATTCAATCGGATGCAGCAGCGCCTGGCGCGGCTGGTCCACGGCCAGACGGAAATGCTCGCGGCAGTTTCCCACGACCTGCGCACCGCGGTTACCCGCCTGCAACTGCGGGCCGAGATGCTGCAGGACAAGGAGGAACGCGAGGGTATGCTGCGCGTTGTGGAGGATATGAAACTGATGACCCAGTCGGTAATCGATTTCGTTCGCGGTGTGGAGCCCAGCGAAGCACCGCGCAGGATCGACCTGCGCGCCATGGTCGAGAGCCTCTGTGACGACCTCAGTGAAGAGGGCTACCCGGTGCTGTGCGACACGGGAAGCGGCGACTTTACGCTCGAATTGCGCGCGGCGGCCCTGCGCCGCGGCCTGCAAAACCTGATCGACAATGCGATCAAATACGGCGGCGAGGCCCGGGTAAGCCTGAAGCAATTGCCAGACGCCATTCAAATTGCCGTCGATGACAATGGCCCCGGAATTCCCGCAAGCGAACTGTCCGCCGTAATGCGCCCCTTCTACCGGCTGGAAAAATCCCGTAACAGCCGCACCGGCGGTGTCGGCCTGGGCCTGTCCATCGCCGGCAACATCATACAGGCCCATGGCGGTGAGCTGACTCTCGAAAACCTCGATGTTGGCGGTCTTTGCGCAACCATTCAGCTGCCCCGCCGATGATGTGAGCCTGACTCCCCGCCCTACCCATCTGGTTTTCTCTACGCGGGCGCCAGCGCTTTCCGCCTGCAATCGTGAATTCGCGCAAACTGATTCATCGGTACCAGCTGAAAGCGCCTCCCCTCACCAACAATATCCTGCGACCAACCCGGGCATAACGATCGTCTCATTTTAAGACGGGCCTTCCGTCACAGTTACGGACAAGGCCAAAGCAATTGAAATAATCGTACCAAAAAAATTTAGTATTTTTTCCGGACGGCACTGAAAATTTATAGCGCTAATCGGCAATCCTAAAAATCAAATTATTTACCCGAAGCAAATGCGTCTCCACACCAATAGTCATGTTATAGATAGAACAACGGAAGGAAATCCGATTTTCTTCCGATAAAAAACTAACTTTTCGCACAACAACCCCCAGCCACCAGAAGACAACAGAAAATCAGCAAGCCTGTAAAGAGTTGACTTTGCAAAATACGCCCAATATCTTCGGCCAACCTTAACAATTCTGTCATAAAAAGAATCAGGATATACATAATTCGAATAACACAACTGATCCCATAAACGTCCACCAGTGTTTTCCGACATGCCGAAATCCGTCATACAGGGCGAGCATCTGCGACCAGTGGTGGCGGCACATGAATTCAATCAGGAAACAGAATCCAAGGCGCTAGTGCCGACGGTAAAAACCGAGAAAAAGGAATTTTTAAATGGAGATTGAAATGTCGACTCAGTTGCACAGCCTACTGAAGAACAGCGGACTGGACCCCTTGAAGGTGGCACTGTCATCGGTGCCGGAACTTTTTTCCATGCCGGACGAAAAGCTGCTGGAATTCAAGACAGGGCTGATCCACGAGGCCTTCTCCCATCACTACGCGAACAACCCTTTTTTCCGCTCCGCGTGCGACGGCAAGGGCGTGACGCCCGACAGCATCTCAACGCCGGCGGACCTGGTCAAAATACCCCTGATCCCCATCGAACTGTTCAAATCGAATGACAGCCACAAGCTGCTGTCCATCAGCCTGCGCGACGTCGAACTGGAAATGCGCAGCACCGGTACCTCCGGTATCCCAAGCGTATCCCGCCGCTGCGCGAAAACGATCGACAATGCGGTGCTGGGCATCTACGCGATGTATCGCGAGTTCCTCAAGATCTCCAAGGGCGCTGGTCTCTATCTCTGTCCCTCGACCGAGGAAATCCCTGAGATGGGTATGATCAAGGCACTCAACATGCTTGCAGGCCTACTCGATACCCACCGGTTCATGGTCCGGCAGGAATCGTTCAAGCCGGAAGAGGCGCTGGCACAGCTCGAAGAGTGGAATCAAAAGTTCAACCGCCACCTGATCGGACCGCCGTTTCTGATCAACCGTTTCATCAGCTACCTCAAGGCCACCGACACCCGCATCAAGCTCGACAAGAACAGCTACATCATCACGCTCGGTGGCTGGAAGCGCTTCTCGGGCCAGATGCTGTCGCGGGCCGAGTTCAATCGCGAGTGCGTCGAGTACCTGGGCGTAGAGGAAAGCCAGATTCGCGATATCTATGCGCTGGTCGAGTCCAACGTCGTGGCCATCGACGACGAACACGGGGTCAAACACGTATCCCCGTTCATTCACTTCTCCGTGCGCGATCCCAAACAACTGGACCGCGAGGTCGAACCTGGGGAGACCGGTCAGCTCGCAATTCTCGATCCGCTGGCCCGTTCCACACCCGGCTTCATGCTTACCGAGGACCTGGTGCGCCTGCTGCCGGAACCGAGCCGCTCCGGTCGCAGCGGGCAGCGCATGCAGTACGTCATGCGCTTACCCGAGTCGAAAGAGTTCGGCTGTTGTGCGGTGAACCTGGACAAACGGCTGGAAGACCTTGATGCCGAGCAGGCCGCCAGCGGCAGCTGCCCGGTCGTCGCCTGATCGTTGCCGGCAAAGGGGAAGCCAGCGCATGTACAACGACATCATCATCGACAACTTTTCCGACCCGGCCCACGTCGGCGACATCGACGGACCGGAATACCAGTACGAAATCGGCAACCCGGTGTGCGGGGACCGGATACGCATACAGATCAGCGCCACCGGCGGACGGGTCGACAGCGCCCGCTTCAGGGCCTGGGGCTGCGCCACTTCGGTGGCGACGGCCAATATTTTCTGCGCCTCGCTCGAGAGACTGGTGCTGGCGCGTCTCGGCGAGCGCAGTGACAGTGAGATCGAGGCCATGCTCGGCGAGCTGGAACCGTCACAGTACCACTGCGTCGAGATACTGCAGCAGCTGCACCGACGGCTGGTCGACCTGGCGGGCGAAGACTGCCGGGAGGCCACCACATGATGGATATGCATCCGATCGAAGGCTACTTCGACTACAACGCCACGACACCAGTTTCCGAGGCGGCCGCGGCGGCGATGACCGCGGCGCTGCGGCTCTTTGCCAACCCGTCGGGCCGCACGCGGCCCTCGACCAGCAACCGCGAACTGATCCGGGAATCCAAGGCCCGGGTCGCCCGCCTGCTGGGCACGGTGCCGGAAAAAGTGTTCTTCACCTCCGGCGGCTCCGAGGCCAACAACTGGGCCATCAAGGGCAGCCTGCTGAACGACCTGGCCGCGCCCGGCCACATTCTGACCACGGCGATTGAACACCCCTCGGTGATCGAGACCATCCGTTACTGCGCCCGGCAATTCGGCTTCGAAGTCACCTGCCTGAAACCGGACGCGAGCGGCGCCGTCAGCCTGGAGGCCGTCGCCGACGCCATACGGCCCGACACCAGGCTGATCTCGATGATGTACGCCAACAATGAAACCGGTGTGATTCAGCCGGTGGAACAGGTGGCAGCGCTGGCCCGCGCCGGCGACATTCCGTTTCACGTGGACGCCGTCCAGGCGGTCGGCAAGCGGCCCCTCGATGTCGAGGCGCTAGGGGCCGACTTTGTCTCTCTGTCGGCGCACAAATTCTACGGCCCCAAGGGCATCGGCGGCCTCTATATCCGCGACATAGACCGCATTTCGCCGCTGATCCACGGCGGCGGCCAGGAGATGGCGATGCGCTCGGGCACCGAGAATCTGGTAGCCATCGCCGGGCTCGGCGAGGCGGCGGACGAATGTCGGCGCGAACTCGAACGCTGGGACCGGCATTGCCTGGACTGCAAGCAGCGGCTGCTCGAGCGGCTCCGAAAGACGGCCATCGAAACACGCATCAACGGCCTCAGCGATTGTGCGGGCGCGCTTTCCAATACCCTCAACCTGTCGGTTCCGGGTGTCCGCGGCGAGGCGCTGGCACTGCTGATGGAAAAGAAGGACGGCATCGTAGTGTCGATCGGTTCCGCCTGCAGCAACAACAAGACCCGCCAGCTGTCGCCGGTACTGCAGGCCATGGGGCTCGCAGACGAGGCCATCCAGAGCGCGATCCGGATCAGCTTTGGCCGCTTTACCCGGCTGGACGATATCGACCGCTTCGTCGATTCGCTGGAGCGGTGCGTGCAGCAGCTCAAGACCATGAGCTTCAACGGATAGGGAAAGCGGGCCCATGATGGATCAGACTTTACCGGCCCCGCGCTTCATGGATGTGTTCGCCCGGCACGTGGCCGCCGATCCCAACCGAGTCGCCTGCGTCTTCCAGCCCCAGGGCCCCGACAGCGCCCTGTCGCTGAGCTACGGGGAACTGAACCGGCAGGTCCAGGAGCGGGCCCGGTTGCTGGTGGAGCGGGGCTATGGCGGTCAGCCCCTGGCGCTGCTGTTCCCCGCCGGGATCGACTTCGTTGTCAACTTCCTCGCCTGCCTCGCCGCCGGCGCCATTGCCGTACCATTGAACCTCAGCCGCAATGCGCAGCAGCTCGAGCGCACGGTGCGAATCCTCGAGGACGCGAAAACCAAAGCCATCCTCACCACCGCCCGGACCCGCGAGCAGCTGTCCGGGCAGTTGGCGGAATCACCGCAGATTGAGCTGGGCGAGCAGGCCTGGATAGACGAGCAGCAGACAGGATCCACCGAAGCCGTCGGGTTGCCGCAGCCGGCCCCGGAACAGCTGGCGTTCGTGCAGTACACCTCCGGCTCCACCGGCCTGCCCAAGGGCGTGATGGTGAGCCACGCCAATATCGTCGACAACCAACTGGCGATCCAGCAGGCCTGCGGTCACCGCAAAGGTTTAATCGCCGGCGGCTGGCTGCCGCAGTTCCACGACATGGGGCTGATCGGGCACCTGCTGCAGCCGCTGTTCCTCGGCGGCACCTATGTCTCCATGCCGCCGATGAACTTCGTCCAGCGCCCGCGCCGCTGGCTGGAACTGATCTCGCGCTACCGCATCCAGAGCTCCGCCGCGCCCAACTTCGGCTACGAGCACTGCGTCAAGTTCATCGGCACACGGGAGGACCTGTCGGGCCTCGACCTCAGTTGCTGGACGGTGGCCTTGAATGGCTCAGAGCCGGTCAGCGCCGACACCATGCGGGCCTTCGCCGAACGCTTCCGGCCCCTCGGTTTCTCCGCCGACGCTTTCTTCCCCTGCTACGGCATGGCGGAGACCACGCTGTTCGTCTCCGGGGGGCCGGCGCGTAGCGGCATTGAAACCCTGGCCTTCGAGCCCGCGGCGTTCGACCGCGGCCGGCTGCAGACTGCCGAAGAGGGCCGCTGGGTGGTCAACTGCGGCCGCATCACGCCCCGGCTGGCGGTGAGCATCGTCGCCCCGGAGAGCGGCCGGCTTACCGGCGCCGACCGCATCGGCGAGATCTGGATCAGCGGCGCCTCGGTCGCCCGGGGCTACCTGAACAATCCGCGGATCAGCGCGCAGCAGTTCGGCGCCCGGCTGTCGCCCTGCGACGGCCGCCGCTATCTGCGGACCGGCGATATGGGCTTCGTGCGCGACGGCATGCTCTTCGTAACCGGGCGCATCAAGGAAATGCTGATACTGCGGGGCCGCAACCTCTACCCCTACGATATCGAGCGCACATGCAGCGGCCATCCGGACGTGGCCGGCAACAACGGTGCCTCGGTGTTCACGGTGGAGAGCGGCGGCGAAAACCGACTGGCAGCCATCGTCGAGATCCGCCGCAACGCCTTTCTCAACCGCGACCACGCCGAACTGCGGCAGGAGCTGCGCGAGGCGGTGATGTCGGCGCACGACGTCGCCCTCGACCGGCTGCTGCTGGTGAAACCCGGCGACATTCCGAAAACCACCAGCGGCAAGGTCCGGCGCACCGCCTGCCGCGCACTGATCGCCGCCGAAGAGACGCAGCCCGCCTGACCACATGAGAGGAAATCAAGATGACGGCTGATTTTTGCCTGAAACCCCTGATGGAGCAGATCGCCGACTTCATCGTTGCCAAGACCCCGGAGTTCTCGATCGAGGAGCACAGTGACACCTCTTTTTCGAGCCTGGGCCTGGACTCGGCGGACCACGTCCGGCTCTCGGCCCTGGTGGAGGATCACCTGTCCATCGAGGTCGATCCGACGCTGGCTTTCGACTACCCGACCATCAACGCCCTGACTGCCCACCTGGAGCAGCATTTCGCCGACACGGCCCGGGAGCGCAATTGATGGCGCCTATCGACTGCCTGGTAATCGGTGGCGGCCAGTTCGGCCTCCACACAGCGCGCCGCCTGCAGCAGAGCGGACTCGACTATCTGCTGCTGGAGCGGGACGCTATCGGCGACGTCTGGCGCAACCGGCTCGAGGGCATGCGGCTGTTCACGTCGCGGCAGTTCTGTGCCCTGCCGGAGCTGGCGTTCCCGGGCGACCCGCAGGGTTTCCCGACCACGGCGGAAATGGCCAACTATCTGGCCCGCTACGCCGAGCACTTCGAACTGCGGATTCGCGAGCACAGCGAAGTGATGCGCCTCGATCGCCTCGCGACCGGCGGCTTCCAGGCCACTCTCGCCGACGGCACCGCGCTGCAGGCCAGCAGTGTCGTCAACGCCACCGGGGCCAACCAGATGCCACAGGTGCCGGCGATCAGCGCACAGCTGGCCGGGGAGGTGCAGCAGCTCGACGCCTGTATCGCCTCCACCGATGCCATTGCCGACGGTCGCACCGTCGCCGTGATCGGAGACGGCGCCAGCGGACGCCAGATCGCGGATCGCCTGGCGGGGCGTTGCAGCCTGCTGCTAGCCACCGGTTCGCCCCGCGGCCTGCCCCCCAACCGGTTGCTCGGGCGGGACATTTTCTGGTGGCTCGACCGGCTGCGCATTCTCTATGCCGACAAGAACAGCCTGGTTGCGCGGATCCTGAAAAAGCGCAACCCCGTACCCTGCGGCGAGTACAACAACCGCCGCCTGCAGGCCAAGGGCGTAGAGATTGTCGGCCGGGCACAGGAGTGTTCCGGCCGTCGCATCCGCTTCGATTCCACCGGCTGGCGCGACGTGGATACCGTGATCTGGGCGACGGGCTATCGCGACCGCACCGACTGGATGAAGCTGCCGCACTGTGTCGACGATCGGGGCTTCATCGAGGAGTACGGCGAGACGCCCGAACCCGGCCTCTTCCTGGTGGGTAGCAAATGGCTCAGCTGCCGGGCGTCTGAGCTGGTGATGGGCGTCGGGGTGGACGTGGAGCGGGTGATGGTGCCGCTGCAAACCTTTTTATCGGACGGGAAGGAAACACCTTGAACAAGGGTATAAAGACGGACTGGATCATCCGCTCTGGCGCCAGCCGCTGGCTGCTGGCACTGGTACTGTTGCTGACGCTGGCGTCGGCCGCCGGCCTGACCCGGATGGGGCTGGCCAGCGACTATCGCGTTTTCTTCGACGACGACGACCGCGACCTCCAGCGCCTGGAGCAAATGCTGGACACCTACAGCACCACCGACAACGTGTTCATCATGATCGAGCCCGGGGACGGGCGCATCTACAACCCGCGCACGCTGGGCCTGGTACACGAGTTGACGCGGGCGCTGTGGCGGGCGCCCCACGTTTCCCGGGTCGATTCGTTGACCAATTTCCCCTACAGCTCCGCCGACGGCGATGACATCCTGATCGAGGAATTCGTCTACGAGCTCGACGAACTGACACAACAGCGGATCGCTTTAATCGAAACCGCCGCCAGCGGGGAGCGGGACCTGGTCGGCAACCTGCTGAGCGCGGACGGCCGCTACACCGCGATCAATGCCACCATCCGGCTGCCGGGAATCGACCACAAGGCCGAAGTACTGGCCGTCACCGGCGCCGTCGATGGGTTGATCCGGTCGTTCGAGGCGGACTATCCCGATCACCGCTTCTCCGTCACCGGCGTGGTGGAGATGAACGGCGCCTTCTTTCAGGCAGCGAAAAAAGATTTCGTCACGCTGATTCCACTGATGATCCTCTTCGTGCTGATCAGCGCCGGCCTGATTCTCCGCTCGCCGGCCGCCGGCGGCGCTATTATGGTGGTGGTCGTACTGGCACTGCTCGGTTCCCTGGGCCTGGCGGGCTGGCTCGGCATTCAACTGTCGGCGCCGTCGGTGTCGGCCCCGATCATCATGTTCACGGTAATCGTGGCGTCGGCCATCCATATCCTCAGCTATATCCAGCGCCAGATCCGCAGCGGCGTTTCCCGCGAAGAAGCGGTGCTGCAGTCCTACCGGCGCAACCTCAAGCCGATCGCGGTGAGCCATATCACCACCATCATCGGTTTCCTGGCGATGAACTTCAGCGACTCGCCGCCGTTTCGCGACCTCGGCAACATAGTGGCGCTGGGTGTGCTGTTTTCGCTGCTGCTGTCGCTGACGGTACTGCCGCAACTGCTGCTGCGGATCCGTTTCTCATCGCGGGCCACCGGCGCCAACCGGCTGCTCGATCGCATGGCCCCGCTGTCGGACTGGGTGATCGCCCGCCGCCGGCCGATCCTGTGGCTGATGCTGCCGCTGTCCCTCGGCCTCGCCGCGCTCAGCCCACAGAACCAGCTCGACGACGACCTGATCCGCTACTTCGATGAGTCGCAGCCGTTCCGCGCCGATGCCGAGCGCATCGACCGGCACTTTTCCGGTATCTACACCATTGACTACTCGCTCTCGGTGCCGGAGCAGAACGGTATGTTCCAGCCGGCATTCCTGCAGTTTCTCGAGCAGTTCGAGGCCTGGTTGCGACAGCAGCCCGAAGTCTTCACCACCGCGAGCCCACTGCACCGGATCAAGGATCTCAACCGCCTGATGAACGGTGGCGACCAGGCCTTCTACCACCTGCCGGGCGATGCCACCACAGCGGCGCAGCAGTTCCTGCTGTATGAAATGTCGCTGCCGTTCGGGCGCGACGTGACCCATCAGGTCAGCTTCGACAAGTCTTCGGTGAAACTGACTGCGCGACTGAAAAACCTCAGCTCCGTGGGCCTGATCGCCTTCGAGGAGCGGGTCGAGGACTGGCTGCGGCAGCACCGGCCGCAGGCCATCGGCATCTACCACAGCAGCCCCGCGGTGATCTTTTCCCATATCGGCCAGTCCAACATCGTCAGCCTGCTCGAAGGGGCCTCGCTCGCATTCGTGGTGATTTCGCTGACACTGATGCTCGTGTTCCGCTCGCCCTATATCGGCCTGCTGAGCCTGATACCAAACATGCTGCCAGTCGCGGCGGCCTTCGGTTTCTGGTATCTCGTCAACGGCCAAATCTCGATGGGGCTGGCCGGTGTATCGGCGATGGCGATCGGCATCATCGTCGACGATACGGTGCACTTCCTCTACCAGTATGTCGACGGTCTGAAACGGGGCCTCAGCCCCGAAGACAGTGTGCGCGAGACCTTCGGCAAAACCATGGGCGGCATCCTGATCAGCTCGCTGCTGCTGGTGGTTGGCTTCCTGCTGCTGTCGACCTCCGCCTTCGAGAAAAACGCCCAGATGGGCATGCTCACCGGCATGTCCATCGTGCTGGCACTGATCTTCGACCTGATACTGCTGCCGGCGCTGGTGCTGACCTTCATGCGACGGGCGCCCGCAGTAGCGACACTGCAATTCCGCGACGACAAGGAGCTCAACAATGCGAAATGATTACCGCCTCCTGTTTCCTGTGACGCTGCTGTGCGGCCTGCTGAGCCTTCAGCTACAGGCTGCGGATACTGGCGCAGCAAAGGGGCGTGAGATCGCCGTGGCAGTCGAAAATCGCGATCTGGGGTACAGCGACAGCGTCGCCGAACTGACGATGATCCTGCGCAACAGAAGCGGGGACGAAACCCGACGCGAACTCGAAATTAGCATTCTCGAGAACCGCGACGGTGGCGACAAGTCGCTGATCCGATTCGACTTCCCCGCCGATATCCGCGGCACGGCACTGCTCACCCATCCGCAGCCCGACGACGCCGATGAGCAGTGGCTATATTTACCGGCTTACACGCGTATCAAGCGGATCTCGTCGCGTAACAAGAGTGGTGCTTTCGTCGGCAGCGAGTTTTCATTCGAGGACCTGGCCGACAAGGAGGTCGATGATTTCCGCTATGCCTATGTGCGGGCAGAAGCTTGCGGCGAAGGTATCCTGATGTGCGATGTCATCGACCGGATGCCCGAGGATACGCACTCCGCCTACAGCCGGCAGCGGGTGTGGGTCGACCAGAGTGCCCAGCGCATCTTCCGCATCGATTACTTTGACCGCAAGGAGGCACTGCTAAAGACCTTTACCGCAAAGGATTTCCGGCTCTACGAGGATCGCTACTGGCGTCCATTGGAAGTGGCGATGCGCAATCAGCAGAGTGGAAACGTAACCATCCTGAGCTACAGCCGCATCCAGTTCCAGACCGGTCTCTCGGCCGCAAATTTCCATCGCAATACACTGCGGGATTGAGAGCATGGGGTTATTGCGCAAAGCGGCGCGGGCGATGCTGAGCCTGAGCCTGGCTACCCGGCCGGCCGTCGCGGACACAGAGATCGACAAGCACTCCGTGGACGTCGCGGCCACAGCTCGCGCATTCGCACAGGCGGCACCGCTCGCTATCGGCGACAGCTATGACTATGCCCCCGGCGTCCAGGGCGAAGCGGATGCAGAGGGGCGCATCGGCGACACCGATTTCAAGTTGCGGCTGTTCGGTGCCTGGGACGCGCAGGACGAGGAGCGCCGCTACGCCGATATCCGCCAGGCCAGCCTCCACTGGCGACACGACCGGCTGTCGCTGGGCGCCGGTGTCGGAACCTTCTTTTGGGGTGTCTCGGAATCGATCAACGTCGTCAATGTGCTCAACCAGGCGGACCTGCGCCAGGCAGTCGACAGCAAGGAAAAGATGGGGCAGACCTTCGTATCGCTGGGGCTGCGTTTCGGCAACGGCGAGCTGTCGCTTTTCTACCTGCCGACCTTTCGCGAACGCGAATTCCCCGAGCGCCCCGCGTTCGGGCTGCCGGTGTCGCAGCGGGCCCTTTTCGAGACCCCCGACAAGGGTGGCGATATCGCCCTGCGCGGTCTCTTCTACGCCGGTGATCTCGAGGCTGGACTCGGCTACTTCAAGGGGACACGGCGGTCGCCGCTGTTGATCCGGCGCAGCCCGACAGCAACGGAGTGGACGCCTTTCTACATCGAAACCGAGAACCTGCTACTGGATGCGCTCTACCTGCTCCACGAAGCGACCCTGAAGCTGGAAGCCAAGACCGGGCGCGAGCTGGATCAGGGTTTCTTCGCCGCCAACGTCGGCATCGAGTACCCCGTCTATTCACTGCCGGGCGGCATTCAGGAGCTGTCGCTGATCGCCGAGTACCTGGTCGACGACCGGGGCGAGCGGGCCGAAACACTGGGCCAGAACGATCTTTTTATCGGCCTCAGGACCAGCTTCGGAGATATCGGCAACAGCAGCTTCCGCGGTGTGGTCAGTTACGACTTCGACAGCCAGGGCAACTACCTGGACCTGGGGCTGGAGCACCGCCTGAGCGACTATTTCCGCTTCGAAACGCGGGCGCTGGTGTTTCTCAACGCCGGCCGCGACGATAACTGGCTGTACCCGGTCCGGAACGAGGACTTTATCGAGTTCAAGTTGCACTACTCTTTCTGAGCGCCACCCGTGAAGATCCCCGTTGACGACGATATAAGCCTCCGGATTGCCACCACGACGTCATTCGAACCACTGTTGCAGCGCGACCCGCGAACCGTCTTCACCACCGTCAGCAAGGCCGAGCAGAGCAGGTATCGCTCAATCGTCAACCGGACGGCTGGCCTGCACTTTCTGCTCGGGCGCTATATGCTGCGTCGCGCCCTGTCCGCCGAGAGCGGATCCGGTATCCCGCCCGCGCGCTGGGAGATCGCCGCGGACGGCCACGGCAAGCCGAGGGTTTTGAACCGGGAGGCGGCTTCGGTACGCTTTAGTATTTCCCATAGCGGTACTGCGGTCGCCATTGCGCTCAGCCGGACCCATGACCCCGGTCTCGATCTCGAACCACTGGCCCGGGATCACGGCGCAGGCCTCGCCGCCAGGCATCTGCTCAGCCCGGCGCAGTGCGACCAGTTGCGCCGTGTACCCGGCGCTGATCGCGACGCGCTGCTGGCGCGGGTCTGGTGCATCAAGGAAGCCGTGTCGAAGGCGTGCGGCCTGGGTCTCCGGCTGCCCTTCCCGACGCTTGAGTTCGACCTGATGTGCCTCTGTAACGCGGATCCGGCGGGCTGGTTAGAATGCAGGGTGCGGGAATTGGGCCGTTTCCAGTTCAGCCTCCACACCTTGGCACGGCGCTACCTGCTCTGCGTGGCGGTGACGTCGCCGGTGCCACCCGGCTCGGCCCGGATTGCACTGAAACCCTTCAAACCGCAGCCAGGCCGCACCCGGGACACGGCGTCGAAGACAATGATTGTGCCGCTGTGATATCACCGGCAGGGGCGTACTGCCCAGACCACCAATACAGGATTAATGATGGACGTACTCGAATACATCAGGGAAAAAGAAAGGTCCCTCAGGACCCGAATCAACAACTTCGATCTGAAAAACACGTCCGACACGCATTTGCGCCAGCTGTCCTATTTCATCAGTCACTCGCTGAACAATACGCTGAACAATTCCTGGGTTTCGAAAATCCACCTGTTCTTCGATTCGAGCAGTGACCGCGAGCTGCAGGGTGTCAAGAATCCCAAGGTTATCGCCTTCTACCGGGAGTGGCAGGCGCGTATCGACCAGGAAGTGTTCCTCGGTGACTGGGTGGCGATAGACCAGTCTCGTATCGACCGTTTTGCTGAGGTGACCGGCGACCGCCAATGGATCCATACCGATCCGGAGCGCGCGCGGGCCGAATCGCCGTTCGGCGGCACCATCGCCCACGGCTTCCTGATCCTGTCCCTGCTGCCGGAACTCACCGATACCGTCAATCCGAAAAAACCACCCTACCCCAAAGCCCGGATGGTCGTGAACTGCGGGCTCGACCAGGTGCGCTTTCCCTATCCGGTCAAGACCGGCAGCCGGATCCGCGCCTGCACGACACTGAAGTCCCTGGTGCCGTCCAAGCGCAGCGTGGAAATAGTCAACCAGATCCAGGTGGAGGTCGAGGGTTCCAACCGTGTCGTCTGCGTCGCCGACAGCGTGTTGAAACTCTACTTCTGAATCGACGCTGCACCGCGCACCCGGCCCCTGTGCTCATCGCCGTGCACTATCCGGTACAGCAATGGCAACACGAACAGCGTCAGCAGAGTCGAAGAAATTATCCCGCCGATCACCACCGTCGCCAGCGGCCGCTGCACCTCGGCACCGGTGCCGGTGTTGAGAGCCATGGGCACAAAGCCGAGACTCGCCACCAGCGCGGTCATCAATACCGGGCGCAGGCGGGTCATGGCGCCGTCGACGATGGACGCCATCAGTGCTCCACCTTCGCCGCGCAACTGGCGGATAAACGACAGCATCACCAGTCCGTTCAATACCGCCACCCCGGACAGGGCGATAAAACCCACCCCGGCGGAAATCGACAGCGGCATATCCCGCAGCCACAGCGAAAGCACGCCACCGGTCAGCGCCAGCGGCACGCCGGTGAAGATGATCAGCGCATCCTTGAGGGAACCGAAGGCCATCACCAGCAGGCCCAGGATAATAAGAAGGGTCAACGGTACGACAAGCGACAGGCGCCTGCTGGCGGATTCCAGCTGTTCGAAGGTGCCGCCATAGTCCAGCCAGTAGCCCGGGGGCAGCTGCACATCGCTGGCGATGCGCGACTTGACCTCATCGACAAAGGAGCCCAGGTCGCGGTCGCGTACATTGGCGGTGACCACCACCCGGCGCTTGCCGTTCTCGCGGCTGACCTGGTTTGGGGCCGGGGACAATTGCAGGTCGGCGACTTCCTCGAGCGGTACATAATTTCCCGATGGACCGCCACCGGGCAGCGGCACCGGCAGGTCGCCAAGGTGTTCCAGGTTGCGGCGGATATCCTCCGGCAGGCGCACTACCAACTGGAAGCGGCGGTCACCCTCGTAGATTAGCCCCGCGCGCTCGCCGCCAATGGCGGTGGCCACCAGATCCTGCAGTGTCTGCAGATCCAGGCCATAGCGGGCGAGCTGGATGCGTTTCGGCACCACCGACAGCACCGGCAGTCCCTCCACCTGCTCGACACGCGCATCCGCAGCGCCGTCGATGCCCTGCAGCACGGCCAGGATATCCTTTGCAGACACCACCAGCTGATCCAGATCGTCACCGAATACCTTGATGCCGAGGTCGGCGCGCACGCCGGAAATCAACTCGTTGAAGCGCATCTCGATCGGTTGGGTGAATTCGTAGTTGTTGCCGGGCAGCTGGCGCACCGCCGTCTCGATTTCCTCGATCAGTTGATCGCGGGGCTTGTCGGGCTGTGGCCACTCGTCGCGCGGTTTCAGGATCACGAAGTTGTCGGCCACGTTCGGCGGCATGGGATCTGTGGCCACCTCCGGAGTGCCGATTTTTGCGAAGACCTTGTCCACCTGCGGAAACTCTTTGATGCGCTGCTCGAGAATCTCCTGCATCTGCACCGACTGCTCCAGCCCGGTACCGGGGATACGCAGCGCGTGCAGCGCTATATCACCCTCGTTCAACTGGGGAATAAACTCGGAGCCGAGCGTGCTGGCCAGCCAGGCACAGAAGAGCACCAGTGCGGCGGCAGCGGACAATACCAGCCAGCGCACTTTCATCGCCGCCAGCAACAGAGGCCTGTACAGGGACTTGGCGGCCACGATCAGGCGGTTCTCCCTTTCGCTCACCCTGCCGGTCAGGAACACCGCCACCGCCGCCGGCACAACCGTCAGCGACAACGCCAACGCCACCAGCAGCGCCATGACCACAGTGGCCGCCATGGGGTGGAACATCCTGCCCTCCACGCCGGTGAGCGAAAACAGCGGAATATAGACCACGGTGATGATCAGCACCCCGAAGAGGCTCGGGCGTATCACCTCGTTGGTGGCGCGAAATACCAGTTCCAGCCGTTCCTCCAGCGGCAGCGGCCCGTCGTTGCGGCGCTGGGCTTCGGCCAGGCGGCGGATGGCGTTCTCGACGATAATCACGGCGCCGTCGACAATCAGGCCGAAGTCCAGCGCGCCGAGACTCATCAAGTTGGCGGACACGCCCGTTTGTACCATGCCGGCGATGGTGGCCAGCATAGACAGCGGAATCACTGCCGCGGTGATCAGTGCCGCGCGGAAATTGCCCAACAGCAGGAAGAGCACCGCGATCACCAACAGCGCACCCTCGACCAGGTTTTTCTGCACTGTGGCAATCGCCTTGTCCACCAGGGTGGTGCGATCATAGACCGCCTCCAGGCGCACACCTTCCGGCAGTGTCGGCTGGATCTTCTCCAGCGCCGCGGCAACATCCCGGGCCACCGCGCGGGAATTCTCCCCCACCAGCATCATCGCCGTGCCGAGCACGGTTTCCCTGCCGTCGCGGGTGGCGGCGCCGGTGCGCAATTCCCTGCCGATGGCCACTTCGGCGATATCCGCAATCTTCACCGGCGTACCGCCGCGCCTGGCAATCACCACATTCTGAATATCGGCAATATCCTCGAGCTGGCCCGGCGAACGCACCAGCAATCGGCGCCCATTGGTCTCCACGAAGCCGGCACCGCGGCTGTCGTTGTTGCGCCGCAGGGCTCCGGTCACCTCCTCCATCGACAGGTTGAAGGCGAGCATTTTGCGCGGGTCCGGCGTCACGTGGTACTGCTTGTCGAAGCCGCCGATGGTGTTGATCTCGATCACTCCCGGCACCAGCGCCAGCTGCGGCTTGATGATCCAGTCCTGGATCTCCCGCAGTGCGGTGGCGTCATAGGCGCTGCCGTCTGGCCGGCTGGCCCCTGGCAGCGCCTCCACGGTGTACATAAAGATCTCACCCAGGCCTGTGGCGATAGGCCCCATCTCCGGTTCCAGCCCGATTGGCAGCGCGCTTTTGATAGCACCGAGGCGCGCGTCGATCAGGTTGCGGGCAAAATAGATATCGGTGCTCTCCTCGAACACCACCGTGACCTGGGACAGGCCGTAACGGGAGATGGAGCGCGTATAGGCGAGGTTGGGCAGCCCCGCCAGGGCTGTCTCCACCGGGTAGGTGATACGCTGCTCCGCTTCCAGGGGCGAGTAGCCGGGGGCCTCGGTATTGATCTGTACCTGCACGTTGGTGATATCCGGTACCGCATCTATAGGCAGTTGCCGATAGCTCCAGAGCCCCACACCGACCAGTACAAATATCAGGGACAACATCAGATAGCGCCGCTCAATCGAGAGGCGCAGGATGGATTCAATCATCTCTTGACCTCTCTCAGTGATGGTGACCCGCGCCGGACTTTTCGATATCGGCCTTGATCAGGTAGCTGTTGGCGGTGACATAGCGTTCACCGGGCTTCAGCCCCCCGAGAACCTCGATCACGCGGCCGTCGGAAGCGCCCAGCCGCAGTGGCCGCGCCTCATAGCTGTCACCGACCACCACAAAGACCACCAGGTCGTCACCGAGCGGTTGCAGCGCGCGCTTCTCCACCAGCAGCGGCACGCGCACCCGCTCGACGAGCACCCTGCCCTCGAGCATCAGGTCCGGCGGCCAGTTGAGTTCCCGGTTGTCGAGTGGTGCCCGCGCCAGCAGGAAGGGCTGGCCCGCACCCGGCACCAGATTGGCAATCTCTGTCTCCACCTCCTGGCCATCGGCACTGAAGAGCACCTTCTGGCCGCGCTTTATCTGTGCCCGCTGCGCTGGAAAAACCCGCAGTTCCACCCAGAGCCGATCGTAGTTGGCGATGGTGAACAGCTCGCGCTCGCCGCTGTACTCGCCGCGACTCGCCTGCTTGTCGATCACCAGACCGTCGATGGGTGACTCTACCGAATAGACCTGCAGGCTTTCGTTGGACTCCACCTGCGCCAGGGTCTGCCCCTTGCGCACCCGGTCCCCCACTTCCACATCCACAGTCTTGATGGCGCCCGGATAGCGCGCGCGCACATGGCTGAGACTGCCGTGTGCCAGTGCCGTTTTGCCGTAGAGAGTGACCGAGCGAAATATCTCGCCGGGACCTGCAACGGCGGTTTCTATGCCCACCCTGGCGGCCGTCTCGGGATTGATCTGCACCCTGCCCTCATCGGACTCGTGGGCCCCGCTGCCGTGGTCGCCAGACCCATAGGCCCCGGCACAAAGCAGCAGTGCCAGGAAAGGCAGTGCCGCGATAACTTTTTGCAATCTGTTTCCGTTATTCATCGGTAATCCTACTTGCTCGTATCCGCACCCGCGGGCAATAGTGGTGCGGCGGTCATTTGTTCTATTTCGGCGCCAAAGCGCAACGCCGCGCTGGCGGCCTCTATCTGCGCGCGACGTGCGCCGATCAATTCCTCCCTCGCCGAGGCCCACTCCAGGTAGGAGTAGCGGCCGCGCCGATAGGCGCGCTCCACTTCCGCCAGCGCCTCGCGCAGGGTCGGCACCACACTGCCCTGCAGCAGCTGCACGGCGGCCAGAGCCTGCTCGCGACCTGAGACCGCGCGGAAAAGGCGGTTCTTCAGGCGCAGCAACGCGGCTTCGCGCTCCGCGGCCACCTGCTCCCGCTCGGCGCTGGCAGCGACTATGGCGCCGGCGTTGCGACGTGCCGGGAAGAGCGGCAGCTCGAAACCGGCCACCAGGGTGGTTTCGTCAATTTCGCGCGAGCGACGCAGGCCCAGGGACCAGCCGATATCCAGGCTCGACTGGGTCTCGGCCAGGCGCAACTCGGCGCTCCTCAATCGCTCCTCGGAGGCAAAGCGGGCGATGGCGGGGTTCTGCCGGGCGCGGTCATAGAGTTCGGCAAAGCCGGCCGAGGGAGGAAAGCGGTAGAGCTCAGCGGAATCCAGGCGGAAGGCGGAGGCTTCGCCGCCCCACAGGGAGGCCAGCACCAGCTTGTGGTATGCCACCAGGCGCTGCTGCGACTGCACCGCCAGACGCGCCTGCGCCAGTGCCGCGCGGGCGCGCAGGGCCTCGGACCTGGGCGAGGCCGCCGCTTTTACACGGCGCTCCACCGCTTTCATTGTGTCGCCGGCGAGGTTGACCGAGTCCCGCGCCAGCACCAGCCGCTCCTGGGCGGCCAGCACTTCCACATAGCGGCGGATCACCTCCCCTAGAAGATCCAGGGCCGCGGCCTGCTCTTCCGCCAACAGCAGGTCGCGCCGGGCGGAGACAGCGCCAACTCGCGCCCCGCGCTGGCCGCCCAGCTCAATGACCGAGGACAGGGATATCGTCAGTTCCGCCTCGTCGGCACCGCCTTCGCCGGCAAAGTTTTCCAGTTCTGCACCGAGTTCCAGCGGCGGCCGCAACGCGGCGGTCTGCGCCCGGCCCGCCAGCGCCGCGTCGCGCAGGCGGAACACCGCCAGTTCCGGATTCCGGGAGAGCGTACGGTCGATGGCTTCGGCGAGAGTGAGCTGTGCCGCGGGCTCTGGCTGTTGTGCCAGGACCTGCGGTATCCAAAATATCAGAGACGCCAGCGCCAGCAGCGCGACACACCGATACTGCACGCGAACTGCACGCGCAAAAATAGACAACATGGGATACTCCCGAGTTACTTCGTGACAGGCGCGCGCTACATGCGAACACGCGCCATTCAGGGATTGCGGGCGTAACTCAGGCTATGGGTGGGCGGAAAAGCGCGGAGAAATAACCGGGGGTAAAGGAGGGACTATTCGCGTCCCGCAGCACGCGGCTGCCGGAATCGAAAAAATGCGGGGCCTGGCCGAGTATGCCGACCACACCGACGCCATGGCAGTGACAGCAGTGGTGACAGAAATCCGGACCATCCGGATGCGAGGATGATGCACTGTCGCGATCCGGAACTGGGGAAAACTCTACGCTTTCGCCCGCATCCTGGTGATGTGGCGGCACATGGGTGGCGACATCCTGCAATTCCTCGTGGCTATCGTAGAAAGCCACCGCGGTCTGGAAGACCAGCAGCGCAATCAGCAGATGGCAGACTCGAAGGATATTCATTGCAGGGGAAAATCGCTTTGGGTGGTATATCTCTGACTTTAGCAAAGCGACACCCTGTGCTCAACTATACGCGAAGCGCAAACTGCGGAACCAGAGCGCCACTTTACGTCGCCTTGACATAAGCAGAAGCAGCGCGCCGCCGAGGTAAATGGCCGGTTCCACCCAGCCGCTTTTCAGCGACCACCAGAAATGCCAACAGGCCAGCAGCAATATCGGATAGACGAAGCCGTGCAGCGTTTTCCAGTTGCGTCCCATCAGTTTCATCAGACCGGGAATCGACGTAACCGCAAGGGCCAGCAACAGAAGCCAGGCCGAAAAACCCACCAGGATATAGGTGCGCTCAACCAGCTCGCTGCCGATCAGGGACCAGTCAAAACCCAGCTCCAGGGCCAGCCAGGTAAAAAAATGTAAAGACGCCCAGGCAAAGCACCAGAGCCCCAACGGGCGGCGCAGCCTGTTCAGCTGGCCGAAGGAAAGGCCGCTGGCCAGCGGGGAGATCAACAGCGTCAACATCAGCAGGCGCAACGCACCCAGACCGAGAAAATGAATCAGCTCTTTGACCGGATCGCCGCCCAGCAGCCCACGATCGATCGCGAGAAGCAGCCACAGCAGCGGCGTCGCCGCGCCCAGATGCACAGATACCTGCAGCATTACCGCGACGACTTTGCGCCACTGCAGTGGTCGGGGTTTCGCGGCCTGTTGGATAGTCGCCATCAAAAATACTTCTTCAGGTTCATGCCCGAATACAGGGCGGCAACCTGCTCGCCGTAGCCGTTGAACGGCAGTGTCTTCTGCCGCTTTACAGATAGCGGACCGCCGGCGCCGATAAACCTCTCCGTCGCCTGGGACCAGCGGGGATGATCCACCGCCGGATTTACATTGGCGTAAAAACCGTACTCATTGGAGGCCAGCAGGTTCCAGGTGGTGGGCGGCATCTTTTCCAGCAGGCGAATCCTGACGATGGACTTGATACCCTTGAAGCCGTATTTCCACGGTACCACGAGCCTGATCGGGGCGCCGTTCTGGGTCGGCAGCGTCTCGCCGTAGAGGCCGACCGAGAGGATGGCCAGCGGATGCATCGCCTCGTCGATACGCAGCCCCTCGACATAGGGGTAATCGATACCGCCGCCGGCATAGCGGTTTCTCTGCCCCGGCATCTGCTCGGGATCGTAGAGCGTCTCGAAGGCGACGTATTTCGCCCTGCTGGTGGGCTCGAAGCGCTGCAGGAATTTGCCCAGTTCGAATCCGATCCAGGGAATCACCATGGACCAGGCCTCGACACAGCGCATACGGTAGATGCGCTCCTCCAGCTGTGCATCCGCCATCAGCTGCCACACATCGACTTTGCCTGGCCTGGCGACCTCCCCCTCGACTGTCAGCGTCCAGGGCTCCAGCTGAAGGGACTGGCTGTTGCGTGCCGGGTCGGTCTTGCCAGTACCGAATTCGTAGAAATTGTTGTGACTGGTTATCTTGGGTTCCGGAGTCAGGGTCAGGGATGGATCGGGCTTGTCCCGCGTAAACTGCAGCGGTTTACGTTCCGCCGCGCCCTGCGCCTCGGAATCTTGAGACAGGAGATCGAAGAGCCCGGCGTGAGCGGATGTCGCCATCGCCATACCGCCAATCCCCATGGCTTTCAGGAAGTTGCGGCGATTCCGGTAGTTTGACTCGGAGGTGACATCGCTCTCCGACAGATCCCCCGGTTTTCTGTTTTTTAACAACACGAACTGATTCCTCGACTTTGCCAGGCAGCACGACTCGCACCTGAGACCACGCAGAAACGGATGCGTTTCTTCCATTTGTCGGCTTCGAGGAGGAAAAATTACAGTGAGATACGAAAGATTTCGAGACAGCCGGATTAAAAGACGGTTAACGGAATGCTGCGAGCACTTCCGCCGCCGCGCGCCGCCCGGAATGCACCGCCCCCTCCAACTTGCCGTTCCAGGCCTCCGAGGTCTCGGTGCCGGCCCAGTGCAGAGTGCCGATCGGCGCGGCCAGTGTGTGGCCGTAACTGGTCCAGACGCCCGGCGTCCAGTAACCGCCGTAGGCGCCGCGGGCGAATTCGTCGTCGCCCCAGGCATGTTCGAAATAGGCATCGGGCCTGCCGGCCAGGGTGCCGAAATAGTGTCGCAGCTGCGCTACGGTTTCGGCACAGCGCTGCTCCCGGCCGGCCGCGGCCAGGCGGCGGGCCTCGGCGCCCTCGATAAAGCCAACCAAAATCCCCGGCGACCCGTTCGGGGGTGAATTGTCCGCAACCACCCGCACCGGGCCGCCGTCGCTGGTGACCTTGCCGGACAGCTGCTCCGCGACCCAGAACCTCTCCGGGTAGACGCAGTGCACCTTGATCACCCAGCCCATGGGCACGCGCTGGGTCAGGTGGTCGCGGGCGGCGGGCAGCGCGGGACTGTAGCGTATCCTGCCGGCGAGTACCGGCGGCAGGGTCACTATGGCACGCCTGGCGCTGACGGTCAGGTCGCCGCTGTACAACTGCACGGAATTATTGCCGTGCTCGATTTCTGCGACATAGGCGCCGGTGATGATGCGTTCGTCCAGCGACTGTGCCATGCGCTCGCACAGCTGCTGGGCGCCGCCAATAAATCGATGCTCGGGCCCGGGGTTCTCCGCCGAAACCAGGCGGCTAATCTCATGGGCACCCGAGCGGATTATCGCCAGCGCCGCCAGCAGCGAAAGCTCCCCGGGGCCGCCGCCGAACACGCCTTCGAGTGCGCGGGCCAGTCCCTGTTGCGCCAGGGGCGATGGAATATTCTCTGCGAGCCAGTGGTGATAGGTGCGACTGTCCCACTCGGTTGCACTGGGCGCCTCCCAGGGGCGCCCCAGCGGCAGTTCCGCGGCCAGTTGCGTAAGCTTGCGGGCGCCGTCGCGAACCTGGGCCTCGGCGTGGCCGCTGCCGGGCGGAAACATGCCCTGATAGGTGGAGCGCACACCGCCGGACCAGTCGACGGTAAGCCCGGCATCCCAGTTGGGGAAGAGCGCAACACCCAGCTCCTCCGCCAGTGCGACTATGCGCTCCTGGCCCGGACTCACCCACTGGCCGCCGTGATCGATAAAGGTGCTGCTGTCGATATGCTCGGTCAGGGTGCGCCCACCTACCCGCTCCTGCGCCTCCAGCACAAGTACCTGTAAACCGGCCGTGTCCAGATCCCGGGCGGCGCAGAGGCCGGCCAGGCCGGCACCGACGATCGCGACATCACAGTGGTGATTGCCCTTGAGCGGCGATCGGCTGTCGAGTCTCTGAGCCATGGAAATTTACTCCGGCTTTTCCGGGAACTCGACGACGGTGAGGTTCAACGGCAGTTCGTTGCGACGCTCCCCCACATTCGAAACCGGCAGCAGTTCTACCGGATTGCCCTCGATGAGGCCGCTCCTGTCACCGATCAGGGGGGTATTGTCTTCGAGTCCCACGTCAAAAAATGCGTGTTCGCTGGTCTTGCCCATCAGCGTGAACGCCCTGAAGACATAGGGCAGCCCGTTGGAACCCAGCGAGGAGCCGCCCTGCATGATATGGAAGTGCAGATGAGGCGCGCCCGTATTGCCGGTGTTACCCAGCAACCCGAGCAACTGCCCCGTTTTTACCGTTTCGCCCTGTTTTACGCGAATGGAGCCGGGCTGCAGGTGCGCGTAGAAGGCGTACTGGCCGTTGCCCAGCGCAATGATCACATGGTTGCCGTCTATCTCCTCGAGCGTGATGGCCCCTGTCTCCGCCGGCAGCACAAAGGGTTTCTGGTTGGAAAACTTGTCCACCACCGTAACCACCAGGCCGTCGGCCACTGCCAATACTTTATTGCCATAGCCGAACCAGCTGTTCAGATCCTGCGGATCGCCGACATAGAGGCGCCGCTCCTCGTTCACTTTCAACCAGTCGATCGCGAAGCGCTGGGAAATATGGAGCTGCCCATTGACCGGCAGATCCGAGCGCACATGGGTGATGGAATCGCAGCAGCCGTTGGCGGCGATCCAGCCGGCGCCCTCGAGCGGCGGCGCCAGTGCCACCACCATCCGGCGATCGACTGCCACCGGTGCCACCGTCTCGACCAGGTGCGCCTGCCCGGCGGGCAGCTGCAACAGGTCGGTGATTTTCTCCGGCAGGCCGCCGGGCACCGTAACCGCCAGCCGGTGCACCAGGCGCTCGGGAATCGCCTCCTCACTATCGACCGCAAACTGGATAAAAACCAGCGCACTCTGCGCCGGCTTCAGGCTGTCTACCTGCGCCCGGGTTCCGAGAAGCTGGGTATTGGCGGCTACGGATTCGGCCGCGATGCGGTGCAGCAGTGTTTCACTTTCGCCACCGGCGAATACTTCCACGGACTGCAGCTCCCATTCGAAGTTATTCGAGTTGGAGATCATCAGTTCGTAGACGAAGTGATAGCGGCCATCGGAGCCCCTGACCGGTACGGGTGCGGCGAGCACGGACGCGACAACCGGGGTGAATTCATTGGTGTCCGCTGCAGCTTCCGCCGACTGCTCGGATTCCTGGCAGGCGCAGAGCGTCAGCGCCAACAGTCCACTGAACAGAACGCCGCGGCAGTTTTTCCCGATCCCCATTGCTGTCATCTTCCGTGCCTCCGGCTGTAACCGATTTCCGCGGCAAACTCCGCCCAGTCGCGCCAGTGAAGGTCGCGACGCTGCCACCTGTTCGTCACCATCTTAGGCGAGGTTTCCGCAGTCGGCCGCGGCTGGCGGTGGCGGGGACGGATCATTGCGCGCACCCGCGCCGCCGCTTCCCCGGCGGCCTCAGTCGCCAGGCACCAGTGGTTGGGCCAGAGAGCGAGAAAGTTTTCCAGGCCGAAATCGTGCAGATGATAGGGGCGCGGATACGCAAGCTTCAGCAACGGCTCTCCATCGGGCCCGGGCGCGTCCGTCTTCCAGCCCACATAGAGACTCCAGCGGCAGTCGGCGGCGAGGCGGTGGAAATCGGGTATGGCCGCCGCCAGCCTGTCGAGGGTTGCGCACACCAGTTCCGGCTCTGCCGGTGGCGGTCGCTGCATGTCGATGGGGCCGGCGGTAAATTTGGGCTCTCCGGGGTTCAGGGTCAGTATCCACAGCCCCTCCTTCCGATCCAGCGGGTGATAGACGAATACGAGGTCGAACAACAGGCCCGACAGCGACGGAATGCGCGGGCCGCGCATCAGCAGCATATGCATGGGCCGCACCAGCTGCGCGGCGTACACCTCGGCTGTCGGTATGGGCAGCCGCGCCAGTATTCCGGCATTGCCGGCACCGCAGGCGCACAGCAGCATTTGCGGCAGCAGCTCGCACTCGCCTCCATCCAGCTCAACCAGGACACGCTCTATACGTTTGCCGCTGCAACTGAATTCCAGCACGCGCCCCTGGCGCATTCGCTCCGCCCAGGGCCGGCGCAGGCGGCAGTAGGCCGTGGCGCCGTCGAAAACCAGGTCGCCGTCGAAGCGGTAGCTACGGTGCGCTGCCAGGTCCTGCGCTGCAAACGGCGCCGGGAAAACCTGCTCCGCGGCGGCGATGCCGGCCTCTCGCCAGTTGGCGCACAGGGCCGCCACCATTTCCGGTGACAGGGCGGCGTCAAACGCCGTTTCGCAGTACTCCATCCCCCAGTCTGCCAGCAGCCGCCGCCAGTGCTCCGCGGTGCGGCAGTAGGATTCGGCGGCCAGCGGATGCGCAGCGTTCCAGCCGGAAGAAAAGTAGCCGTGGAAGTGCAGTGTCTCCGACAGGCCCGGATCCGGATCCAGCAACAGTGCCGAATAGTCCGGGGAAAGCTCCCGCAACAGGGCCAGGCCCTGGACACCGCCCCCGAGAATCAGCAGATCGAGCGAAATTGGCAAGGTCATCCCCGATGGCGCAATCGAACCGGCTGTATGGCGGAGCGCAATTGCCCGCCCCGGTATCAACTATGGCACACGAGGAATTCGGTCTTCCGCGCCGAGGCACTTGCCAGTACGGCATTGCCCCCCGACCAAAGAAGGGTAAAAAAAGGTGCCCTGAGGCACCCTGCGCAACATCGCATAGTCAAGGTGAACTGAAAGCGCCCCCGATTTCGCCAGGGGAGGATTTCCCGCGCGGACTCGCACTGGCAAACACCAAATTTATGGCATCGGCGTAAGACGCGACCCCGGGCGAGTTGTCGAATTCATCGTAGAGCCACATAAACCCGCCCTCTATGCCGCACGCCCCTGCCCAGTCTTGCATGCGACTTTGCACCTCTTCCGTCGATACATCGCGCGACCAGAGCCCGGCTACCAGCGGCAAACCCAGGTCCCAGTTGCAGGGATTGTTGGCGGCACCGCCGTCGTAGACCTGCAGATAGCTCAGGTCCACCGCGCCGCTACGCGCCGAGTTCACTCCCTCGACGAAGGATTGCCAGAAATCTTTGTTCTTATAGGGAACTATCGCCGTCTTGAAACCGATATCGGACAACATCACGTGGAATGGCACCGCGGAGTCGACGTCGTAGGTGCCCTCGTCATCGTTGTTCAGCGCATCCACCGCGGGAAATGCCTCCCTCAACGCGCGAAAATTCCGGTACAGGATGCTGTCGGTGCCGGTACCGCAGTGGCTCTCTTCGCAGGCCAGCAGGTCCCGCACATTGTCATAGGTGCCTGAGCCCCAGCCGCTGAGTCCAAACTCAACACGAGTGATGGAACTCTCACCCGTTTTCAACGAGGCGATATCCTTCCTGAAATGCGGATAAGACTGGTCACCTATGTAAATTCCATCCTTTACCAGTGGAAACTCGGCGTTGAACCCCAGGCTCCCGTCAGTTTCGATATGAATGGTCCAGACGATGACATGAGTGAATCCCGACGATTTCAACTCATCAATAGCGTAATCACGTTTCTGATAGACGGGCCCGCCGGCGTAGACTCCGGAAATGGCGTGAGACGCCAAGGGCGATACCAGCAGTAGGCACAGGCCGAACAGGGCAAGGCCTTTTGATTTTTTCATTTTTTTCTCCTGGAACATTTTTCAAATAACCCGCCCATCGAGATACGTTTGCACATCCCCGACTCGTTTTTATACCGCGTTCATCCGGAATCTGCGTATGCATCTGAGCATCTCTGTGATCAGGCCTATATCGGCAACGCCCCCGGAGTGCAGGCCGGAATGGCTGTGCAGCGACAGGGGGGTATCCGCGGGAACCAATTTTTCGAGCAGCGGCAGAATATTCGCACAGCTGATACCGCCGCCCACGACCACTTCAATGCGTCCTTGCGCGGCGGCTAGGGTGCGGTTGATACTTTCCACCGCATCCGTTGCGGCACTGCGCTCAGCCAGCGGCGCGCCGGCAGTCAGCAGCCGCTCCACACGCCTCTCGACCAGCTGTTCGATGGCCAACTCTTTATCCGCCAACTCATCAAATGCCCGGTGAAAGGTCACACTGAGTTGGTGCCCGCGGACAACCGGCAGCAGCCGATCCAGCGCCTCCAGGTCCAGCACCCTGCCCCGCAGCGCGCCCAGGACCACACCCCCGGCACCGGCGTCGGCCGCCATCGCAATCTGTTCGGCCATCCGCTCGACTTCGCTCGGCCGGTAGCAGAAGTCGCCGGCGCGCGGGCGTATCATCGCCAGCACGCCGGCGCGGCGGTCGAAAATATCGCGCGCCGCGCGAATCTGCTGCGCCGTCGGGGTCAGGCCATCGAGCGCGATCGCACTGCACAGCTCTATGCGCTCTGCGCCGCCGGCCAGCGCATTGGTCACCGAGCGGCGCAGGCGCTGCATGTCGTCGCAGTCGACACAGATTTCCAGCAGAGGGGTCACAGCTTGCTCCCGGCGTCGATCATCCGGGCGCCGTCCTGGTCGCGGACCGCGAAGTTGAAGCCCGGTTGAATGCAGTGGGAGCCGTAGTTGCCGGCCTTGTCCAGGGCCAGGAAGCCGACCTGGAACTGGCGGTAGTCGGGCAGCTTGCGCGCTATGCGCTCCACCGCCTCGCGGCAGGCCTCCTCCGGCGAATAGCCGTGGCGCATCAGTTCGACCACCTGGTGGCAGCCGACGGTCTTGATCATCAGCTCCCCCATGCCGGTGGCCGTGGCCGCACCCACCTCGTTGTCGACGTAGAGGCCGGCACCGATGATCGGCGAGTCCCCGACTCGCCCGTGCATCTTGAAGGCGGCGCCGCTGGTGGTGCAGGCGCCGGACAGGTCACCGGCACTGTCCAGGGCCAGTATGCCGATGGTGTCGTGATTCTCGATATTGATCACCGGCTGGTAGCGCGCCTCCTGCAGCCAGTCCCGCCAGGCGGCCTCGGCCTTGGGCGTCAGCAGGTTTTCCGGCCGGAAGCCCTGCTCGAGGGCGAAGCGCCGCGCGCCCTCGCCCACCAGCATCACATGGGGCGTCTCCTCCATGACCTTGCGCGCGACGGATACCGGATGGCGGATATCCTGCAGGAAGGCCACGGAACCGCAGTTCTGCTTCTCATCCATAATGCAGGCATCCAGGGTCACCTTGCCCTCCCGGTCCGGAAAGCCGCCGTAACCCACAGTCATAACCGCAGGATCCGCCTCGGGCACCCGCGCACCGGCCTCCACCGCATCCAATGCGCGGCCGCCGCGGGACAGCTGCTCCCAGGCGGCCTCGTTGGCGGGGCCGCCGTGGTTCCAGGTGGAGATAACGATGGGTTTATTGGCTTTCGCCCCGCGCCGACTCATGGCCCGCAGCGGCGCAGCGGCCTGTGTGAGCAGGCCGCCCAACAGGGAATATTTCAGGAATTGTCTCTTGCTGTTCACTATGCAGTCCCTGTTTCCGGAATGGATGTCGGCGCGGGAGCTGTGCCCTCCCGGGCCAGGTGGATGGCACCCACTTCCGCCGGTGCCGCGGCCGGCAGCAACTGCACGGCAATATCCGGCGCCAGCCAGGGCACTATCCGCTCGCCGATACCGCCCACCAGGGACAGTCGCGGCGGTTTCCGCTCCAGCAGGTGTTGCGCGACCCGGTCGATAAAGGCAGCGACCTCCCGCAGTATCCGCCCGGCCACCACATCGCCCCGCTTTGCCGCCTCGAAAACCACAGGGGCCAGGGCCGCGTACCTGTCGGCGGTGGCGCCGGCCAGGGCGTTGGCGAGCATCAGGCCCTCGCCGCCCAGCTCCCGCGCCAGCAGCTCTGCGAGCAGCGTCTCCTCACCGAGCCTGTCGTAGGCCAGCAGCGCGGCGTTGACGGCGGCGAAGCCGATATGCGCGCCGCTGCAGGTCTCTCCCATCATGAAGCCGTGGGCGCCGATGGTGTGGGCAACGCCGTTGACCACCGACAATGCACTGAAGCCGGTGCCGACGATAATCACCGCGCCGTCGCCGCCGCCGTGGGCGCCAAGGCAGGCGATATGCAGATCGTCCGTCAATACCAGCTGCGCGAAGGGGTGCGGCGCGGCGCGCATGGCGTCCCTATAGCGCGGCAGGTGCAGGCCGGCGACGCCGGCGCCCACGCGCAGCCGACTCACCAATTCGGGGGCCAGGCCCGCGTCGGCCAGCGCCGCGGCGGCGGCCTTTTCGATCGAACGCATGGCCAAGTCCAGCCCGTAGCAGGGGTTGGCCGGACCACCGAAGCCGCGCCCCAGCAGGCTGCCGTCGGCGGATTCCAGCCGCGCGCGGCAGCGGCTGCCGCCCGCGTCTATACCGAGAAAATACCAGTCGTCCGCCATCACTCTCCCCTCCGGTTTATCAGTGGTCCCGACCCGGCGGCCCTGAAACCGCGCGCACCGAACAGCAGTGCCAGGCCGAACAGCAGTTCGACCAGCCCGAAGCTGCCACCCGAGCCCTTCTTGGAACCGGGCGCCTCCTCCTGCGGCTCGGGCTCCGGCTCCGGCTCGGGAATAGCGCTGCCATCGAAATAGGATTTGGCCATGGCGTAGGACGCCAGCCCGACCGTCTCGCCGACGCGGCGCCCGGGCACATCGTCCACCGGCGGGTGAATGCCGCCCCAGATGCGCGACAGGCTGGTCTGGTCGGACGCATCCCTGTAGGTGGCCCACTGCAGTACCACATCGACGCTGGGCCCCTCCTCGAACACCAGGAATTCGTTTTTCCTGGCCACGAACTCCCCCATGCCGCCGGGGAAATATTCGCTGCCGGTCAGCAGCGTCAGTGTCTCGGCGGCGGCGCGGGAAAAGGTGGAATGCCCGGAGATGTAGCCGGCGAAGGGCGGCGTGACGAAGGTGGGGCGCTGGTAGGGCCACCAGTTCTCCGCCAGTATCCAGCCGACGCCGGCCATATCGGCGGCCGGGTCCGCGATATAGTCGGGCCCGCGCCAGCCGTAGAGCTTGATTTTCCCCAGGTGCTCGCCGTCCGCACCCACCAGGGGATCCCCCGCCTGCACCACTTCCACCAGGCCGTCGTAAAGCGGCAGGCCGTTGTGGTGGTAACTGGGCTGCGCCGGATCGGAGCCCTGCCCCAGGGACGCCATATAGCGAATGGCGGACACAGGGCGCACATAGTCGTACCAGCCCTTGATGCCCCAGGCGGCGATGGCCGCGTCGTGCACCGCTCCGCCGAGGGCGAAATAGGCTTTGACGTCCCACTCCAGGTCGTCGAGGGATGCCCCCACCCCCTCGAACTGCTTCCTGAATTGCGGGTGGTCACTGACGGCTTGGTTGAGAATGCCGAACCAGTGGCCGGGCGGGGTTTCCGAGTCCGGGCCGTCGGCCCAGAACTCCGCCAGCACCCGGGTGTAGTCCCCGCGGGGCACCATCTGCGACTCATAGGGAAGGCCTGTGGCCGGGTTCAGGTCCCGCCCCCTGTCCGTGGAGCCGCCGTCGAGGGTGCGGTAGAAATCCCGCAGGCCGGGCAGGTCCAGTGGCAGGGCCGTGGTATTGCCCACGGACGCCGGGGAAATATCGATCATCACCCCGTCGCCGGGGTCCAGGTGGGACGACCAGAGTGCAACTAAAGTGTGGCCCCAGCGATACTCGTCCGGCAGGGCCCCGTCCCCCTGCAGCAGCGCCGGCGCGCCGGGATCGTGGTAGACGTGATAGGTCTGGCCGTCCCGCTCGTAGACGCTGCGGTCCCCTTCGGTGAGGGCGAAGGGCACCACCCTGCCCCACTCGGCGCCCAGGAACGGCGGCGTGTTGGTTTCGTTGCCCGCCTGGTCGACAAAGATATCCAGTTCCAGGGGCTGCCAGCGGTCCGGGTCCGCCATGCCCGGCGTGCCCGGCTGCGCCGGGTTCAGGGGTTGGTTGAGCGGCTGGTAGTGGCTGTTGGCGTAGCCGTCCGCCTCGTTGGCGCCGTCCTGGAGGCCGTATTCGATCACGCAGTTGGCCAGGTAGTTGCCCAGGGCTGCGGCACTGCCCGATGACAGGTCGCGGCTGTCGAAGTCCCGGTCCACGCCCTGGGCGTCGGCCATATTGTTGAAGCGCAGTCGCGACACGGCCGCGCCGGGGGAATCGGCGAAGCGGTGGCGCAGCAGCCAGTACATACCGTAGCTGATGGCCTCGGCGCGGGCGGCGTCGATATCCGCGGCGCTGTCCCGCAGTGCCTGCTTCTGCGTCTCGCTCAGAGCGCAGTCGTAACCGTGTACCCGGTTGCCGAGGAAATAGGTATCCGCCGTATCTGAATAGACAGCCCAGGCGTCGTACATCAGCGCCGAAGAGTGAAATAGGTTGCGCGCGTGCACCGTCGGCCGCGCGTAGTCCACGCGAATCGCCGCCAGCAGCGCCTCGTTCCAGTTGCGCGCCGCCGAGTGCGCCGGGTTGTACAGCTGGGTCTCGTCCTCGGACAGGGCCGGGACTGACTGCACCAGGCAGGCCGCGGCGATCAGACCGGCGAAAAAATCTCTCATAGCGGTTTTCCTCTTCTTATCGTTTTTATCGCGAGCATTTGTCGTCTATCCGGCCATGGATGGCCGGGTCGCAAATCAAGCACTTCAGTGCTTGATTTCAGCTTGTTGATAAACCCCTCCTCTCGCTATAAGCAGGTGGAGTGGCGGCAAAGCACTAGGACGAGTATTTCGAAACGCTGTGAATACATCCCTGTACGCTCCGGCGGCGACGTCCTGTCGCCGACGGTTCGAAATACTCGTCCTAGCACTTTGCCTTCGATTCTGGCTGTAGGACTTTGTCAGCAGCCTACTGCTGGCGATACTCCACCAGCGCGCCCGCGGGCACGGCCGTGTGCACCTCTTCGCGGCCGTCCGGCCAGGTGATGCGCACGCTGTCCGCCTGGCTGGCGCTGCCCAGGCCGAAGATCTGCCGCGTCGGGTTCTGGGAGGTGAAGTTGGTGCCGATGGTGATCTCGTGCATCTGGGTCATCTCGCCGATGGTCACGGCGATGCGCGCGCCGGCGGCCTCTGTGTTAGGCGCACTGCCGCGCAGGCGGATGGCCAGGGTGTTCTGGCCGGCCGAGTCGTTGCGGTAGAAGGACGCCGAGTTGTCCAGGTTGCGGTGGGTGACGAACAGATCCACGTCACCGTCGTTGTCAAAGTCCGCGCAGACCACACCGCGCCCCTGCTCGTAGTCGACAACGCCACTGCTGCCCGCCCTGTCTGAGAAGCTGCCATCGCCGTTGGCGATATACAGCCGGCTGGGGTCCTTGTCGAATACTGTGCCGGTGGTCAGGTTGTCCCAACCGTTGGTGTGGTAGAGGTCCAGGTGGCCGTCGCCGTTGAAGTCCGCGGCGCAGGCGCCCCAACCCCAGCCGCCGTCCATCACGCCAGCGGCCTGGGTCACGTCGACAAAGCGGCCGCTGCCGTCGTTGCGGTAGAGGCGGTTGCCGTGATCGGGGTTCTGCGCCTCCTCGTCGTAGATAGCGGTGATAAACCAGTCGAGATCGCCGTCGTTGTCGTAGTCGGCCACCGCCGATCCCATGGCGCTGTAGACGCGCAGATCGCTGTCGCCGGTGGTGTTGCGGAAAGTGCCGTCGGCGTTGTTGATATAGATCAGGCTGGTGCCGAAGTCGTTGGCCATCAACAGGTCCGGGTAGCCATCGCCGTTGATGTCGGCAAAGGTGGGCGAAAACGAATAGTCGTAGACGCCATCGAGCACGGCATTTTCAATCGGCGGGAATATGGCCGTATCCGAGATGCCGGCCTCGACGCTCACATCGGTGAAGAGAATGCCCGAGGCGTCGCTGTCGTTGCGCCACAGGTGCTCGGTGGAGCCGTGGTTTTCGCTGTCGGCGTAGCCGACACCCCAGTGGCTCAGCGCCATGTCCAGGTCGCCGTCCAGGTCGTAATCGCCGAAGGCCGCGGAGGCGGTGTTCTCGGCCAGCATCCGGTCGATGCCGGAACCCTCGGTGACATCACTGAAGCTGCCGTCGCCGTTGTTGGCGAAAATAAACGAGGGCGAGCCGTAAAAGCCGCCGATAAACAGATCCAGGTCGCCGTCGCCATCCATGTCGGCGAAGGTGGGCCCGCTGAGACGGTGATTGCCGTTGCCGTTTTTCGTGTAGGCCACCCCGGCTTGCTGCGCCACATCCAGGAACTGGTTGTTGCCCTCGTTGCGGTACAGTTTGTTAGGACCTATATCGCCGCGCACCAGGAACAGGTCCACGTCGCCGTCGCTGTCGTAATCGCAGGGGGGGGGGCCCCCCCCGGGGGGGTCCGGGGGGCCCCCCCCCCCGGGCCGGGG